>CAYHHA010000008.1:0-15564 GCA_964356315.1 uncultured Gammaproteobacteria bacterium
TTAATTATCTGCTAAATAGACGGCAAAAACCAACACAAAACGTCACTTAACTCAATCATTTTTACTTCCAATCGATTGGAGCAACACCCTGCTCGATGAGGTAGGCATTACATTTTGAGAAATGATGGTTTCCATAAAATTTGGTGACTGAGAATGGAGAAGGGTGGGCACTAGTAAGAACCAGATTTTTTTCTCTATTTATTACCTCGCCCTTTTGTTGAGCGTACCGTCCCCACAACATATACACGATATGATCCCTCTTCGCGTTTAACGAGGAAATGACACTACTTGTGAATTCTTCCCATCCAAGACCTGCATGAGAAGCTGGAGTATCTGCCAACACCGTTAACACACTGTTTAACATCAATACGCCTTGATTGGCCCAACGAGTCAGATCGCCTGACGGGAGTGGATCAATCCCCAGATCATTTTTTATCTCTTTATAAATATTTTGAAGTGACGGAGGAAGCTTGATGCCATCGTTTACGGAAAAACTTAATCCGTTTGCCTGATGATCCCCATGATAGGGATCTTGGCCGAGAATAACCACCTTCACCTGATCCATGGGACACAGATCAAACGCTCGAAACACGCTCGACGCGGGTGGATAGACCGTTTTCGTTTTATACTGCTCTCTGACAGCGCTTGTTAACGACTGCCAATACGGCTTTTCAAATTCTACCTGTAAGGCGTTTTTCCAACTTGAATGTATTTTTACATCGCTCATAGCATTGCCCTCCACGCAGACATTCTACTCTATCAGTATATCGTATTTTCTCAAAAGCCCAATAATTCCACTGACTGAAAACTTCGCTTTCTTTATACGGTTCTTATCTGGATCAATTGAAAAATTATATGACGTACGTAAATCTGCTTTTTCTAAGTTCGTACGGTTAAATGTGGAACCGTTGAGGTCGCAATATTCAAAAAGTGATCCGGACACATCACACTCGGAAAAATCTGTATCATGGATTTCGCAGTTTTTAAATTGGGTATTTCGGATATGCATATTAAAAAAAGATGCGTTGTTTAGTATGCAGTGTGTAAAACTGAATGATAACCCAAATTCATTGCAGTTTTCAAACTGAAGTCCTGATAGCTTGCTATCGGTAAACGTAACATCTCTAAATGCCGTTTTTTGCAACGTAACTAAGCTCACATTGCATCCTTCAAATTCACAATCGGTAAATATATATCCTGAAAATTGAGTATTTGAAAAATCGCAATGTATAAATCTACATTTTTCATACTCCCCCATCTCAAGGGGCTGTTCTGTGCCTTGAAGTTTTGAATATATTTTTTCTTTTATATATATCGTGGTCATAGAATTATATATGCAATTTCTCAACGAGTATTCCTGAAAGTATTATGAGCAGTCCTCCAATTATTTGAATCGGTGTCATATATTCCCGTAACAAAGGGATGGCCATAAAAGAAACAAATACGGGTGTAAATGAAAATATCATTGTAATATATGAAGCTGACGCATGCTTATACGCAGTAAATCGTAGTCGAGTAATAACAATATATAAAATAGTCAGTATGACAATCCATGTGATCGATACTGGAATTGTAATTCGTGAATACATCACGGTGATAAGCAAAATAGGAATAAAGCCTACCAACTGCATACTCGATGAACTAAAATTTACACTCATTCGATTTGTGGACATTTTTCCTAACACATTATTTCCGAACGCTATAAGCGCGGCCTCAAGTATCGTAAATCCATCACCCACTGAAAATGAAATTGCCTTTCCATTTGTTGACAAAATATACGCACCGGTTAGCATAATTGTCCCAAGAATGATTTTCTTTTTGGAAATTTTTTCTCCCAAAAAAAGATATGCAAATACGAATGTAAAAACGATTACTGTACGGATCAGAAATGAATAGTTTATCGCAGGGCTATATTTTAACGCTAGAGACTCGGTGACACTGATAAAAACGGTTGAAATTATTCCCATACCGAGAATAATATACACATCACGTTTCTGAATACGACGCAACTCATCGCGAGATTTAGAAAACTGATAGATCCAATACGGCAATGCGATAAAAGATGACCAAAATACGACGTTATATACATCCTCGCCGTTTTGCAGAAGAATTCGCAGAAGGACAATACTCACCGCCCATGCTAGCGACGCGAGTGAGGAATATAAAAACCCTTTACTAATATTCATATATGACCGAATTGCTACTCACCTAGAATTTCTCGTACTGTCGCTTCGGCTAAAATAGCCATTGAATCATAAATATTCACACCATCTACTTTTGGTGTTAATAATTGCAAATCAGTACATGCGAGTATTATATCTCTCACTTCTTTTTTCGAAATGTTTTTTATAATGGAAACTAATTCTGCCCGATCAATATCGTCGTATCTATTGGTTACTAGATTATTTATAAGAAACCCTATGCGTTCTTGATCTGCTGCATCTAGTAACGTTATGGCAATATCCTGCTTTTGGAGCTTTTGTTGATATAATTTTTTTTCTATAGTTGATTTTGTGGCGAGAAGACCAATTCCCGTTATCCCCTTTTGCCGAAGGAACTCTGCAGTTTCTTCAACGATACTGAGAACTGGAATTTTCACACAACTTCGTACCTGATCTATGAATATATGGACAGAATTGCACGGAATAACGATGAAATCAGACCCGCCTTTTTCAAGCCGCTTCGCCGCATCTTGTAGATATGGTATATACCTATCTTCTCCCTCTGCTTTTGTTATGAGATCCTCTTCTATTTGATAGGCAAGCGGAATACTCCAAATCAACAGTGGTGGACGCTCTTTGGCGTTTTTTTTGAACGCATCGAAAATTAACTCAAGATAAAACTGAGCGGTGGTTTCTGGCCCTAAGCCTCCGATAATTCCTGCGGTTTTCATACTACATATTCTATCACCAATAGAGATATTGTACCTGCTTTTAGAAAGTTGTAGATAATCATGTTATAGAAATATTGAAAAGAAGTACTATGCTTGTACTCGGAGGTATCTATGAACAATGATGATGTGAAATCTACAGGGTGTTGCGAAAAATTTGATCCAAGGCCATGGGATAACAAAGAGATAACATGGAAGGATAAATTATTTGTTATCGATCATTTGACCAGTTTTTTCCATATCCCACTAAATATGAATAGGAAAATGGTAAAAAATATGGGATTTATTGAAAAAGCAGGCGCTAAGTCTAAAGAACAGCTAATGCTCACAGACGAGAATTCTCTTTGGGGGGCAGACATTTATATCGGAGTCACGAAAACTGTTCCGGACGCAAAAATGACGACACTCTCCGGAACATTTTTAACAAAAGTGTTTGAAGGCCCGTATCAGAACGCTGGAAAATGGGCAGAAGAAATGACACAGTATGTTAAAGAGAAAAAACAGGTACTGAAAAAAATATATTTCTCCTATACAACCTGTCCTGCCTGCGCAAAAGTATATGGAAAGAATTACGTGGTACTTTTTGCGCAAATTTAGATAAGCTCCTCTGTTATACTGACCTCATGTCATGGCAAATACTGGTTGGGATCACTGTTCTTCTTTTTTCAATTAATGGATTGCTTCATCGTGTGCTCATGAAAGATGATACTTCAGACGCTTATGCGCAGACGGTGATATTCAGTGCGTTAACCGGATTATTTGCCTTTATCCTTGTACTGCTGCGTGGCGGACTGCACCCATTTTTTACGTATGATCAATTACTCCTCTTTATTCCTATGGTCATTCTCGGAGCAACTGCTACGATCTTCACGTTTAAAGGCATGAAACTCATTGAAGCATCCGAACACACCATTCTTCTGACCTCATCCAGATTATGGTCCATCATCGGAGCAATAGTATTTTTGGGTGAATCTCTGACAATTGTAAAATTTATCGGCGCAGCTGCAATACTATCCGGTGTTACCATATCTCAATGGAAAAAAGGGAAATTCGTACTTAATTCAGGTGCGCTCTATGTACTCTTAGCGGCTTTCGGATATGCATTTGCAGACATTATTTCGTTTTATATCCTCCGCAATTTTGACGCATTATCGTATATTGTGTATTCCTCTGTTTTTATCGTTACTGCACTTTTGATAATTCGTCCGGGTACCGTTTACAAATTATCGTTTTACCTGCAACCCAAGCGTGCTGCAAATATCACCCTTGTGTCTTTTAACGACACTATCGCTTCTTTGTGTGCATTTCTGGCATATCAGGTCGGCCGGAATGCTTTGCAGATAGGACCTCTTATGGCAACACAAACGATAGTCACCGTACTGTTAGCTCTGATTATTCTCAAAGAAACTGATAATATGCTGCAGAAAATCACGGGAGCCCTCATCGTCGTTTTCGGAACCATGCTATTACTGTAAAATACTATTATGAAACAATCTCTAAGTCTCATCGCACTCGTGGTAAAGGATTATGACGAAGCGATAGAATTTTATACAAAGAAACTTCATTTTATTCTGATTGAAGATACACATCAGCCGGAACAGGAAAAGCGGTGGGTAGTTGTATCTCCTCCCAATAATACGGGTGCAAATCTACTCCTTGCCCGCGCCTCCAAACCCGAACAGAAATCATTTATCGGCAATCAAACTGGCGGACGGGTATTTCTCTTTCTCTACACAGACAATTTCTGGAGAGATTATAATGAAATGCTAGCACTTGGAATCACGTTTATTCGAAAACCCAGCGAAGCGCCGTACGGAACTGTGGCAGTTTTTTCAGACCTCTATGGCAACCTCTGGGATCTGGTGGAACTAAAATCAACATGAATTCTCTTTAACCCGAAACAGGAAAATCTTCCTGATAAGGCCCAGCGATAATGGTTTATCTAGAGGGAAATTGAAGCATTCCCTTTCCCTCGATATATGGATCTAATCTTTTTTTAACGGATTATTTTTTTATGGAAGTTTTTTTGAAAGCCCTAATAATCAAATACATACATCCTATGGCAAAAGAGAATAGGAGCACTCCAATGAGTGGGCGATAGAAAATCCACGCTATACCAATCGTGACCGTGGATCCTATGAGCGTAAATAGGCCCGCTATCATTGAGACACCAGCTCCGACAAGCCTGCCTGCAAAAGGAATGACCGACGCTACCGTTGGAAGCACTCCAAACACCAATGATACACCAATATACATGATGATAGATCCCGCAGCTCGAATAATCCAAGTCATCATGATATTTCCTGATACAGCTGCATCGAACATCTCTTTTGCTGAGTGAGATCCTAGCTGTATCATGCTGATCGTGCGACCGTTTTTTGTTGTATAGGGAATAAGAGACTCTCCTGATTGTTTCACCACTACACTGATTTCTTGTGGGGCAATATATTCATATTTAATTCGAGTATCTCCAATAACTGGCTCTGAAGATGTACTTGCTTGATAATAAATCATGTTTCCGGTTAGCCCTAACTTTTCCTGCGTAGCGTACGGCAAGGAACTGAGCATTTCTTGGGTAATGGTAAATGGCTGATATCCTGAGAGTGATTCTAATAATTCTTTCGATAAAACATATGATCCTATGCTTACGTTTTCTGCGAACCATTCTTTATTTTCAAATTTTTTAGACGTCGGGTTTTGATGAGCTTCTTTTTCCTGAAATGAGGTCGAGTCTATAAGAGAGTCATCCCATTTTTTAGCATAGGTATAAGTTGTTGTCGTATCTGTCCCACCACCAAGTTTTTCTTTTGTTTCTGATTTGGAATCTTCTTCCCATTGATATGTCTCTACAATTCTTTGAAACTTTAGAGCATTTACTCCAACACCAAATTCGATATCTGTAAGAGTGCTGGGTGTTTTTGCTACCCCTGAAAAATGGATGAGCTTCCCATCGTTTACCTGCTCCTTTGACTCAGGATTAACAGAAACAACTATTGAGGCGCCCTCTTTTAGACTCTGATCTGTCTTTACCGCACGGCCTTCGTTCCAAAATAGAAGAAATATTGATCCTATAACCAGAATAAATCCCAAAAATACATTTTTAACTGAAGACCCTAAACGAGAAAACCAAGACTGTGAAGTGGTTATAGTTGTTGCCATATACCTTATTATATTCACATTCATGAATCTAAGCAATCTATACTCCCTTTAAAGAGAAAACTGGTATACTCTATAGTATTCATGGAACTATTTTGGCAAATCGGTCTCGTACTACTTCTCGTATTATTAAACGGATTTTTCGTAGCGTCTGAATTTGCACTCGTCGCCATTAGAAAAACTCGCATCGATGAGCTCGTTAAACGAGGCAATGCAGCTGCGAAACTTGTCCAGACAGCTCTTATCAATCTGGATACATACATATCCGCTACACAATTAGGAATCACCATTTCTTCTCTCGCTCTTGGATGGATTGGAGAACCCGCACTCGCTCATTATTTTGAGCCAATTTTTCTGAATTTTTTATCTCCTGAGACAGCTCTCATAGGAGCTCATGCGGCCGCAGTAGTTATCGCATTTATGATTATAACGTTTCTTCATATCGTGCTCGGAGAACTTGCTCCCAAAAGCATAGCGTTGCAAAAATCAGAACGAACTGCGCTTCTTATCATAGCCCCTTTGACGCTTTTTGCTACGATATTCAAGCCATTTATCTGGGTTTTGAATGGAACGGGACTTCTTGTTCTAAAACTTATCGGATTCAAATCATCTACGAGCCATCAAATTGTTCATTCAGAAGAGGAAATCAAACTTATCCTTGCTCAAAGTGCAAGTGAAGGCGCAATAGAAAAAGAAGAGGCAGAGATGGTTTACAGTGTTCTAAAGTTCGCTGATTTGCCCGTCAAGAAAATTATGATTCCCAGAACAAACATCATCGCATTTGATACTCAAACTACATTTGATAAACTTTTGCCTATCGCTGAGCAAAATCTCCATAGCAGATTCCCTGTGTACGAAAAGTCTATAGATTCTATTGTAGGATTTATTCATATAAAAGAAATTTATAAACATCTTTTCTCCAGTGCAAAAACAGACACAACCAAGCGATTTGAACAAATAAAAATTACTCAAACAAAATTAATCAGAGAAATATTGCAAGTTCCTGAGTCAAGACGCATAGATGATGTCTTGCTGGATATGCGAAAAAAACGGGTGCATATAGCAATCGTGAATGATGAATATGGAGGAACAGCAGGGGTAGTAACGCTTGAAGATATCATAGAGAGCTTGGTAGGTGAAATTCAGGATGAATTCGAAATACCATATAAAGAAATCCAACGTCAAAAAAACGGCACGTACGTCGTTGATGGTCTCGCATCTGTGGAAAGTGTCAGAACAAAATTTAAACTCCCGACACAACCGAGTGAATATACGACAATCGGAGGACTTATATCAGGACAGCTTGGACATACTCCTGAGCCTTTAGAAACCTTAATCATAGGTGAATATATATTTGAAGTGAAAACTATCGATCAGAATCGAGTGACTCAAATTATCGCAAAAAAAGTTTAATTATTTTATAAAAACTCTCCTAACACGTGTTAATCTCTTCTTCATGTTGCATTTCGTATAGTACTTTCATATGAAAAATACAAACATGTTCTCTCAGGGTTTTTCAACCCGCAATGTAGTAATGGTAACATCTCTCGCGCTTAGCTCCGTTGCGCTAAGCTTTACACTGTATAAAACCAGCCCAATGTCAAAAATATTTGCGGCAACTCCTGCTGACAAATGCATCATCACAATTCTTGGTGTGCAATATGATGTAACCCCTCTTGGAACAATGCATTCTGGACCACAAGGAACCACCCTCACAGGTCCTGCTGGATTTTTTCAGTGTGCAACTGATATGACGAGCGTATTTGTAGGGCAACATGGGTCGAACGTTTCACGCATGAGTCCATATATCTACACACCTCCAGTAGCACCGACGCCTGGTACTACTACGCCGACTCCAGGCCCGATATTGAGCCCAACGCCAACACCCATAACGACACCATCAACTACGCCAACGCCAAGTCCAAAAGTCGAAGATTCTGAAGACCATGACATAGATGAATCTCATGAGGACGAATTAGAGGATGAGTTAGAAGATGAGTCAAAAGATGAAATTGAAGAAAATGAAGAGCATGAAGACAAACGGGAAACACATATAGAAATTCATGTAGAAGCACATGGTGAAAAACGTGAATTAAAGGTATCTGAAAAGTCATCCACACATGAGCTCAAAAAAATAGGAGAGCATGATAATAGAACACATAGTCAATTAAACTAAATTTCAAATTGGGGAAATTTAGTATTCACCGAGTATGTACAAAAATACATGCTCGGTGAAAACGGATACTACCACCACTGTATCACTGGTGAAAACTATCCAAATAGAGCCATCGTCTTTGTGGTCAATACTCTCGAGGAATTTTCTGGGTAAAGTTAACTATTCATTATCTCTTCTATCAATCTCGAAGTTTTAAAATTTCTTATCGTAACGTCTTTATATACTTTTTTCCCAATTAATTTAGCGAACTTACTTTTGGTCAACCCATCCATTGTTGTAGACATGTACAACACCCCCTCACCGACTGATAAAAAATCAATCCCTTCATGAAGTTCTACTTCTTTTCCCACATCCTCTGCTGTCAAAGGGGCTTTCACATACAAAATATAACAACGAAGGTCGTGTTCGATTTTCCACTGTGTTGGAACATTGTAGAGAATTTTTTTCAATTCTTTTTGGGATCGGATAATCACTGTAGACGAGTAAGAAAAAGCCTTTGATAATGATTGTTCGATCTTCTCGGTAATTTGCAGTGAATCCTGGATACCTGACTCGAATATGACATTTCCTGATTGAATCAGAGTTGCTACTTTTGTAAACCCACAGGTTATAAAGACCCGTTTCAGGTCTTCCATTTTTATAATATTATTCCCACCTACATTTATCCCACGAAGGAGTGCAACATATTTCATGTATCTAGTATACTATACTCACATGATCAGTATATATTTCTTTGTTCTAATATTTTTTCTCCTTTGGGCAATAGGGTTTTTTATTTCCAACGATTTTCGAGTTCCGACTAAATCTATAAAACAGTACAAAAAAATATTGGTTGTCTATCCCCATCCAGATGATGAAACACTCGCATCAGGAGGACTACTGAAGAATTTTGCAGATCTACGCGCTGAAATATCCCTTATTGTCCTAACCAAAGGCGAAAAAGGAAATGACGATGCGCACCTGGATACTTCATTAAAGTCAATTCGGGAAGAGGAATTAGCACACGCAACGAAACACCTTGGAATTATCAAAACGATACTAGAAGATTTCGGCGATGGCGAACTTTCAAAAAAAAGAAGGGAGTTGACTGAATACCTTGAAAAAAAAGTTGTTGAATTACAACCTGATTGCATCGTGACCTATGACCTTGCTGGACTCTACGGACATGAAGACCATATCGTAACATCGGAAATACTGACCAATTTGGTAAAGAACAAATTTACTACCATCTCGTTGCTTTACGCATCCCTTCCAAAAAGAGTCTTATCTCTTATCAAATTACCTGAGCATATGGCCAAAGACACTGCATACGCAAACAAGCGAGTTTTCCCAAATATGAGAATTTGGATTGGTAGCAATATCTTTTACCGTATACTGGCACTTTATTCGTATAAAACACAACTCTATTCTTTCAGAAAATCGTTCCCTACTGCTTGGATTCCGCTTTGGTTTTATTACTCTATGCAATTATATGAGTATTACCATATCGTAAAATAGTCCTTCTCGTCGCGATACATGGTACAATAGATACATGCTCATAGATAATGTAAAGCTCACAATCAAAGCTGGAAATGGCGGAAATGGATCTGCTCATCTTTTGCGTAATGGTCAAACAGCGAAAGGCGGTCCTGACGGTGGTCATGGAGGCAATGGTGGAAATATCTACGTCTGTGGATCCCATAACTTAACAGATTTAGCAGATTTCCGATATAAAAAAATTGTTAAAGCTGACAGTGGAACAGACGGAGCGGGGCAAAAAATGTTCGGGAGAAATGCCGACGATATTACGATCTATTTACCTCTTGGCACACGAATTACCGATGAAGATACTGGAAAAACTCTCGAAATAGTAAATGAAACAAAAAAATTACTGATAGCCAAAGGCGGAGCTGGAGGACTTGGGAATATCGCGTTTAAGTCCGCTACAAATCAAACACCGACAACAGCTGAGCACGGAAAACCAGGAGATGAACGACACTTGTTTCTTGAACTTCGACTCATCGCAGAGATCGGGCTTATCGGTCTACCTAATGCCGGAAAAAGTAGCATATTGTCTGTACTTACAAACGCTAAACCCGCAGTAGGCGCATATCCTTTTACTACCCTTGAACCAACCATTGGAATGCTCGGAACTCATCCTATCGCTGATATTCCCGGACTCATCCAAGGAGCTTCTGACGGCAAAGGGTTAGGAATAAATTTTTTGAAACATATCGAAAAAACAAAGATATTACTTCACTGCATAGACGCATCTATAACCAGCCCTAAAAAGACATACGACATTATCAGAAAAGAGCTTGAAAAGTTCAGCAAAACGATGATAGAAAAACCAGAGTATATATTATTAACAAAGACAGATCTCGTAGAAAAAAAGGTATACGAAAAAACGAAAACTTTTTTTGAAAAACTTGGATTCAAAGTATTTATTTCTTCGATATATGATCAAGAAGCAATAGATTCACTGAAAAATACTATTCTACAACTTCTGACAAATCCACACGTGTAAGGTATGAAAAAAATACTCAGAAAAAAAGAAGCTCGCATACCGTTTACCAAAGAAGGGTATGAACAAATACTCACAGAAAAAGCAAAATTGCTTTCGGAAAGACCTGAAGCAGTTGAGCATTTACGAAAGTCTCGCGAAATGGGTGATCTAAGTGAAAACGGATATTACAAAGCCTCGAGACAGCGATTAACATTTCTTGATGGCAGAATACGCAGAGTTGAACGACTTGTTAAACTCGCAATCATCGTTGAATCGTCCAATAACGGGATAGTGGACATAGGTAGCACGGTGGAGATTCAAGATGAAAAAAATACGTATACCTATACTATTGTCGGAGGATATGAATCAGATCCAACAAAACATACCATTTCTCATATCTCCCCACTCGGGAAAGCACTTATGGGAAAACGAAAAACAGATATCGCTACCATGCAGGCGCCGTCCGGCGTAAAGAGCTATACGATTGTAAATATTTCGTAAATGGACATTCCAAACTCTCGTCATTTCCATATCGATGTCATCAAGGCCATCGCGACAATTATCGTTGTACTGACCCATGTCCTGGCGTATCATCTGGGCGAAAAAACCACATGGTGGTTATGGAATTATTCGCATTTTGTCGTAGTCGGACTTGTTTTTAGTTCCGCATATTTGTATGCAAATTCGAGAGCTTCTTCCACAGATAATTTTTCTTTTGGTTGGTTTTATAAGCGGTTTTTACGGCTATATAAACCATATTTTATATACCTGATTGTTCATGCGTTTCTTATGAATGTTTTCCCCTCATATTTTCTGGGATACGGTTGGAAAAAGACTATGCCATTTTTTATACAAAATATGACATTAACTGGAGGAGTTGATTTTGGCTGGCTCCCGCTCCTGTTTATACAACTTGCCATGCTTTCTCCATTACTTTTATACATTGTGCGTAGTAAATCATACGGACGGATATACGCGATATCGATACTTCTATTTGTATCACTAACCGCATTTTTCAGAATCCCTTCAACATACTCGAGACTCGTCGCATGGATCCCATGGTCATCGATTGCCGCCCTCGGTTTTATCTATAGTGATTTTGAGAAAAATGGATTGAAAAACTTTAGAAAACTTTCGGCGTATGGAACATCTGTGTGTGCTGTCATTTGGATTGCATTTTTTATGCTACTTGGCAGACCTGAACTTCCTTTTGCATTTTCCAATCATAAATATCCGCCAGATATCTCCTACTTATCGTATGGGGCAACGTTTACCTTTATAATTCTTTGGCTGACACAAACCGTTTCAATATCTTCAAAAAATATTATACGAGGTGTCACGTTTATCAGTAAAAATTCTTATACAATATTTTTTGTCCATTTCATTTTTTTGGATCTGGTCATGACAAAATTCCGTGCCAATTGGATATATGAAAGCGTATATGTATTGAGTGGAACGCTTCTTGTTACATACCTCATTGCGAAGAAAACATTACTTCTCAGAAAGCTGAATATGTCCAGGATCTAATCGCTCTATAAGCTGATCTTTGAGAAGCGAATTAAAAGCGGTAACAATAAAATCCTTGGGTTTGTTTGCGAGTTGAGATATTTTTTGGATAATCTCATCTTCTCTTGAGGGTCCTTCACGAAGTATATCTATTATCTTCCCGCGGATAAATCGTGGCGAATCGCGAAACGGAATTTTTTTCTTTGTTACTACACTTTGATCTTTTCTTTTTACATCTCTACTATTTGGTATTGCTATCGCTCCGTAATCCATAAGCGCCTGATGCCATTCCCATGATTTTCCAATGGGAATGAGAGTATCGGCTGTTTGCTGAATAACCTTGGCTGGCTGATCTACCCCTTTGAAAAAATACTGTGTGATAATTTGACGGATATTGGTGTCTACCATCGCGACATCTTTTTTCCATGCAAACACCTGAATTGCTCGAGCGGTATACAGCCCGATTCCAGGCAGTAATAATAATTGCTTTTCATCTGTAGGGAAATGCCCAGTATATTTATTTACTATTTCTCGAGCTGTTTTTTGGAGGTATTGTGCTCTGCGGTTATATCCCATCCCTTTCCAAACTAAAAGCACTGCAGATAGTGGGCTATCTGAAAGTTCTTGAATAGTTGGAAATACTTGCAGAAATTCATGATATTTAGGAAGTGCTCTACTCACCTGTGTCTGTTGCAACATGACCTCCGATACAAGAATTTTGTATGGATCGTGGGTATGTCGCCAAGGAAGATCTCTGCGATGTGACGTCCACCAAGAAAATATTTCGCGATGGAAATCTGATATTTTTTGAGTGGTAAGATCCATCGATTCTTATGGTGATACGGTCACAGTCGGCGTAAGCGTTGGCGTCACGGTAGGAGCGCTTGTAACGCTTACTGTGGGCTTAAGAGGCAGGCTATAATTCTTTACCTGGGTGACCTCTGTGACGGTGTTATTCGTTCGATTCCATAAGCCCTTTACGCGAACCCGCTGTCCAACTTTGATATCGCTTTGTGTGATTGACTGTTCTTTTCTGTCGGTATACTTTGTAGTCGAAGAAACGGTAACAGTCTGATTTGCTCGTTTTTCTCCAACCGTTGTCATGATCCACCCTGTGCTTTGCACAGATTGGACTTCTCCAATAAAGACTCCAAATCGTTTTTGAATTGATATATCCCTGATAACACACGCCTCTATGGTGGTTTTCGCTTCATCCTGAAAACGCCCTGAAACATTTAAGAGATCTCCAACCGTGAATTCAGAAATAGAAGAAGTCCCCCAAAATCGTTTTCGGAATTTTGAAGTACATTTATCGAATGCTCCAGTTAAAACTGTGTAGACTTTCCCATCTTTTTCCACTGTAAGGGTTGTGCCATTTATCGAGTTCAGTTTTCCTGAACCAACATCGACGCGAGACTTAAAAAACGCCTTTACGGATGCCACTCTTGAGGCAACTTTTTCCCGTATATCGAGCCTGAGATCTTTACGTTCCTGAATGAGGGTTTTTTTTGCTTCTCCTACGTCTTTGCGAGCTTCTCGAAGCGTTTCTGCATGAACAGGATTGGTTGATGCCAATAAACTCACCATGTATACGATTGATAATGCTATTGATAGTGTTTTCATATATGCACCTTTCTATATAGTAATACGCATGAGCATTGCAAAAAGTTTCATTCAATCAAAACTGCATCAGTCCAAGCTAAGGCTTACCCGCTCGTTTCAGACGTCATACTGATCTTACTCCCCTGCATCATAGGTAACTATAATTTCTTTTTCAGCCACCTTTCCACTTTCGTCTACAGCGGTAACAATAATAGAATTATCTCCATCATCAAGGATGACGGATAAAGAAAAATTTCCATTCGCATCAGCCACCCCTTCGGCTTCATTTGCAAATACTTCAGCTTTTGGTGCTGTTTTCCCATTTACTGTAGCTTTTGGCATAGATGTTTTTGAACCCGAAGTTGGTGATGAAATTGTTAAACTAATCTCGGCTACTTCTTTTATGGTTTCTGTGGGAGCCAGAACAGTAGTCGTCGTGCCTTGTGTAGACACCACCTCTTGATTGGTTTCTCCATCACCTTTTTGAACTTGATTTTCAAGAATTCCCTGAAATGTTGAATCCTTTTTTTGCTTTATAAGCATGAATGAAACCACACTGGCAAACACGCACACGAATACTAACAATATGATATTTCCTTTTTTTGTCATATGTTCCTTTCTATTATCTGCACTGGTATTGTCACAGTATTATGAATATTTATCAAGATGTTTCATCTTATTTTGTATTTGATGTCGTTTTTTTCTCGTGATAAAAATCATAATACAAAACATAACAACGCACAGAACAGACAGAAGCAATAAATTCTGTGGAATTTCATCCAAAAATGTTTGCAATGCTTCCTGCCAAAATTCACTAATAATTTCTGCATCCTGGGAAAATAATTCCAATAAATCAAAAGCTTTTTTTGCCAATAAATCTTGAACTATGAGTACAAATGAAATAATAAATCCTGTTAACAGGATAGAAATCGTACCTATAAAATATTTGAACCATAGAGATATACGGATTCGCTCTTCTTGGGCGATATGTTTCATAACTGATGATGATATGTCTACTCGTTTCATAAGTTGAATTTTTTTTTGAATGCTTCTTTTGCTCTTTTTAAATGAGTCCGAACCGTATTTACTGGCATCCTAAGTGACGTTGCTATCTCATCATACGTCATATCATCGAAATAGTACTGTGATAAGACTAGTTTATATTTTTCGGGCAGTTTTTGCACTGAAGCATGGACTTGCTCATATAGATCTTTTCTCAAATACTGCTCTATAAACGACTCGTCTTCTTCGATATCGTAAACTGCGTCGATTGGTACGAGGCGTTTTTGTTTACGAAGAAAAGAAAATGACGCATTTTTCGCTATTTCAAACAAGTATGTCGAAAATTTTCTGCCAACATCAATAGAGTCTATCGTCAAATATACCTTTACCAGAGAATCCTGAGTAATGTCAGAAGCAATCATTTCGTCATGCAGAATCCTCATGACAAAAACATATACCCCTTGTTGGTACCTCTTTACCAAGTCTTCATACGCGCTGATGTCCCCGTTTTGGATAGCTAAAACAAGCTCTTCATCTGTCTTCGGTTTCATACGCAAAAAGTCTGTCACATCCCTTATTTACAGTATAATAGAACTCAAATTGGGATGCGACACTAGTGGCTGTAATCACTCATTTCTGGAGAAGAAATTCGCGAACAGCCTCTTAGGCCCTCTTTCACATCTTTGGGCACTAGTGGCTGTAATCACTCATTTCTGGAGAAGAAATTCGCGAACAGCCTCTTAGGCC
>CAYHHA010000008.1:15664-58737 GCA_964356315.1 uncultured Gammaproteobacteria bacterium
ACTAGAGGCTGTATTCACTCATTTCTGGAGAAGAAATTCGCGAACAGCCTCTTAGGCCTTTCCTCCATATCATTAGGGCACTAGAGGCTGTATTCACTCATTTCTGGAGAAGAAATTCGCGAACAGCCTCTTAGTATAGTACAATTGGTACATGCAAGCAGGAATTGTCGCTCTTATCGGAAGGCCAAACGTTGGCAAATCCACATTACTCAACCATATCCTTGGTCACAAGGTATCTATAACGTCGCCTAAACCCCAAACAACTCGGTTTAATCTCGAAGCGGTCTTTGAAGACGAGCGTGGCCAAATTCTGTTTATAGATACTCCTGGGATATTTGGAAGAGTGAATGACCAGATTGGAAAGCGCATAAACATGCGAGCTGAAGAATCACTGCAAGGAGAGGTCAATGTCGTCATATACATGATCGACCATACCAGAGAGCGTGATTTCGAAGAAAATAAAGTGCTGGGAATCGTCCGAAAAAGCAAAGCTAAAAAAATACTCGTAATAAATAAAATTGACGTTAAAGAGCCATCGCACAGGATTCAGTACACGTTTCTAGAAGATGAGTTTGATGAGGTTGTGGAAATTTCCGCATTGGAGCACAAAAATATCCCGACGCTTTTGGATGCAATTTTTGAATATTTACCAGAAGGTGAAAAAATCGTTGACATGTCGACGCTCGCTCAACCCGCCCTCAATTTGGACAGCAAAACATTTATCGCGGAATGCATACGAGAAAAAGCATTTTTATTTTTACGTAAAGAGGTCCCCTATTCCCTCACTGCGGTGGTAGATGAAACTACTGAGCGACCTAATGGCACACTTTTCATAAAAGCGAGGATACTGACTAATGCAGATCGATATAAAGCTATGATTGTCGGAAAAGGCGGATACATGGTGAAAGAAATTAGCATGGCGGCGAGAAAAGAACTTGAAACTGCAACAAGTAAAAAAGTATATTTGGAATTAACTGTAGAAACCGACACCCACTGGTCGGAGTACTTGGGGTAATAGCTAAATAATCCAATAAATAAATAAGCGAATAAGATATTGTGTTGGATTAACGTGATAATCGAAGGAGCGTTTCTTCTTTTCCTAAAATTTCCAGTGATTCCAAGAGAGGTGGACCAACGGTTTTTCCGGTGACTGCTACTCGAAGCTCCATGAAGACATCTTTTGCTTTGAGTCCCTCATCTTCTGCTAATTTTCGCACGGCAACCTCAAGAATATCGTGTTTATTTTCCGTCTTCTCTATAAGTTCCTTAAGCAGATTAAGTACCTTATGATCCAGAGGACGTTCAAACTCTTTTGGACGATCAAAGAAAAAACCAGCTAATGAATCAAATTCGCCAAGGACCTTCATGCGATCGCGGATTAGCGGGATGATTTTTCCCAAAAGTGTCCCGTCTATTTTTTTGTCTGGATAAAAATCGTAAATCAACTTCGAAATATCTTCATCGGACTTCATGCGTAGGTATTCCCCGTTCATCCAACGCAATTTTTCGGTATCAAAAATTGGGGCCGTCGTTTGCACTGATTCTAAAGTAAAGTTCTCTATCATCTCTGCTACTGAAAAAATATCCCGTCCACCTGGGAACGACCAGGCCATGGTAGCAAGATAATTTTTTATGGCTTCTGGGAGAAAACCCTTTGCCTTATAATCTGCCACCCACACAGGATTTTTTCGTTTACTTAATTTACTGCGATCAGGATTGCGAAGCACCGATACATGGGCAAAAACCGGAGCTTCCCATCCAAAAAATTTATAGAGAAGAATGTGTTTCGGCGTAGAGGGGATCCACTCTTCACCGCGAATTATGTGGGATATTTCCATGAGATGATCATCTACCACTACTCCAAGATGGTATGTTGGAAATCCATCGGATTTCAGGAGCACCTGATCATCGATGAGCTTATTTTCGAATGATATCTCACCTCTGATTGTATCTTGGAAACTTGTGACCCCATCATCTGGAACGTTGAGCCGTACAACGTATTTTTCCCCCGAAGCCACACGTGTTTCTGATTCTTTGGGATCTATTGTTTTGCAAAGTCCATCGTACATAGGTGGCAAATGATTCGCCTCCTGATTTTTTCTCATTTCCTCTAGTCGAGGTGGTGTGCAAAAACAGTAGTAGGCATGCCCTGCGGTAATGAGATCTTCCGCATATTTCTTATACTGAGGTAGTCTTTCTGATTGTCTATACGGAGCATGAGGTCCTCCAATATCAGGACCTTCCGCATGAGGAATTCCTAGCCAGGAGAGTGATTGTAAAATTCTAGCTTCTGACCCTTCTACCAACCTGGTACGATCTGTATCTTCTATCCGGATCAAGAATTCTCCACCGTGTTTTGTGGCAAACGCATAATTAATAAGCGCGGTATACGCGTTTCCGATATGCAAATCTTGCCCTGTTGGAGATGGTGCTATCCGAGTGCGAACATGAGTCATGATGGATTGATTCTATCATTAGTCCACCGTATACTCAATTTAGGGATGTTTGGATATTGGATATTGGATATTGGATTTTGGATTTTGGATAACTGTATATGTCGCTTACTGAAACAGCATATTACACAAGACGTACGATAAACTGGACCATTTTAGGTGTTATTGGCTATTTTATCCTGCGAATTTTTTGGGGCATAGCAGTGATCGTATGGTTTATCGTATTTCCACCTCAAGCGCCACCGCCGAATCATGCATTTGGTAAACTGCCTGCAATCAAGTTTCCGAGCGTCGCATCATCATCTGCAAGACCAACTTTACAACTTGAAACCATAGATGGAACCCTCGCGATTGCATCGACCTCGGCAAATGTGTATTTTATGCCAAAATCTGCCCCGAACCTTCTCGGGCTTAATAGAGCGCAAGAGTTTGCCCGAGAATTTCAGTTCGACCCCACTGCCATACAGGAAAATAAAAACATCTACCGATTTAATGATACAGAAAATCAACTCCGAAGACTTAGGTATGATATCGTTTCGAAAAATTTCATCGTACGGTATGCATTTGAACGCGATGCATCGCTTTTTATTGAAAAAAACTTCACTTCAGCGGAAGCATTAAAGATCGAAGCGTATAGCTCACTTCAATCAAATGACCTGCTCCATGATGATATAGATGATACTAATGCAACAATATCGTACTTGCGACTACTAAGCGATCAACTGATACCCACAACAAGCCTTTCGCAAAGCGATGTAGTCCGGATAGACTTTTTCCGTAAGAACATCGGAGACATGCTTGTGGTCACCCCAACACACGATGAAGCACCAATTTCCATCATGCTTTCCGGCGCGAGTAATGCAAAAAAGCGACTTATCCAATTTGCGTATACCTATTGGCCTGTAGACTATCAAACAACAGCAACTTATCCGCTAAAGACCACATCTATGGCGTGGGAAGAGCTTCAACAAGGAAAGGGGTATATCGCAAAATATCCTAAAGGATCACTTACCGCAACTGTTCGGAGCGTATCTCTCGCATACTACGATTCTTTTGACCCGCAGATATATCTGCAACCAGTGTTTGTATTTGAAGGAGATAACGGTTTTATCGCGTATGTGTCTGCGATATCTGGAGAATGGACGGAATAGGGTTGCGGGTTGCGGGTTGCGGGTTGCGGGTTGCGGGTTGCGGGTTGCGGGTTGCGGAAGCTTAGTATGTTTTCCACTGAATAGTTGAAAATACCCAGTCGATTAATTTTGATGTATCGGCAAATCTATCTTTACTCTTGAGCACGACAATAATGACGCGATGCCCTCCACGTTCAACTACTGTAATGAGATTTTCTCCAGCTTCTTCGGTCCAACCTGTTTTTATACCACCTACACCAGGAATTTTACCCAGCAATTGATTAACATTTTTCAAAGAATGAAAATAGGTATGGGTAACATCCGATACGGTGATCTGAGGAATAGCCACCATTTTTGCAATAATTTTATTGCCCAATGCAATATTCCCTAACCGAGCCAAATCTATCGGTGTCATTTTATGATTCGGGTCATCGTACCCAACGGGATTTGTGAACGTACTGTGATCCAGATGCAGTACTTTAGCTTTTTGATTCATGGCCAAGACAAATTTTTCCATACCACCTGGATACCCCTCCGCGAGTGCCCATGCAGCGTCGTTACCCGAATGAATAAGTGCTCCATAGAGCAGATTTTCTACGGTCATGCGCTCACCAGAAATAAGCCCCATAACTTGCCCGTCATTTGCAACCGTTTTTACGGAAATCACGTCATCTAATGAATACCAATCGAGTGCCACCAATGCAGTAAGTATTTTTGTTGTTGAGGCTGGGGATAATAATTCTTCCTCATTACGTTTATACACATACACACCGGATGCAGTGTCTAATATGACGACCCCTGTTGCGGTTATTTCCCCTCCTGGCACAATTCCCGAGCTATTGATGGGATATGGAGCAACGGGTGGTGGAAGCGTTTGTACTGCCTTGGCTGATGCGCCAATATCTACCTTGAGAATCTGCTGTAAATACGCGTTATGCGTCGGAACAAGAAGCATGAATATCAAAAAACTTACTAAAAATAGGATTCTATCTATTTTTTGAATATACCATCTGTTATCGAATGAGGATTTTTTCTTTTTTGCCATAGGTAAGCGTAAGATGTTTGCCAGAGAATCAAATCATTTTATGATCGAATACTCTCCTACAATAGGATGTGCAACCATTTCGTAATCGTGAGTAGACATAGAAATTGATTTTGTATGCAATCCTGCGTTAAAGACTACCGTGCCACCCGTGCGAATCGCTCCATCCATATAGAGAGGAATACTAAATATATGACCAAAGGGAGGAACCGCACCAATTGTTACCGAGGTGACTTTTTCTACCTCATCCGGACTAGCCATTCTCAAATCTTTGATCGCATATAATTTTTTGAACCCTTTGAGATCTATTTTCCTATCCCCTCCTACCACGACCATGATCGGTGAATCGTCGGCATAAAGAACAATCGCCTTTGCACCCCATGCTAACGGCGTGTTTCTCACTACCGCTGCTTCTTCTGAAGTTTTTACGTGTACGTGTTCGTATGTCTGATATCCAACACTCGCGTTTTTTAGAGTCGCGATAATACGATCATAGACTGCCCCTCCACCAGATTGTTTTTGAGACGATGATAAGCCAAGCTCAATGAGTTGGGATATATCTACAGCACTTGGCGCATCCATAACACTTGTTTTTCCGCCGGCTGATTGTGGAAATGCGACAACCTCCCTCAAATAAGGCTCTCCTGTGATCGTCATAAGCAATCGTTCGATCCCATGGGCAAGTCCGCCATGTGGAGGAACACCATATTGAAAGGCCTCGAGCATATGTCCAAATTGCTCTTGAATCGTATCTTTGGTATATCCCATGATTTCAAATACTTTTGTAAGCACTTCTGACTCATGACTACGGATACTTCCACCCCCGACTTCATATCCATTGCACACCATGTCGTACTGCGTCGTCAGAATGTCTCCAATATGCTCCCCGTTTAACAACCACTCTTTATGTTCTGGTTTGGGAGCTGAGAATGGATTATGTGTAAAGGTCCAGCCTTCGCCAAGGCTTCGGCCGGCACCGCCATCCTTTTGTGTTCGTTCAAAAAATGGAAAATCAACAACCCATGCAAATGCCAAAATGCCTTTTGCCTTATCTTCATCGGTGCGCATGTCGAACTTATCAGCGCCATATGTTTTCATGGCGTCTTTGTAGGAAATAACCGGAAACGGTTTTTGTTTTATGGTATACCCGAGATGTTCGATAACATGAATCATCAGGGCTTCATCAAATTTCATGACGTCTTCACGGTTTACAAAGCTCATTTCCAAATCTATTTGAGAATGCTCAAATCCGCGATCCGCCCGTAAATCCTCATCACGCATACAACGAGCAATCTGAAAATATCTTTCAAACCCAGCTACCATCAATAATTGTTTATATTGTTGAGGCGATTGTGGCAATGCATAAAACTTCCCTGGTTGAAGTCGGGAAGGAACCAAGAAATCCCGAGATCCTTCTGGAGTAGATTTTGTGAGCATCGGGGTTTCTATTTCCGTAAAATCATTGGCAAATAAAAATTGACGTACTAGATCTACAAACTTTGAACGGAGGTGGATATTTTTCTGAAGCCTTGGCCTGCGCAAATCTAAATATCTATATTTAAGCCGAGTTTCTTCGTTAATATCCAGTCCTGCTGTATCTATAGGCATAGGGAGTTCTTTTGACGTACTAAGAACAACAATAGAAAGCACTTCTATTTCCACCTCACCGGTTGGCAATTTTGGATTGATCATCGATTCAGGTCTCTTTTTTACCAATCCTTTGACTTCGATAACCGATTCCACTTTGACATCTGCGAGAGATTTATTGGAAACCATTTGCACAATACCACTGCGGTCCCGAAGATCGAGAAACATAATTTTTCCGTGATCTCTACGGCTCCCTACCCATCCCTGTAAGAGGATTTCCTGACCGAGACATGAAACTGAATCTAGTGCTAACGTTCTATTCATACTCTAATGATACCAAAAATAGCGCTAATCTATAAGGTGAACATGAATATCTTTTATTTTTATCTGAAGTGTGGACGTTCCATTCCACACATTCATATCTATCGTGTAGGCAATATCTATCGATGTTCCTTGTTTTACGGAAAAAAACAACTCGCCAAAGTTAAATGCGACCGCGTCTATTTTTATCGAACTTCCGCCAGTTAGGTTCGCGTCAGATACCAGAAGTTTCAGGTGTTTTCGTTCTTTTCCGATTTGCCTGACTGATTCGATGATAACCCCCTCTGAAACAAACACCGGTTGGAAATTTCCAAATCCAAATGGTTCAAAGTCTAAGATGGTCGCCCAGAGCGATTCGGTTGCTGAGACAAGCGAAATATACTCATCGATATGAAGCGATTTTACCAACATATTTTCCGTTAATTCAGCATCAGCCAGAGCTTCTAACCTCTTTTGGAGTGCTTCTAAATTTTTTGTCTCGACTGTAAAACCAGCGGCCATTGGGTGTCCTCCAACATCTATGAGTAAATCACTTTGTTTTCGGATGGCCTCAACGATATTAAACCCCTTTATGGAACGCGCTGATGCTTTTGATATCACCTCTCCTTTTGCAAGAACGATTGATGGACGATAGAATTCTTCAACTAATTTCCCGGCGATAAGCCCAATGATACCCTGATTGTAGGATTCATCTGCGATAAATAGGAGATTTTTGAGCCCCGATGCTTCTACCTGAAGATGGATATTGTCTTTCGCATGGACAGCGCTATCCGTCGTAAGCTGTTGACGATCTTTGTTTGTCAGTGCGATTTTTCGGGCCAATATCATCGCTTTATCTGGCAACTTTGTACACAACAATCGAAGCGCATCCATGGCATGCTCGAGGCGTCCCATTGCGTTAAGCCTTGGAGCCAAGCCGTGAGAGATGTTGTACACCGCAAGACTTCCCGCTGTGAGACCCGCCTCTTCAATAAGCGCCAAGAGCCCGACGCGGGAGGTGTTGTTTAGTGCAGTTAGACCATATTTCACGATGGATCTATTTGGTCCAATCAGCGAGACCAAATCAGCAACAGTGCCGATAGCGGCGAGCGCTAAGTGCTCAGCTTCTTGAGAATTTGAAATATCTTTCGAATATCCCTGTGTATCAACATATCTCTGCCGTAACTCTTTTGATACAAACCACGAGACACCAGCTCCACAGAGTTGCGTTGTATGAACAATGGTACAGTTTGGTTCTGTTGGACCTTTTGTGTGATGATCCGTCACGATGACGTCTATCCCGAGAGACGCTGCATACGCTACTTTTTCGGCCCCAGTGATCCCGTGATCCACGGTTACTATAAGCGTTGGTTTATACAGCTCCACAATAGTGTCTATTCCTTTTTTTGATAGCCCATATCCCTCTTCTACCCTATGCGGAATATATGGCATAACAGATGCTCCAAGAGAATGGAGTGTTTCCCACATAATCGTCCCCGCTGTGATTCCATCTGCATCGTAATCTGCGTACACGACAATGGATTCTTTATTTTTTATCGCTTTGATCATGCGAGAAAGCGCTGTCTGAAGCGTATCAGCATCTATCCCAACGTCTGATGCGGTGAAGAGAATCGGGTTTTTCGGATGCAAAAACTCTTCTATTTGTTTGGGCGTAGTCAAGCCACGATACGCAAGAAGTCGTTTTCTGATTTCATCTATTGAAATGGGTGGTGATTTTTTCGAATCTTTCTCATCTGTTAGCCAGAGCGTTTGATTCTTTTTTTGGAGCGTAGACTCCTGGTTTGACTGTTTTTTCACCATACGTGATATCTATCCGCTTTTTCCTATTTGGCCTCACAAACCGGAGTAAGATGGGTATATAATACCAGTATGATTTCCCTCCCACAACCTGTGGTTTCATTTATATCTACATTTCAAAACGCCGGATTTGAGTGTTTTGCCGTGGGAGGCTCTGTCAGAGATACGCTCATAGGTAAAAAGACAAAAGGCTGGGACTTTACCACCAATGCAACACCTGAAGAAATACTCGCACTTTTTCCTGACAGTTTTTATGATAACCAATTTGGAACCGTGGGGGTAAAGATTTATGACACTTCGTCATTGTCATTCCCGCGGAAGCGGGAATCCGGAGAAGAGATCCCCGATCAGGTCGGGGATGACAAGATTATTGTTGATATATTTGAAGTAACCACGTATAGAAGTGAACAAGGGTACAAAGATCATCGTCATCCCGATGTCATCGTCTGGGGAACATCTCTTGAAGAAGATTTATCACGTCGCGACTTTACCATTAACGCGATTGCATTCGACGGAAAAACTTTGAAAGACCCATACAATGGACAACAGGATTTAAAAAATCGAATAATTAGAACCGTCGGAAATCCAAGCGATAGATTTGGTGAAGATGCCCTTCGGATGATGCGTGCGGTCAGACAAGCTGCAGAAATTGGATGCATGATTGAAGAATCTACACTTCAAGCGATGCAGGAATTGTGCAATCTGCTTATGCAAATATCCGCAGAGAGAATCCGAGATGAACTCCTCAAACTCCTCGCGTCTCAATTCCCTGCTGATGGGATACTTCTTTTAAAAAGCACAGGTTTGTTGCACTATGTATTACCCGAATTGGAAGGCGCATTTGACGTACAACAAAAAAGCCCAAAACGTCATCATAAATATGATGTGGGAACACATAGTATTGAGGCTCTGAGATTTTGCCCCTCCTCGGATCCAATAGTGAGACTGGCAACACTTATTCATGACATAGGAAAAATTCAAACATACCGAAAAGATGAAACGGGGCTTATCACATTTTTTAACCATGAAATGGTGAGTGCAAAGCTGGCCAGGCAAATTTGCTATCGTCTCCGACTATCTAAAAAGCAATCAGAAAAAATCATCACTCTCGTCCGTTGGCATCAATTTACGGTCGATGAGAGACAAACTGATTCCGCACTACGCAGGTTTATCCGACACGTTGGGAAAGAAAATTTGGAAGATATGCTCGCGCTTCGCATTGGAGACCGTCTTGGTGGTGGAGCTACGGAAACTTCTTGGAGATTGGAACTCTATAAAAAACGATTAGAGGAAGTACAAAAACAACCGTTTACCGTCGCTGATTTGAAAATCAATGGGTTTGATGTTATGAAGGAATATGATTGCAAACCTGGTCCTGTTATTGGAAAAACACTCACATCTCTATTTGCTGAAGTTGAAGAAGGAACGCTACTGAACGAACGCGAAGCGTTATTGGCTAGATTACATAAAATCCAATCAGAGGTCATTTCTTAGATTTTCTTAATCACACAAACATCATTTAAATATACAGTCGCTCGACGGGAATATATAGGATAAATAAATTCGATATCCTTTCTCTGAAGTATTTTATACGCTTTACGAGGAAGCAGTTTTTCTATATCTGAAGCCCATAATTCTTTCTCAGTATATTGCTCATACCAATCGTAAGGATCCGAATTTATGAATATACCTCCAGTCTTTAGCACACGAAATATTTCGACTGCTGCATCTTTTGGTTTTGCAATCCTATCTATAAGATTACTGCAAAGTATCATATCGATGCTTTCTGAAGCAAAAGGAAGAGCATGTGCATCACCCTGAATAAATTCATAGTTACCGCGAACAGAATAGGATTGGATATAAGATGATGTTCCTTTGGAAATTCGACGAGCTTCATTTATTAAAACTTCTGAAGTGTCTATTCCAATAACCTTTTTCCCTCCTGTCGCAGAACAATCAAATGTTACTCTACCCAGTCCGCAACCCAGATCAAGTAGGATATCTGTGGGCGCTATATACGACTTAACCAAATCAATTATTGAGACGTAGTAATCATTTGCCTTGTCACTCAAATATAACTTTTCCTTAAGATAAGGTGAAAATTGTGTTCTGTATTGAGAAATGATCCTATCATGAGGAGAAATATAATTTGGAAATAGGATATGGAATAAATTATTTAACACTATGTTTTTTCCTACGCTCAAACTTATCCCAAATGATTAACACTGGAGTTGCAATAAACGGTGACGAATAGGTACCTGATATTGTTCCAATCAAAAGAGCCATGACGAACCAGCGCACGCTATCACCACCCAAGAGCACAAGCGCAAACAACATGAATATAATAGTCAGAGAATTTGTTACAGATCTTCCGATTGTTTCAGTAAGTGCTACATCGCAAAGCACTTCAAATGGTAGCTTTTCTCCTCTTTTGAGCATTTCGCGAATTCGGTCAAATACAACAATCGTGTCATGAACAGAGAAGCTCATGGTCGTTAAGAACGCGGTAACAAACAATGTGTCCACCTCAATATGATAAAAATGACCCAACAATGAAAACACTCCTAATACCACAATCAAATCGTGAACCAACGCAAGGATAGCTGACACTCCAAATTTAATATTTTTGAATGCATAGGCGACATAGGACAATATCGCGATGATAGCAAATATTGCGGCGGTCACAGTTTTTTTCAGCAGTTCTTTCCCAAGAATAGGACCGACGGTTTCGTTGCGTGTAATCTCTACTTTTGGAGTAAACGATGATAATGATTCGTCCAATGCAGAAAGTGTTTCATTTTTCTCCGGCTTCAGTCGGATAAGATAGGTGTTTTCCCCCATGTTCTGAATACTTGAAGCGGTGATCGCATGCTTACCCAATATACCCTGGACATCCTGTTCTTTGACCACCGAAGAGAACCGAAGTTCTAAAAGTGTTCCTCCAGTAAAATCGACCGCTGGCTTAAGTCCAAATAAGATCAACGAAATTAACCCCGGAACTATAACAAATGCGGAGAGGGTGAAATATATCCACATGTATTTGCTAAATCGAATCATAATAACAAGGGTATTTAAAAGTTTAAAGATACGCAGAACATTACTTTGTTATCTTTGAAACTTTTGAAAGACTCCTTTCCCGATATAGGACACGAATAAATGTTCGAGTAACGACAATTCCAGTGAATAAGCTCGTCACAACTCCAATAAATAACGTTATGGCAAATCCCCTGACCAACCCTGAATTTGGCAGTATCTCCCAGTTTCCTGGATTGAACAGAATAAGACAGGTTATGATAGTCGTCACATTTGCATCTTTTATACTATCCCACGCTCGACCGAATCCTAATTCCATCGCCATCTTCCATGGTTTACCTAATCGTTTTTCTTCTCTGAAACGTTCAAATATGAGAATATTACTGTCTACCGCCATTCCGATAGATAGAATGAATCCAGCGATTCCAGGTAGCGTTAGGGTAATTGGAATAAATCTGTAAATAGCAAAATTTAATAAACCGTATAATATCAGCGCCATATCTGCAAATACTCCGAGCCACCCATATTTGGCAATCATAAATACAGCGACGATCGCAAGCCCGATAAAACCAGCCTGCATACTCTGACGAACAGATTCGGTTCCCAGAGTTGCGCCAACTGTACGCTTTTCAACAGGAGTCACAGGAACTGGAAGTGCTCCTGCATTTAGTTGCAACGCTAGGCTCTTTGCCGCTTCCTGAGTGAAACTTCCCGTGATTGATGCCCGACCATCTATAATTTCTGTATTTACCCGAGGCCAAGTTACTGGAAATTGATCTAGGAAGATTGCCAATGGCTTGCCGATGAGACGTTTGGTAATTTCTGCAAATTTTTTGGCTCCATCAGAACTGAATTCTATAGATACCTCTGGCTCCCCCGTTTGCGTGCTAAATTGTACCATCGCCCGTTTCAGATCTTTTCCGGTTAGGCCTGTGGGTTTGGTCGTCGTGAGTGTCGGAATAAAATAGGCAGATTCTGAAGCTGGAGGCTCTATAGTAATTTCTCGGAAATCCAACAGAGCTGTCTGACCAATCAAATCCATAGCTTTATTTACATCGGTTACCCCCGGCAATTCTACAAGAATTCTATATGAATTTTGGCCTTTTGAAGACTGTACAACGGGCTCTGAAACACCAAACATGTTTACTCTTCGTTCGATTACCTGTTTGGCTGATTCGAGTGCTGAATCTTTATCTGCTGAAGCGATATTTTTCATATCTGCCTCAAGCACAAGATGCGTGCCACCTGATAAGTCTAAGCCTAGGCGAGTTTTAAAATCTTTGTTTATATTTAAACCAAATATGTTTATGTGAATCCCTAGAGGATTTACCTCTCGATCAACGGCAAAAGTGCCAATCTTGAATTTTAATCGATATTTTTCCGGCAAATCCAAGCCAATGAGAAGAACTGATAGCAGAATGAGAAAAAAGAAAACTCTCTGTGGTGTTTTAAACATACGGATCAAATCACAAATAAAACGATTTTTTTATTGTATACCAGAAAATTTGCTGTGCCAAATGGTAAAAATTTCTTTTACCAAGATCAATACTTTTCTAGGATTCCCGTCTTCACGGGAATGACAGTAAATGATACCAGAAAATTTGCTGTGCCAAATGGTAAAAATTTCTTTTACCAAGATCAATACTTTTCTAGGATTCCCGTCTTCACGGGAATGACAACGAATGAAACCAATAATCCATCCTCCAAATAGGTGAATTTATGATACGAAGTCTTCTTCGTCTCCGACAATCATGACTCGTGAACCAGTAAGTACTGATATAACAAATGGGTCACGCCTGCTTTTTCTAAACTCGAATTCCTCATCAGTCATAACGGTATAATTTATTTCTTTTTCATGTCTGGCTTCTTCGGCCTTTATTATTTGCGATAACTCTGGCAATACGATATTCCCAACAACAATCAAGTCCACATCTGAATGAGATTTCTTGGATAATCCACGTATATATCTTCCGGAGACTACGACAAATTTGAGTTTACCGAGTTTTGCTTTTAGCTTAATAATATCTGCGCCAATACCTGACGTTTTACAAATAAGCTCCATGAGCTCAAAATACAATGGATAATCTTTTCGGAATAGATAAAACAATCTGTTTGCGCGTTGTTCCTTGGATACCATACTGGCTTTCTCCATATGAGAAAGCTCTCTGCGCACTGCGTTTATTTCTTCGTCTACCTTTCGAACAATATCCCTAACATGGAACATCACTCCGGGGTGAGATAAAAATAACGTCAATATCTTTACTCGAACCCTGGAGATAACAATATCTTCTAACATATACAAACCCTCCAAGGGCAGAACAATTTTTTAATATTCGACAGGAGTACCAATTGGTACTTGTTCAATCCATATCTGTCCTCGATTAAATTGAACTTCTTTGCCTTTTGCATCGAAAAATCTCGTGCGCGCGGCTCTTGTAGCCTTTGTCCAGGTAATTTTTTCTGATTTACCGTCTTGGAAGAAAATCCCGTCACCATTTCCTATATTGTTATAGAGTAAATGACCATGATCATCTACCGGCCCAATTTCTTTGGCAAATGTGACAACAATTGATCGTGATGACAGCTGTTGTTTTGTTTCAAGATCAGTATGAGGCACGCCTGCATTAAAGCGTTTATAGACATTGGTTGTCTTGTCATAATCCCACCTCACGCCGTATTCTTTTTCATACCCTTTCCAAGAAACAAATGCGATGGACTTTGCTTCTCCTCGCTCTTCCAACTTTGCATCGTCTTTGAATTTCCATGAAACAAAGTTTTTATCCCATGACACGCCTTTTTCATCTACATTTGTCCACCCCCGATTTATCTCTGCAAATGCGTATAGCCCATCGATCGTACAGGTCATGGTATGTTCGGTCGCCACTTCATGATCTAAACGATCAGGGTTTCTTGAACAAACATAAATCTTTTTTCCCGATTTATCCGTGGTTTTAAGCGGTAATCCAAATTGATCCATATCTTTGATTTTATATTGATCTATTTGACAGAGTGCTTTTGCCCGATCATCAACGGTTACATCGCTACAAACCCCTGCGCCTCCAACATGGTTATATAACGCGTCGTATTCAAGCACCCATGGGAGATAGAACGTACGCGCGCTTCTGACAGGAGCAATAGTGAGATTTCTACTGGCTGTACCACAATAAAATACACCCATAAATCTGGTAATGCCACCTTCTACTACAGATTCATACACAATATCTGCCAAAGACAGGCCCGATTGAGGCCTCGCCTCTACATGATTTTCTATCATGGCGGCAATCGGCCGACGCTTATCCCACACCTCTTTTTCTTGTTTGGTATACATAACGCCGTTGAGCGGACATACTTCTGTGCGTGGAACGGATGGATCAATAATGAAGTGCGCCTGATTATTTGCTGGGATATTTGTAGCCAAAATACCACCAGAGGGAAGAACTTTTTTCTCTACTTTTTTTGTCAAGCTGAATCCTGCAAATGACATGCCCGTTGAAATCAAATACAGTGCAAGTCCAATGATCGATGTTGTAATATACTGTTGCTTATTCATATATCTATTATTTTATACTAGTTTGGGCTTGGGCAATAGCTGTGAATTCTTCTTTGGATAACTCCATATCCTTCCCTTTTCCTCCTGCTATCTCTTTTACATACCATCTGTTTCCTGTTCTAGCGTACAAGGACGTCATCACAATTCCGTTATCCTCCTCATCTAACACGGCCATCGTGAAGCTTTGGCTTCCTCCTGTATCCAAAAAAGGATTAAATCGAATCAGTCCAATTTTCTGAATATGTTGTTTTCCGTCATCTATAGTCTCGTTCAATAGCTTTTCCAGCTGATTTGTTTTTTGTATAACACCCTGTTGCCGTTTCAGAATCTCTTCAAGTATTGCTTTTAGTCCGTGGACCGAAATATCTTGCGTTAGCGTATTGTAATGTCGAATCATCCGCAATAAAAAAAAGCTTATTCCAACAAGCCATACAACAAAAAAAAGAAAAAATATTATACCCAATCCGCTATTGAACACCATTCGTATACATTATACTACGATTCAGAGACTTCACTGTCAATATCGCCAACTAGCCTTGACAATGCCAAGTTTCCTATGCTACGCTCAGGCTCAGCGAGGCTAATTATGCCAAAAAAAACTAGGAAAGAAAAAATAAAAGCCACAACACGAAGGACATTTATTCCTTCACAACAAACGACCTCTATCGCGTCACCATCACAAGAATCTCCCCTCTATTCGTTTACCCAATCCACAGATAAAAAAATACAACAAAAAGTAAACGAATATTCAGCCGAGCTTGTTACGATAAAATCGGATCTCTATAAAACAATATTTTTTGCAATTATCGCATTCGGAGTTGAAATTTATCTATATACGATACTGAAATAGCTACCCGTTAACTATAATTGAGAGGAGGTGAAATAACTATGGCAAGTATGTACTGTGTAAAATGTCGCGCGAAGAAAGAAGATCCAAATGCCGTTAAAGTAACCATGAAGAATGGCAAACCTGCAATGAAGGGCAAGTGCCCAACATGCGGAACTGGCATGTACAAAATTGGAGGCTAACTCCGATTTAATCGGAACTGCCTTTTTTCGAAGTTCGAAAAATTTTTAAACCCCGTCTTATGGCGGGGTTTACTTTGCTATACCCAATTTCTATGCAATATTTTAATCCAAGAATTTGAATCATAAATAGAAAAATCTGCGGAAAAACATAGTAATGAGAAGAATAATTTTGCAGGTAAAGTAGATAATTAAATAGTATTATATATTCCAATAGAACTAGTAAACATTTTTGTATTTGTTTTTTCCTCATATCAGAATAAATAGCCATAAATCCAGAACATACTAATAGAATATTCAAAATATCATTTGATGTCACTGCCCATTCAGAAGGATATTTTTTACAGGAACGAACAACCAAATTGCAAAAAATTGCCTGAGCTTTTTTCAACGGAGTATCCAAATCAGCGCTCGGATGATATTTGGCATTTAGGTTTGTTTGAAAAGTCCGAAATGTAAAATATTTCCATGACCGCTGAATCGGATCGCTATAAAGGGCTGGATTTATCATAATCCAAATAAAAAAACATATCACTATATATGCCAATATTCTCTTTAAAACGACTATAATTTTTGAATAATCCATTAACCATACCAATAATTCTAAACAAATAATGGATGAAGATATGAATACTCCGTTCAGCTTTGAACCAATTGATACCGCCGTGAATATCGATGAAATCGCAATCAATGAGAGACTCTGTTTTTTAAGTGAGAATAGATAAAAAATCATAGCGAACAATCCAAAAAAAATCATATGAATATCTGAAGTAATACGCATAATTGCGTTGATAAACATGGTATTTACTGCCAATACATACATTAGGATTACAGAATATATATATGATTTCGTCAACAATACCATTACTATAAATACTTCTATGAAGATACCAATGAGAAAAACTCTGTTTAAATCGCGTAATTTTGAAAGAGGTGTAAAAAATTCACTCGGAGAAATTGTTTCTGCTAGTTGTTTATTATAATAAAACTGCCAACGTCCATATTTTTCTTCTAAAATATTTCGCTTAATTGAAAAATTTGGATCGAGTATATAAAGATATGATCCATAAATATACTTTGAAATCTGAGGGTGATCATAACTTTCATATCCATTCCATAATTCTGAATAAATATTTTTATAGATAAAAGCTTCCTCAAAAAATTTCGTGTGATAATACCATGAAATTTCATCAAGATCGAATGGAATATTTTTGGTCTTTTGCACAGCGATAAATGCTATGAAACAAAAAGCACATACCAGAGCAACGTATTGAATTTTGATAATTTTAAACATAAATAGATTATAAGAATATTACGTCATTCCTTAGAATGCCTAACCGTGGACGACCGAAATTTTCTATCACCAAGCTGATATACTTTAAAGTATACAACGTTTAGACAAACCGATAGCGAAACAGGTGACTTATTCTGCCAAAAGTGATTATCTTTTTTTAGACGAGGTAGAAGAAACACTATTTCATCATTGAAAAACGCTGGAACGAGTCTGTAGTATATGTATCTCTTTTGGTTAGTTTATAAGGGAATTGTTTTTCTACTTTAAAAACGTTGAAGTAGATACATCAGGGTTTGTGTATTATAGTGAGAACATACATGACACGTTTTAGGAATATATTTCAACACAACATGCTTCGCATGCTTCTCGTATCTTTTTTGACTTTTATTTTCCTTTTTGTAAAGATTCAAAAAAACGAGATACCCTTTCAGTCCGATGAATTGTATTGGATACAAACAGCGAGGATTCTCCCGTATATGCTCGAAGAAAAACTCTATCTTCCATACTGGCGAGAACACATGGGTTTTACAAATTTAAATGGCGCGAAGTGGATTTATGCGTTTGGACTTAGAGCATTTGGACATGAGAATTTTGAATATCTCGGTATCCCTCCTCAGACATACTACCTATGGAATTCTTATGATGGGAAAATACTCCCAAACAACCATGCTGCATATCCGATCTTATATCATGGTCGTATAATTTCTGCGATCGTTGCCTCTTTTTCAGCTGGCGTCATGTTTATACTCACCTTTATACTAATGGAGAATATCTCTATCTCACTATTTGCGACGGTACTGCTGATTTCACATCCGATTTTTCAAACTATATCGCTCCATGCGCTTGCTGACAGCTCATTATTACTCGGTGAGTTGCTCATGTACTACTTAACGATTCGAATCTTAAATTCTACAAAGAAAAATGTATTTCTATACATGTTTTTAGGAATATCATTTGGGTTTAGTATTTCTGTAAAAATCAACTCCGCCATGTTCGTTCCGCTGATTATCGCAACTCTCCTTTTGGATTTCCATCGTAGAAATATGAAGCTCAAACAATGCGTTATGCGACTCACTGCGGTGAGCGTCAGCGCAGTGATATGTTTTCTGGTGCTTCATCCAAATTTATTTTTTTTCCCTAGCTACACGCTTTTGATGATGATACAGGATCGATTTGAAATAACGAAAAAACATATGAATTATTTTCGCATAAACATGCCTGGACATGTACTGGATACTGTACTTAGTCGTGGGATATCTCTGTATCATCATGTACTCACGCTACCTATCCTGATAGGGCTGATGACCAGCGTCATACCGTTCTTTCGAAGAGTCCATACTCGAGAGTATATGTTTAGAATTTTTGGAATACTTACACACATATTATTCATCATCGTTTCCCTTCTTACCTATGTGGTGTTTAACGAACAGAGATATTTCTTACCCGTTCTCCCATTTATATGTATATTAGGATCTCTTTGGATATATATTTTTGAGAAATCATGACTCGATGACCGGCCGAAATTGAAGCGCTTCGGCAATGTGGGACACTGCTACTTCTTTAACCTCTGAAAGATCCGCAATAGTTCTGGCAACTTTTATAATCCGGTAATAACTTCGAGCTGATAGCTGTAATCTAGAAATTGCTTGTCTCATAAATTGGAGCACCTCTTCTGAAAGTGGACAGTATTGCTTCATATGCTTGTTGCTCATCTGACTATTCGATTGAATTGCTATACCGGAAAAACGGCGGAGTTGCATGTCTCTCGCTCTTTGAACACGCTGTCGAATTTGTTTTGATGTTTCTCTGTTCTCGGTATCCGAAAACTTCTCGACAGGTACTGAGGGAACAAACACATGCAAATCGATCCGATCGAGCAATGGACCAGAGATCCGTTTTTGGTACCGCATGATTGAGCCTGGCAGACAGGTGCATTTTTTAGTATCGCTTTTATAGTTTCCGCAGGGACAGGGGTTAGCGGCTGCAATAAGCATAAATTGTGAAGGATACGACATGGTGCCTGCTGCTCGTGATATCGTAACTATCCCATCTTCGACCGGTTGTCTGAGAGATTCAAGAACACTCCTAGGGAATTCTGGAAATTCATCTAAGAATAATATGCCCTTGTGCGCAAGCGAAATCTCCCCAGGAACAGGACGTGTTCCCCCGCCAATTAACCCAATTCGCGACGTCGTATGATGTGGTGAGCGAAACGGTCTATGAAGCATAATGGAATGACCTGAAGGTAAATTTCCTGTCACTGAATAAATTTTTGTTACCTCCAAAGCCTCTACTTCTGTCATGCTGGGAAGAATTGAAGGCATGGTCCTGGCTAACATAGTTTTTCCTGATCCTGGAGGTCCGTGTAAAAATGCGTTATGTCCTCCTGCTGCGGCAATCTCCAAAGCCCTTTTCACATGCTCCTGCCCCTGAACATCTTTCATATCAAAATCAAATACGGTCTCTTCATCTAGATCTGAAAATGACATAACTTGCTCTGGCTCGAGAAGTTTTGTATTGGACAAATGGTGGAACAGAGAAAGTAATGTTTCTATGGAATATATGGAAACTCCAGATATAATTGAGGCTTCTTTTGCGTCGATTGAAGGAATATAGACATCTAAAATTCCTATCGATTTTGCAAACATGACAATCGGCAATATGCCATTGGCGTGACGCACGCTCCCGTCGAGAGATAATTCTCCTATAAAAAGCTTTTTGGATTCTGAAAGAAGGAGCTGACCTGAGGCAACTAAAATGCCTATAGCAATAGGCAAATCATAAAATGGTCCCACTTTTGGAAGATCTGCTGGGGCCAGATTAACGATAATCCTTTTTGCGGGGAATTCTGCTCCTGAATTTTTTATCGCGGCTCTAACTCGTTCTTTGCTTTCTTCGACGGCTTTGTCTGGCAGTCCCACGATCGTAAAAGAAGGAAGCCCCTTTGCGGCAATATCTACCTCTACCGTAACTGGTACGGCATCGAGACCCACCACTGCTCCTGACAATATTTTTGCGAGCATGTACTATTACAATAAGTTAAACTAATGATAATCTCAAGTGGTTGACTTTTTTTTACGAAAATTCAAATTGTTACCGTATCAATGTATGACCGTAGGAAAAACTATCTTTCGCGATTATAAAGAATATGCATCTATTTTCTTATGGATGATCTTTGTAATGGTGATGTCGTTTTCAAATCTGAAATTTGTGTGGATACTCTATCCATCTCTACTGATTTTACTCTCCTATCCCTACCGAAAAGCAATTGGAAACTGGATCTATCATCAGAGATATATACTTTTATATCAAATTATTTTTGCTGGGCTATATTTTTATTACCATCGCAGTGACATCCTACGACTTGAATTGTGGTCTGATGAAATATTTTCACTTAAAATTGCAGGGAATTCCTTTGATCAAATTACAAAGATTGCATTACACCTTAGCGATATTCCTCCGTTACATTACTGGGAATTATGGTTTTGGCAAAAATTCGCCATAACGACCAATCCTAATTGGACTGAATTTATATTTAGAATTCCGTATATGACCTATCACACAGCAAGCGCCATACTATTTGCGTGGTATATCTCCACCAAAAACATATATTTCTCCCGTTCATTTAAAGTTGTAGTTAATTTTGTATGCTTCGTAAGTATATTTTTTAATCCCCTTCTGTATCCCTTTGCACTAGAAATTCGTCCCTATGCGGCGATGGTGTTTTGGAGCATTGTTTCTATAATTGCTATAGATTCAGGGGAATTTCTTTCTGTACGATTTGTTCCTATACAATTGACGATGTTTATTCTTTCGTTTTTTTATGCGTTTGCATATGTACCTATTTTGCTATTTTCCCTTATAAATACAAACAGAAAACAACTGTATATAGTTCTTGTTTCACTGCTCGTAGTCTATCTCACCTATAGCCCTTATGTTCGAATGCCTAATCAAACGATACAACAGGAAATAAATGGCGATATTGTTAAATCGCTGGGCATAATCAGTTCGGTTTTTGCGATTTCCTATATGCATTATTTTCTGATTGGTTTTGCGATTTTTTATAGCGTAGTTAAAAGAAAAAGTATTGTACTGTTAGGTCAAATTCTAGTCCTCTGGAGCTTTGCAATTACTCTTGGTTTACTTGTTCGCTATCAGGCATTTGCCCCTAGACATTTGATTATCAGTATTCCAAATATTTTATATATTCTCCTAACCCCGTTGTATGATAAAAAAATTTTACTCTCACGATCATGGCTAGTCATATTTTGTATTTGCTTCACTATACCGTGGATGTATATGACTGAACTTGCGAACAAGAACCAAGCATTTGCGCCGAAAATTTCCATTGGAATAAAGCAGGCAATTCTTGATGCTAAGAAAATAGATAAACCTATCGTACTTGAAACAACATCTTTACCAGAAAATAATCCGTATTATTATGTTCAGAAATATTTTGAAGAAATTTCTCTTTGGTATATCTATAGATATACTGGTACATTGCCACAAGTATTTTCATCTACTGACATTTGTAACACGGATACTATCAAGACTTCATATCTGATTGAATATTCAGCATTATCATGTCAGGATAAAGTGCAATTCTCATCTATACTGCAATTTAAACGATTACTGTATCCATAATTTCCACTCTTTTGCCCACATTTATTTACCGCGTGTGCTATAATTATAGGGTACATTGGAATCCGAATTCTCACCTCCTTCGCTCTTTGCTCCGCAAACAGCTACTGAGGGCACGGCGCCTTATTTTAGGGACCTGTCCCCCGAAGCTTTAAACGAAGTGAAAAGCGGAGGGGGAGGAAAGTCCAGACAGCAGAATGTGAGGGGATGCGGCGTAAGCCGTGATTCCGCCTCTTACAAGAGGCGGGGCTGGTGTCCCGACCCGAAAGGCGTCGGGAACGATATCCGAATTGACGGGTTGAGAGAGCCACAGAGACGATCCTTTGACTACGTTCAGGACAAGTCATATCAATTGAATGAAATGCCTTGAATATGCCGAAGGTATGAAACGAGGCGCACCGTTTGGTGCATCATTAGGCAATCCCACCCGCTGCAACCGGCGAATTTCCCGTTTTCTTTTGAGAAATCAAGAGAATGAATGTAACATTCCAAAGGGATAAAGTTTACGGGCACCGCGAAGAGCAATCAACGCGGAAAGGCGCGTTTGACGCGTCATTAGAGAAATGAGAATTACTCCGATTTAATCGGAGGCAAAAACAGAATCTGGCTTATGAGATTCCGATGTGCATTAAAAATCCCTTACTTTGAGGGATTTTTTGTGCCCTTTGAAGTAGATTCAGGGGATTCTGTAAACAAATACACCATCGCGATTTCTTGCACAACGAGAGCGACGGGAATGGCTAGTATTGCTCCGACCACTCCTGCAAATCTACCACCAATCATAAGCACTAATATGGTAACAATGGGCGGAAAACCGACGCTCTTTTTCATCACAAATGGAACTAAGAGATTATTTTCAAGCTGTTGCACGACGATATACATCGCTGTCACACTGAGCGCTAGTAGCGGCGAGATTGACAGCGCGACCAATATAGCTGGAATTGCTGACACCGTCGGGCCTATCATAGGAATCAATTCCAGAGTCCCAGCTAATATCGCCAAGGGAAGCGCATAGTCTATGCGAAGCAGTGATAATCCAACAAAACTCAACAATCCAATAGATGTCATGAGGATCATTTCTCCACGAATCCAAGAGCCTAGTCTCACCTCAACACGACGAAGCATAGTCATGACCTGTACGGCAATCCCCTCCCCAACAATACTTTGGATAACGAAGTCCGCATGCTTTCTTTCGATAAGAAAATAAAACGTAAACACTAATACCGTCACAAGCGTGACTAAATTCGAAAATATACTTAGGGTAACTTTTACAACGCTTTCTCCTATTGGGGCAATTTGCTGGCTGATCATGGAAACATCGATGTTCCAATACGGCATGATACGCGCTATAAAACTAGGAAGTTCCTGCACTAATTTTGTTGATTGAATAATAAGCGCTGGGACAGCGCTTCCCAGCGAGGCTCCAAACACGCCGAAAACAATACCATAGGTAAGTAAAATACCGAATACTCTCGGAACCTTGAATCGTTCTAAGAATACGACGAAAGGATGTATCGCGGTCATAAGAAGAAACGCGATAAAAAGTAGAAATAATATATCCCGAATCATGAACACAACCCAGCCTGCAAGAAGCATCAAAAGAGTGATAAGTATCGTTTTAACTGATATTTCTATTTTTGAGTTCATGATCTTCACGATTAGTATACCACGTCGAAACAATGTCTTCTACTTTTTTTACATAATTCGTCGACTCAACATCCACCTTAAGAATATTGGAGTTTTTATTAAACCATGTGCGTTGGCGTTTTGCGTACTGTAGCTCTTTCGTCTTCCATGTATTGATCCGATTTTCCAGTGATGAATCATCGAGGGTAGATTCATGCCCTTTCCACTGCTCAAACCCTAAAGAAGACATCGAGGGCAAGTCCCATCCATACCCACTGGTAAGAAGAGATTGTACCTCTCTGAGCATGCCCTGCTTCATTCGTTTGTGTATTCGCTGTTCAATTCGATGCGTTAACTCCTCGTTACAAATCTCCAGCCCGATGTGCAAGATGTCCGTGTCTAACCGAGGAATCTGATCTCTGTGACTCGCCCCTGATGTCGCCAGTTCTATTCGTCTCACAAGTCTTCTGGGATTATATTTATCTGAATTATTTAATAGATTGTACTGACCAGGATCCAATTCTTCTAATTTTTGCTGGAGTTGTGCGACAGATAATTGTTCTAATGCCTCCCGAAGATCTTCATTTGGTGGAATATCGAATGTAGACCAGGAAGTGGTCAGTGAGTCTATGTACAATCCTGTTCCCCCAACAACAATCGGCAACATCCCGCGACTCACGCAATTTTCAATCGCGAAACGTGCTAGAAATTGATATTGAGAAACGCTAAACGCTTCATTCGGATGCACGACATCGTACATCCATAACGGCACTCCTGCAAAATCGTATACCGGGAGCTCATACGCTCGTGCCTTTTGATTAACGATATGTTTCGCTAGTATTGATTTCTTATCATTTGGAAAATCTTTTCCTGTTCCAATATCCATACCGATATATACCTGACGTGAATCTGCTGAAATAAGCTCTCCGTGAAATTTTTTTGCAAGAGCTATCGCTAGATCTGTTTTCCCTGAAGCAGTCGGACCTGAAATAATGAGAAGCTTTTGCATAATCTACAATTTCCAAATACCAATATCAAAAACAAAGCTCAATCTGCCAACTTATAAATCTATTTTTCAAAAATTTAGTATTGTTTGGTGATTGATAATCGGTATTTGTGATTTTATCGGTACGACTATCTGTATGTTCCGTTTCTCAGATTTGTTCTGTTTATCATTTCTTCGAGAATCAACCATCGTCGTTTTTTCTCGACATGGGAAACATCGTCTGTATACGCTTTATGTGCTGCAGTCATGGGTCTGTCCGAATACATCGAAATGTACGCTTTTGAAAATCCGACCTTTCGAGCAAGATCTACCGTCTGCTCAAATTGTTCGAGCGTTTCTCCACAAAACCCGACGATAAAATCAGTCGAAATAGTTACATCTGGTATGCTTTTTTTTATTTTTTCTACAATTTCCAAATACTGCTCTCTCGTATACCAACGGTTCATTCGCTTGAGCATGGCACTATCTCCTGATTGCACTGGCAAATGAATATGACGGGAAATTTTTGGATTTTTTGCAATGGTCTCGATCAGATCGTCAGAAAAATCCCAGGGATTACTGGATATGAAATCAATCTCTGCTATGCCGTCAATTTCACAAATTTCATCAAGTAAATTTGGAAAAAGGGTGGGAATCCTCAGCCGGCCTAAGTGCTTTACAAACGTCGGTCTCAATACTTTCCCATTCCGTACAAACTCTTGCGATTTGACTTTTGGATCTTCAAAATAGTTTGCTCCATCCATATCACGCAGTACTTGTACATTTTTTTCACCAAGAAGTAAGTCAGCGCCATACGAATTGACATTCTGTCCTATGAGCGTAATTTGTGTATACCCCTGCTTCACAAGAGCATGACACTCAAGGAGAATATCATCAAACGGTCGACTGATCTCACGGCCTCTCGTGAATGGCACCACACAAAATGTGCAAAAATTATTACACCCATTACTGATTGGAACAAGGGCTCGTGTTTTGCTCGATCGAACTGGAGCATGATCAAATCCCACCTCTTCAATTGGGAGAAATTCATCCACTGATGGCATTTTTTTAGCCAGAAGAGCTAACATTTTCCCTGTTTTTTCCCGAGTAGCCATTCCAACCATGCATCCGGTAACTACAATTTTTACTGCCCTTCCTTTGTTTTTTTCTTTTTTGAGGTTATGCACCAAGCCATACACGCGATGCTCTGCATTTTCTCTAATCATACACGTATTAATAACCACATCATCGGCACTTCTCATAGAGCGTGATTTTGTATATCCACGGGATTTATAGAATGAGGCAATCCGCTCGCTATCCGCTTCGTTGGCCGCACACCCAAATGTTTTTATATAGTATTTCATAGAGTATTCTTTGTTATTGCACGAAAAGTGTTATCTACCATACAGATTATACCTTAGGAGGGTACTATACCCAAAATGCAATCGAGTACAGGGTCAATTAGAGGATGAATTTCTCTATTATTGTAGCGACGCCGTCGTCGTACACCGTTGGAGCGATAAAATCGGCAATTTCCTTGAGCTCTGGGACGGCGTTTCCCATGGCAATTTTGAGTCCACAGGCCATAAGGAGAGGAAAATCATTATACCCATCCCCAACTCCGATGATTTCTTCTGTTTTTATGCCGAGAATTTCTGCAACATGGACAATTCCGTGTAGTTTTGAAGCGCCACTACTTGCGATATCCAAGCTCATATACGACTTGTTCCATGCATTGAGCTTTTGCACATGAATACGGGGATCTATCGAAAATGTTTTAACAAATTTATCTATCTTTTCTATTGGAACTTCTGGAATGTATATGGTAAGAATTTTATCGTGAGACTGAGTCCCATCGTACACACTATCTTTCAGGCCATCATACACAATCGCCTCGAGTTGATATTTCCGACACATGTCCATCAGAGGTGAGATTACATCACTTGGTAAAATAACCTCATGGACGACTTTTTTGGTCACTGGATCGTAGATCTGGGTCCCATTTGTGCAAATGCAGGGAGAACTGATAGACAGATGATTAATAATCCTTAGAGAGTCTTTGAGTGTTCTGGCGGTGGCTACACACACATGAAGCACGTCTTTTGCCTTTTTTATCGCATCTGTAACTCTTTCAGATGGTATATTTTCTCGCCCGTGAAGAACGGTCGTATCGTCTAAATCCATGATCAGAGCTTTGTATTTCATACAAAAATAGGAGTTACTGTTTTCCAACTATAATGCGGACATCATATGCGACACTGTCTTCTAGATCTGAGGCAGAAGTTCCAATAGTGTACGATGTTTTGAGATCTTGTTCCAAAACTGCGACGTACTCTTTTTTGGAGGATTTTACATGAATCTCTGTGCTTTCATAGGTATATTCCTCGGTGTTCCCTGTATCTTTTACGGTATATCCTTTTTCTTCAAGAGCTTTTTTCATCTTTGTGGCGGCTCCAACTTTCCCTCCACCGTTTAATACTTGAATAGTAATACTTTCTTTCTTTATAACAACCGGGGTCGGGGTTGCCGTTACCGTAGGACTTTTTGTCGGAGTAGCGGTTGGAATTAATACTATAGATGGCATTCCCGCCTTTTTTCCAGAAAATAACACCAGGGATACGCCTATAACAACACAGGCAGAAACGATTCCAATAGCCCAAAACACGATAGGGTTTTTCTTATGCGATCTATGAGCTGAAATCTCTGGCATAACCTCTACTGGGTTAGATTGCTTTTTTTGAAATAGCTCATCTACCAAAATTTTTCTCTTTTCATCTTGAATATCATCTTCCATGTCTTGTTCTTTTTCATACAATGCTTTTTCTTCTGCTTTTAAATCTTCTCCCTGAGTACTTTTGTGTTGAGATTCTACACTGGTTTTTTGTTCCAGTAGATCTTTCTCTACAACTTCATTTTTTTCTGAAGAATCTATTGGAGCATCATCTTCGATAATTTCAACAACCTGCGTCACAGCGCTTCGTCGCTCCTCTTGAACTACGGATTCTTCTAAAGAATCTGATGCTTGTTCTACAACTGTATGTTCTTGTTGAGGTTTCTTTTTTACTACCATACTTTTAGTGTACACAACTTTAATTATTTTGTCATCTTTACCACCTGCGCTATACACATATTTGACACAGAAAAATTTGTTATGGGTATTTCAAACTAGAACACACTAGTGCAAAATTAAAAAATGTATTGACAGAGTAATCCAGATTATCTACATTGGCTCATAGATCCCGTCAGGACGGGAAGTTAAAAAAAATATCTTGTTCTATCCCTCTGCCTAAAAGGAGGTGAGTTACAAAATGACAAAAGCAGATCTCGTCGAAGTAGTTGCTAAAAAAGCAAATCTTACTGCAAAAGCTGCACGCGAATCAGTCGCAGCAGTTTTTGGATCTATCACTGATGCACTTAAGAAAGGTGATAAAGTAGTGGTTACAGGGTTCGGAACATTTATGGTTCGAAGCCGAAAATCACGAACTGGTCGAAACCCACAAACTGGGAGTCCGATCAATATTCCAGCAAGAAAAACTCCAGGATTTACAGCTGGCAAAGCTTTGAAAAAAGTTGTCCGGTAAATCTTTTTTTTGGAAAGCATAAAGAAATCCCGCTCTTGAAGCGGGATTTCTTTTTTGTTTTTTATCTCGCAATTTCTGTAGCCCGCAGCTCTCTAATAACAGAGATTTTGATTTGCCCCGGATAGGTAAGCTTTTCTTCTACCTCTTTTTTGATCTCTGATGCCATTATGGTTGCTGTAGCATCGTCTACCTTGCCTGGGTCTACCGCTACACGAAGCTCTCTACCGGCTTGGAATGCAAATGCCTCCATAACCCCTTGATGAGCTTTGGCGATATCCTCGAGATCTTTGAGTCTCTTTATATAATCCTCATGATTCTCGTATCTCGCCCCTGGTCTGCTTCCTGAGATAGCGTCTGAAACATACACCAACATGGATTCTGCGGAGGTAAATGGGGTATCCTCATGATGTTGAGCAACACAGTCTGTCACTTTTTGTGGCATGCCATATTTCTTCAACAACTCCACACCCAAATCCACATGACTTCCCTCTTTGTCCATGATAACTTTCCCGATGTCATGGAGTAAGCATCCAAGCCTGACGGTATTTACATCTGCCTTCACTTCTTGCGCAAGGGCAATACCGATCTTTGTTTCTTCGAGCGTATGTGCAATCATGTTTTGCCCGTAGGAGAAGCGATACTTAAACTTTCCTAAATGAGCAACGAGCGGTGCTGGCAAATTATAGACACCAACAGCATGACAAAGCTTTTGACCTTCTTCAAACATAATACGGTCTAATTCCTTTTTCACCTGCTCGACAAGCTCTTCGATACGTCCTGGCTGAACACGACCATCTCGAAGCAGTCTCTCAAGAGTAATTCGAGCAATCTCTCTGCGCACTGGATCAAAACACGAGAGTCTGATAACACCTTCTTCATCGAGGTCGACATCCACACCTGTGACCTGTTCGAAGGTTCTGATATTTCGACCTTCTTTTCCGATGATCCGACCCTTCATTTCTTCGTCGGTAATTTTCACAACGGATACGGTATATTCTGGCACATAATCTGTAGCTCCATGGCGCATGGCATCTATGAGAATCTCTTTTGCTTTTGCATCTGCCTCTTCGGTCGCCTTATCGTGTGCTTCGCGGATTTCGTGCGCGATATCTTCTTTCATCTGCTCGCGAACCGCATCTAAAATGAGCGCTTTTGCTTCTTCTCGCGTAAGATGAGCTGCGCGTTCGAGCTTCGCCACCTGTTCCTGTTTGACCGCTTCTACTTCGTTTAGTTTTGTTTCAATCTGAGATTGTAGTGTATTCAAGCGTTTATCCCGCTCATCGAGAGCTCCTTCTTTACGGTCAATTGCTTCTAATTTTCTTCGAGATTCATCTTCGATTTCCCGACGAATTCGAAACGCCTCATCTTTCGCTTCTACGATAATCTCGCGTGCTTTTGCATCCGCTAATTTGAGTATCGCTTCTGTATCTACAGAAGGAGTCGCGACGACCGTCGCCGGTTTTTGTGCCTTTTCTTTTTCGACAGCCTCGGCAACCTTGTCGACAACTAAAGGTGTTTTTTGTACCACCTTTGGTTGAACTTGAGCTTTTGTTTTTTTTGTGCGGACTAATTCTGACAATGTTTTTAGTACATCGAACATATATGCCTTTCTAGCAACAGGCTCCCAAACAAGGAAATCCTGTGCGTGTTAATACTTAAGTAAATGCGCTGAAGAAAACTATGATGAAGCAACAAAACGAGCCCTGATTATAGAATCGGGCTGGTAGGTACGTGATGAAATGAATTGAAATACATATTCCTACAATAATCGTTTGTGTTGTCTCAAAAAGAGTTTTCAGATATGAAATCAGGTAATCCTAATCTCCCCTTTGGTTAATTGTATGCTTTTTTAGCCAATCCGTCAATAATTTTCGAGATCGTCACCGCGGAAAACCCTCGAAGAGCGAGAAAACTGTACGCCTTCTTTTTTTGTTCAATTTCAGGCAAACTATTCCATAGCATACGTTTTTTTTGTATCGCTTTTTGCGCTAATTCAAATTCACTCGGCGAATCTTGATCTTCACTGATATTCTGGAACACCTCAGCGATTATGGCTGAGCTTATGCCTTTTGCCTGCAGTTCAAACTGCAACGCTCTGGGTCCTTTCGGCCTGTGAGCACTGCGCTGTGCAATCCACCACGTGGCAAATTTGACGTCATCCAGATAGTTTAATTCGATAAGCCGAGTAATAACTCTCCCGCGAACATCTTCCCCTCCCTCGACTTTCCATCGTTTGAGCGTTTTTGCAATAAACTCCGCAACTTCTTTCTGACTTCGAGGACGGTACGATACGAAGTTTAGAGATGCGTTCATGAGCTTTTCATACACTATTTCGCTATCCATACAACGATGTTATTCTTTCTCTTCTGTGCCAACAACAACTTTCGTTGTGCCTGACCCCGATTTCACAATTTTCCATATGCCATCGGCGATTTCTTTGGCAATTTTATGATTTTCCTTGAGATAAGATTTTGCTGCTTCTTTCCCCTGTCCAAGCATTTGCGTGCCATATTTGATAAATGCCCCAGACTTTGTCAGAATTCCAAATTCTATACCCACATCGATGAGACTTCCTTCTCGGGATATGCCATCGTGCATGACATCGTATTCTGCCACACGAAATGGTGGGGATACTTTGTTTTTTACCACGCGGACTCGGTGGCGAGAACCAATAACTTTGTCCCCATCTTTTAGACTTTCGATTTTTCTGGCATCCATGCGGATAGATGCATAAAACTTCATAGCCATTCCTCCTGGGGTTGTTTCAGGATTGCCAAACATAACGCCGATTTTCAGACGTAATTGATTCGTGAAAATAACAACGGTTTTTGATCTGGAAATGACCGATGTAAGTTTGCGAAGTGCTTGAGACATAAGTCTGGCCTGCATACCCATAGTGCTATCGCCCATCTCGCCTTCGATTTCCGCTCGAGGAACAAGGGCTGCGACGGAGTCGATGACGATAACATCTATGCCACCACTACGAATTAACGCTTCAGCTATCTCTAACCCCTGTTCTCCCGTATCTGGTTGAGAAATAAGAAGATCATCTAGCTTCACGCCTAATTTTTCCGCCCATACAGGATCAAGCGCATGTTCTGCATCTATAAAAGCTGCGACTCCGCCTACTTTTTGCGCTTCGGCAATAGTTGAGAGACATACTGTGGTTTTTCCTGAGGCTTCCGGTCCATAAATTTCGATAATTCTCCCACGTGGCAACCCGCCGACACCAAGAGCTAAATCTAGAGCTAAAATACCTGTTGGGACCACGTCTACCGCCATTTTGTTTGCTTGTTTTTCACCAAGCTTCATGATGGAACCTTTTCCGTACTGTTTCTCTATCTGATCCATCGCCAATTGAATTGCTTGAAGTTTTGCATCGACGGCCATAGTGATCTCCTTTGTTAGAAACAGTTTCCAATATATATTGGATTCCTGTTTCTTACATCCTCCGATAATCGCACTGTGAGCCGTCCCGATTCAATCGGGATAAGGCGAACAACAAGATAAGGAGGATATAAATGTTAATAGAAGGGCAGAGTTACACCCATTCTCACATAAAAAATGGTAGAATACAAGCGATACGGGGCGTAGCTCAGTTGGTAGAGCACACGGCTGGGGGTCGTGTGGTCGCACGTTCAAATCGTGTCGCCCCGACATGAACAAATTATCTATAGATTCGCAAAGCCGAATTCAAGCATATCGTAGAGATGGATACACACATCGACAGATAGCGAAAGCACTCAATACTTCTATAGGAAGCGCGGCGTATTATTCCAGAGGAATCAATCTTACGGAATCGCAAAAAACATATGTTACTAAAATTAATTATCAAAAATCTCTAGGGAAAATTTCACTTGAAAAGCGATTAGCAGCATCTAAAAAAGGTGGTTTAAATTCGCCAAATCATTTCTTAGTGAAATATACGAGGGAACAAATAATTCAGATATTTAAAGAATTCAAAAAAAGAAACGGTAGGATTCCGACAAAAAAAGATTTTGTAGGACCTTATAGAGCAGTTTTGCGAATATTTGGAACGTGGAATCAAGCGATCCAAGAAGCGGGTTTTTTAACAAATCCAGTATTATTTTTTAAAAAACATATTGCAAACGACGGTCATAAATGTGATTCTCTGGCTGAAAAAATTATCGATGACTGGTTTTCATCTCGAAAGATTCATCATGAAAGAAATGTAAAATATGGAAACACAAAATTCACCTCAGATTTTAGAGTAAACAATACGTATATAGAATATTTTGGATTACATGGTCAACTTAAAAGCTATGATTTACTTATGTCCAAAAAAAAGTTATTAGTACGCAAACTCGGCCTTAAACTTATATCTCTCTATCCGCAAGATCTTTTTCCGAAATCAAATCTTGATCAAGTTTTTACACATTTATAATATATGAAATATCGAGAATCTATAAACAATATTTCTATATTTTCTAAAAGGTTATTTATTCTTTTTCTTTGCTCGATTGCTATTTTCGGATTTGGAATTAGAATGATGAACCTCAACATGGTTCCTACAGGAATTTCCTCTGATACACTCCTCTATTTTATGAATGCAAGAGCGATTGCTGAAACAGGCAAAGATATATATGAACATCTGCATCCTCTCTATTTTATGCATAGAGATATTGTGGCAATGCCACTAACTATCTATGTTATCGCGTTGTTTTACAAAGTATTTGGATCTGCACACATCATCGGCTACTTACCGAATATACTCATATCTACCTTATCTATAATTGTTGTTGGTCTTTTCACAAAAATGATAACGAAAAACTCTGTAGCAGGGGTATTTGCAACAATTGCGCTGACTTTTTCCCCATGGCACTATCATTTGTCTCGAACAGGATTTGAAGGAGTATTTGGATTCACACTCATATTTTTTGGCATCTATTTTGCTCTCTTAGGATTTAAAAAATCCAACTATTTTATTTGGTCACTTTTCATGATGTTTCTTTCTACATTTTGTTATAAGGCAGTAAATATATTTCTGTTGTGTTTTCCATTTGTACTACTGATCTATAAAGGATTTTCATTTGCAAAAACAAAAACATTTATTTTTTATGCGCTCTGTATTTGGTTTGTCATTCTTCTTCAATGGTTTCTCCTATTTTTTCTCTATAAAGATTCCTATGCAAGTGGGATTCTCGGTCACACGGTTGATCTAGCGAAAAAAGAGGTTTCCGCGCAAATGGAACTCTCTGATGCACCGAGAAAAGTAAAACTAGTATTTTCCAATACCCCTATTGCGATTGCGACAGAAGCCACTCAAAATTATCTGCATTTTTTCTCCCCGCAATATTTATTTACGACAGGAGATAGTGACAACAGATTTTCAACAACCGGACATGGACAACTATATATACTCGATGGAATATTTATTGTACTTGGCATACTGCGATTGTTACGAAAAAAACAATATGCTTATTTGAGATTAGTATCCGGAATTTTGATTATTGCGCCATTGAGCGCCATGATTGCCGATCAGCAGTATGCGATACGAACGTTTATTTCCGTATTTATATTCGCATCGTTAACCGGGATCGGAATTCTGGATGTGATTGAACACCTATCTGCATTCAAATATAAAAAGCTTATATTCTGTATTATCGCGCTTGTATATATAGGGTCTGTTGCACAGTATCTGTATCGCTATCATTTTCTCTATATTCACTATGGTCGATGGTCATGGAACAGTAATAATAAAGAAGTATTTGCCTTTGCATATAACGATTCGTTAACACACTCCAAGATAACTTTTGGCGGTACATCTGAATTTGATTATCTTGATTTTATGTATTGGAATCATCTACCAATTACTGCGGTCCAACGTGCACTTTCAGCCTATGATAATAAGATGCTTACGTATAAAAATATACGATTTACCCGGACATGTATAGCAACACCAAATACAATAGACGATGACGAACTTTTATTTGTCCGCGATGAATGCCTTCCAACAGTTGAACCGAAAGTCAAATATTATTTACCTAAGGTTCAAATGTATACATGGAAGAGATATGATTCAAAAAGTCTGATACAATAGCAACATTATAATAGTTTTTTTCTGGATTCCTCCCGCTCAGCGGGACGGGAATAACAACAAGAATTATGAATTCAACTAAAGTTTGTGCAACGCTTGAAAAAATGTATCCGGGAAAAGCAGTTATGTTACTTCCGGAAAAAAAACCAACGGAACTACTGTGTGAAGTGGAGCCTACAAAAAATCATCCGAATTTTAGTGTGGCAATAGCTGTCATAGATAAAAGTAAACCTCATAAGCATCTTGTCACTGAAGAAACGTATACGGTTATTCGTGGAGAATTAACGCTCCATGTGAATGAAGAGGTTATCACTCTGAAACGAGATGAATCCCACACTATCGCACCTGGATCTGTACATTGGGCTGAAGGCGATGAAACATGGGTTGAATGCTTGTCAAAACCCGGCTGGACAAAAGAGGATCATATCATTGCTTAGCTACTTACTCATTTAGTTTCCGAAAAGATCGTGGAACAAGCTCCCTTTAGTGTCTTTTTGAAACTGTTCGGATGAAATTAGAGCCCCCTTCATCGCAATATATATACCAGGCTCAGTGTCTTGTACCTTGGCAATAGCAAACCCTAAGTTAAACGGTGAATCTGTCATTTCGAACCCTTTCAGTGGTGTCGTTCCCCCAGTTAGAATAATCACCTGATCTTTTCGTTTCAAATTGTTTGTTAAAAACTTTACGGTATCGACTATCGTGAATCTCCCATGAGTGATAATGATTTTTTTCTCTTCGCTGTTTTCTACAACGTGAAGAATCTGTTCGCGGTCCGTATCCGTTAATTGCCTGGAATCTTTCATACAAACTTGTGTGTATTTTAACTCGTCTAACAACGGAAATTTTTTAAAGAATTCAGGGACATCTGAAGAGGCATTGAGCACGATACTATCTACTCGCCTATCCCATGTTGAATCGATTGTTCCCCCTGTGAGAATAATATGAATCACATCTCTACTTATTTTCATGGTCTTCCTTTCGTATAAAATAGGTATTAAATGCAGACAAGGTGTCTGCCATATCTTCTTTTGCGACTATAAAAGTAATCTCAGTATATGTCGAAACTACTTCGATGATATTAATCCGCTTGGAAGCTAAAACACTAAATAAACTATAAAGAAAATTAGGAGTCTTCGCAAATTTCTTCAAAAACTGCACTGTGATTGCAGAAACATTTGAGTATTGGGAGATCGGGGTGGCACTAAAATGAGACGATATCGTTTCGCTCGATTTATCGGCTACAATAATCGTGACCTCGCTTCCGCCTTCTGTTAAGGATACAAGATCATTAATCGGCAATAAAAAAGGGTGAAGTACTGCCATTTTGCGTTGAATTTCCAGCGTTTTTTCATATGTATAGACACTGAGTGAGGATTTTACACTCAAATTTTCTATCTCTATGTTCTGTCGTAGTTTTGAGCCCACCTCGATACTCTTTTTCATTCGAGTTAAGGCAACAACAATAGTGCCCTTTTTCACGGGCTTCATGGCAAGATCTGCGACTCGGCCTTGAATATTTTGAGCGTATGCACTGAAATTTAATACCCCCGCACGAAGCGCCTCCTGAGCAACCTCATCTTCGTTCAATACCTGCATGACTGTATCTGAAATATTTATCATGTTTTATTTATTACATTTTGTAATATTTAGTAATAATACCACAATAATTTTACAATTACAACTATGGGACGTAAAATGTCAAAAGTATTGTTACATCAATACATTTAAAGGAGAAAGAATATGATCAACCCAGAAACAGGCGAAAATAATCCGACTAATTGGCAAATAGTTAATTTTGAAGACGCACTTGATACAATATCAGTTACAGGATTTTCATCACCCGGAGAAGATGATCTTTTACGCGGCGTGGCACTACACTTTATCGAGCAGAATGATGAATATATTGGTGCATATCGAGAAGCATGTCGTATATTTGGGGTAGAAAATGTTCCAGCAATAGTTAATCTATGGAATAGTGATATTGCGCAAACAAAGCGTAACCCAGTATCACGGCGACAACATGCCGAAGCGACACTTTCATTGTTGGAAACTAAAAGTACTATAGAAGATAAAGATTCAGAATTATTAATAAACATTAGACAATACACTCGGTCTGTTGATTCAAGTGGAAATAAACTACAAGGTGTATCCACAGAAGAATTTAATAGACTGGAACGCGCATTCGTTGAGGGTGTATATTACTATGGAAAAGATAATATACCAGAATTGTTAGCTGCAATGTTCAATGATGAAGAATAGCAATGTAAGTTAAAACGATAAAATATTGCATACGTTTACTCATAGATATATGCAAGACGATTCGGTAGTATGGAAATATATGAAAAAAATATTGCATATCTCAACTGGTGGGACAATTGCTCAGCAAAAAAACGAAGATGGCATAGCAGTTCCATCGGAGCACACCGAGAAGATAACGAATTCGTTTGCTCACCTTATCGAAAAACATCAGATCGATGCTGAGATTTCCTCAATCATACTTATTAATAAAGATAGCTCTAACATATCACCTTCAGACTGGATCAATATTATTGAAACAATAACTCAAACGTATGATGCCTATGACGCATTTATCATCACTCATGGAACTAATACTCTTGGATATACAGCGGCGGCTCTATCATTTGCTTTGGGGAATCTCGGTAAAAAAGTTATCTTAACTGGCTCACAAGTTTCTGCTGGCTATTTGGGCTCTGATGCAGATATAAACATGGCAAATAGCATACAAATGGCCATGTACGATACGCATCGTATATCGGGAGTTATAGCAGTATTTGGAAGCAATATTATAACGGGCACGAGAGTGAAAAAAACCACGGAGTTTGATTATGATGCATTTAAAACATTCGGAAATACATCCAGCGTGGGACGAATCGGTAGAGATATACGCATCGATACTCAAGCGCTTACTGAACACATGAAATGGCTCGCCCCATATGCGACCGACAGACAAGGTCTGGATATTAAAAATACGTTTGAAACGCAGATCATCTCACTGACTGAATTCCCAGGCATTAGTTCTGAACTTCTAATCCATCTGGCAGACCTCGGTGTTAAAGGAATCATTTATCGGGCAAGCGGTGCTGGTGATCCCAATATTGGAAATGAACATGCTAATTTCAAAAATTTGCGAGATGGTTTTTTTTATCTACAACAGAAAAAAATTCCAATCGTAGTGACAACATATGCGGCTGATGGCATCGCTAGCATGAACATAAATGAACCTGGCAAACTTGCTAAAGATCTTGGAGCGATACCTGCATGGGACATGAGTTTAGAAGCAATGACGGTAAAATTACAATGGCTTTTGGGCCAAGGAAAACAATACGAGGAGATACAGTCACTCATGATTCAATCATTCAGAGGAGAGATTGAAATTCATTAGGTAGTTAATTATGAACATTTCATACCCAATTGTTGCGATAGCATCAGCAATGTTTGCCGCCATAGCGAGCATATTTGCGAAATCTTTACTTTCTCATATACCAGCGAAACGTTTAATAGGAACCACATTTTTGATCATGGCTGGCACGCTTGTAGTATTTTCTCCGTTATTTTATTTGTTTGAGGCAAACACGCTATCGATATCACTACTTCTTAGTATCGCCATTATCGACACTGTAGCGAATTATTTTTATTTCAAAACATTTGAATATGCCGAGGCGAGCATTGCTACACCCCTACTATCTCTAGCGCCTACGTTTACATTCTTTTTTGGCATCGTGATTTTGAGACAAGTTGATTCCCCGATCACGTATATAGCGGGGGGTGGGATACTACTTCTTATACTTCTTTTTTCTATAGATTTTGATCAGTTTCACGCGTTTAAATCAAACGTGCTTTTCCCCGGCATCATGTCATCGCTCTTATTTGGACTGTCTGCTATACCTACCAAATTACTTCTCGACACGTACCATGCCATAAACCCTCCAACGCTATACATGTACAGATCAATTCTCATTGGGATTTTTGCATCTATTGTATACAGAAGTAGCAGAACATTAACACTGTCTCAGTATGGATCTTTGTTTGTACGAAGTTTATTTGTTATCGCCCAATGGCTACTTCTCTATATAGCGCTAAGCCAGGGAAGTGCTGGGATCTCTATGACACTTGGGAATATAACGCCTATTTTTGTATTTTTTCTGAGTGTATTATTTCTAAAAGAAAAAGCTACGGTCAAAAAAATTATTACATCTCTTCTTATTCTACTGCTCTCTCTTGTAATTGCCAGATCTCATTAGAGAGATCCTTCATATATGAGAAAGCAAAGTCGTCGTTATACAGTCAATCGTGACGTCAGATCGAATTTTTTGACGTATGTAGTTGAGAAGCTCTTCATTACCCATACATATATGATTACATACAGGCAAAATTAAATACACTATGATATATATCATAGTGCTCCATCTATGAGCATGCTACACTATAAATATACGAGCACTATGGAAGAAATTGCACCATCTGAATCATCACCTGAAATACATTCCACCCCGAATATACAGGGAACAGTTGAAGTGCCACCAAACACTCCCGATAGTAGCCAAAGCATATTTTCTTCGAGAGGTTGGATAATCGGAGGAGTCAGCTTTTTATTGATCCTCATATATAGTGTCGGTATGATGACTGTACTAAAAGAAACTATAGATAAACCTATTTCACAAAGTACATCGACTGTGACTCCCATCCCAACACTAGCGCCGGTTAAAAAGACGTTGTCTTTGGAAGACAAAAAATCTGTACAAAAATTAACCAGTGCTCATGTTGAGTTTGGATTAGCACTACTTAAAGAATTGTATAAGAATGCAAAAGCAACAAATATTTCTGTCTCTCCCTCCAGTGTAGCCAATGGAATTGGCATGATGTATATAGCAGCAGGTGATGAAACCCTCAAAGAAATGACACGGGCGCTATCTTACAACAATCTCCCAATGGAACTTATCACAACTGTGAGCGCTCAGTTATCAAAAACAAATCCAGATGCCAATACCGGAATTTCTATAATTACAGCCAATGCACTGTGGCAAAAAAATACCGCGCCACTTAATTCTGCATATGTTTCTGATGTTCAAAAATACTTTAATGCCGAAAGCATTTTGATAGATTTTTCCAAAACCGATAGTGCGCTAGCGCAAATTAACGGATGGGTAAATACAAAGACACAGACGTTGATTCCCAAGATTGTAGATAAATTACCAGCAGATGCGGTTGCTGTATTAACTAACGCAATATATTTTAAAGGTCTTTGGACTAATCCATTTGATCCAATAAAGACCGTACTCAGAAACTTTACCACGAGAGCAGGGACCATGCTATCTGTGCCAACAATGGAGGAGACAAGAAAATTTGACTATCTAGAAACTGCTACTTTTCAAGCGGTAAAGCTTTCTTATGGACCTTCGAGATCTTTTAGCATGATTCTATTTCTTCCAAAAACATCCTTGGATAGTTTTGTATCTTCTCTTAACATAAATTTCTGGAAAAATTGGTCAACAAGCTTTTATCAACAAGAAGGGACAGTGGAACTGCCATCATTTACGCTCAAGTATGAATCATCTCTACGAGATTCATTGTCAAAAATCGGCATGGAAACTGCATTCACGAAATTTGCAAATTTTTCTAAAATGGAAACAGACAAAACACAACAAATTTCCATCGGTGATGTTATTCATTCGGTACGCGTTGAAGTGAATGAACAGGGAACCATAGCGGCAGCTGCTACCGCAGTAATTCCTGTCTCAGGTGGTGGAGGAGAATCTCCACCTCCGTTTCTTATGACGTTGAACAAGCCATTTGTATTTGCAATAACAGATGATATAAATGGCGAGCTCTATTTCCTCGGGATTGTCCAAGATCCATCGATCAAAAAATAAAAGAAGGATGATACATTATTTCCGCTTGTTGCTGTTTTTGTATATCCTGCAGTTATCGCCTCTTTTTCTGTGCAAAACCACCCTTATCCAAAATTCTTTTCCACAATTATGAATATATATTGTGCGCAGTCTGAGGTGTAATACATTTTCCGTCCAGAATTATCTTCGATATTTCCTTTGATCACTCACCCTCCCTTGTCTGGAACATCTTTTGACTGGCATGTACTAAATATTCATACTTTAAATTCTTTCGCCCTGGTCGCTATGCTCTTTAGCTGTTCTGTAATCGACGTTGTGTCATGATGATATTTTACCCAACTATTTACGATCATTTCGTAAAACTACAGGAACCAAAATTTCAGAATAATGTATACTATTAGTATGAAAAAACAGATAGATATTGGAGTGGTGGTAGCAATGCGGCAAGAAGCGGAGATGCTCGCTTCAGTGATAAAACTTGAACCCTTTGCCGTCCAATCTGGTAATTTTTATACATATACAAATCCTGATAATACTATTGTTATGATTACTCCGGGAATTAACTCTAATTATCAAAGCGGTGACCGTCCAATAAGTTGTGTTGGAAAAGTATCTGCAGGCGTCATAACGACACTCCTTTTAGAGCGATATCACCCTCGTTGTATTATCAATACAGGAACCGCTGGGGGCATTACTTCAATGGGTATGAATATCGGTGATATCGTTATTGCCAACAGCGTTGCAAATCACGACATCCGCATACCGTTACCGGGATACAGTGACTATGGTATACGAAAAATGGCAATTTCAAATTTTGAAAAATTGAATTTTTTATCCCTACCCCACAAAATTGGCCTCGTCAGTAGTGGTGAATCATTTACTGCAACTCCAGAAGAGTGGGATGTGATCAAAAAGAATAAGGCTCTCGCAAAAGATATGGAATCAGCAGGAATTATTCATGCATTGGAAATATTAGGAAACACAACGCCCGCATACGTCATAAAAGCCATCACAGATGTTGGAGATGAACATACCCATGAGAAAAAATCGTATGAAGATTTTAGAAATAATTTTTCTCTCGCGATAAAACAACTATCGTCTGTTATTGCAGAAGTGATCGAAAAAAAGAGCGAATTATTCTAAGAGAACTTCTAATACTATTCGTTCAACATATTTTTCTTGTTATCATGTTTTAAAACAAGATAACAAGAAATATCAATGAGATTATGGCTGAGGAAATTTACTTACAGGTTTTGGCCTTGGTGAAACCGGCGGAAACGGCCTCTTTTTCTGTACAAAACCACCCTTCTCCCATATCTTTCTCTACAACGGTAAATTTATACTGAGCGCAGTCAGGAGTGTAATAATTTCTTCGATCTGAATTATCGTCGATATTTCCCTTAATCACACACCCTTGAGTATCCGGCGTGTCTTTGGATTGGCATATACCATATATTCCTACTTTGGATGCCTTTGCTTGGGTCGAGGTGATCTTTAGTTGCTCTGTGGCAGACGTTGTATCATGATGATATTTTGCCCAACCACTTTTTAGCATCTCATTATTTATGAGAATAGTACCAACATAGACTAGCGCCATCCCCCTTCCATACTGATCAGGAATTTGTTCATCTATCCGAACCCGCTTACCAACAACCAATTTTTCAAGTAAATTTTTTGCTTCTACTCCACCGCAGTTTTTTACCTCTGGTGCGTCTGCCATGCGAAGTCTGATTTTTGATTTACCCTCGAGCACCAACGTATCACCATCTATGACACCGATAACTTGGACACCCGAGGCGGTCGGAAATTTATTTTGGAACAGAAGAACGATATTTAGAAGAATTGATATGGAAAGAATTGGAATCCACCAAAACTTAATCATATGACATTAATAAAGCTAAGCTTTTTCGGCAGAATTGTTCCACAAAGCTTAGCTTTTTTCTGCGACCAAACCTCCAGCCTCACCAAAGTCTTTAGTTTTCGGTTTCATCGTTCCAATCAGATTCCCAGAATCTTCTGGAATTTTTTTCCTATGATTCCTGAATCACCTGACTGGATCCCCGTCTTCACGGGGATGACATAGTTATTTTAATGGAATATTTATAAATGGTGCGGTATTGCCACCTGCAACTTGAGGTAGCTTGCCGTCCCATTTTTTGATTGCTTCAAGTTGTAAAAATTCCTGAGTCAAACTTGCTTTTTGCAACTGCTGAGCTTCAGCGAGTCCCTTTGCCTCTGCAATCTTGGCCTGTGCCCTTTGGGTGGCTTCTTGAACTTCGTATTCAGCTTGTTTTACTTTTTGCTCTGCAATAACTTTTGCCTCTATAGCCTGAGAATACTCAGGAGAAAAGACTACAGTACGAAGCAGAATTTTATCGATGATAATATTTTTTGGTTTTAGCAGATCTGCCAACTCTTTCATCATAATGTTCTCTGCTTCTTGTCTTTTTTCAGAATAAATTGCTGGTGCTGTATAGCGACTGATCACCATGCGAATCTGGCTTCTGGAGTATGGGCGAATGAGTTTATCAACATAATCAACTCCAATTGTTTTGTATACCTCTGGAGCGTTTTTTGCATCTATTCTGAAAATTACCGTTGCATCTACTTTCACCTGTTGCCCATCACTCGTTGGCGCATCTAGTGAATCATCACGACGAAGAGCTCCTTCGTCTGGTGCCATAGACATCGTATATTCTTGGAGGCGCATATCCATAAGTGTTACCCGTTGCCAGATTGGAATAGCATAATTAAGCCCTTCTTTCATAGGGTTAGGTAACACCCCGCGACCTAAGTCATACACAACACCCACTGACCCTGCTGGGATAAAGATGAGTGTCGAGCGGAATATAAAAAGCGCCAGAAGTACGAAAAATATATTCTTTACGAGCTTAATTGATGGTAATTGTTGGGATAGGTCGGATATATCTTTCATATACCCATATGGTGACAGGAAACACAGAACGTGTCAAATAACCGCATAATTCTCCGTAAATATCCGGCATGGCCATGTAGACTATAGACATGCAAAACATAACAAAGATTACACTTGCCTGGGAGCTGTATGAGGCAGGGG
>CAYHHA010000009.1:0-35359 GCA_964356315.1 uncultured Gammaproteobacteria bacterium
ACTAAGCCACTAAGCCACTAAGCCACTAAGCCACTAAGCCACTAAGCCACTAAGCTCTTATTTTCCCCCCACCCTCTCCAACACCTCTAGCGTCTGCTTTGCGGCCTTCTCCCAAGAAAACCGAGTCAGTTGAGAAAGCCCATGTTTAATGCGATATTTTCCCTGCATCAAATTTCTTTGACGAACAGCGGTCAAAAGCCCATCACAAATACTTTCCGAACTATTTGGATCCACATACACCCCAGCTTTTCCTGCTATCTCAGGGAGACTGGAGACATTACTGATGACGACTGGACAACTATTTGCCATAGCCTCCAAGACCGGTAATCCAAACCCTTCATACAAACTTGGAAGCGCAAAACACAGCGCATTTTTATAAAAAACGGGCAATTCATGGTCGGGTACAAAATCCAAAAACTTCACTGTGTCTGTTACTCCAAATTTTTCTGCCGCTTTTAATATGTCCTCAAATAGCCATCCCTTTTTCCCGATAATCACCAAATCTATTTCTCCGAATTTTTGTTTATTTTTTTTCAGAAACAGGGAAAACGCCTCTATCAACCGCTCGTAATTTTTTCTCGGCTGAATCGTCCCCACAGACAAAATATAGTGTTTTTGGATACCATATTTCTTTATGAGAGCGCTAGCTGTAGGTGAATCAGAAATCTGTTGAGACATAGATAGTCCTGGATACGTCACAGAGACATCAGATGTCCTCTTGCCGTACTTTTGAATTATATCATTTTTACTGTACTGACTTATGGTAAAGACATGAGTAGCATGCTCGACAGAATATTTTGTCCATTTTGTTAGCTGGAGGAGATCTTTCCTTCGAAAAAGCTCCGGAAAATAGAGATACGAAAGATCCATCACGGACATAACTCGAGGGATTTGGATAAATCGCGGAATATAATGCGTCGGAGAAAAAACTACATCAGCTTTTGGAGAATCTACACTCAGCGCAAACGGCAATCCTATCCACGTCCATAATTTCGAAGGACCTCTCACTTCGTAGACCCAATTGAGAGTTTCTTTCGGCATGTCTGAAACGGGACTACTAGGTAAATACACTCGCACTTTTATATCTGGCCGTGCTTGAAGTAGTGCATGCATCAAAACAAGGATCTGAAAGGCATACCTTCCGATTCCGACTCGGTTTTTTACATTTGCTTCATAGCCATCTATAGCGATAATCATAGTGTTAGAGAGAATCCCGGATACACAATTTCCAATTTATTCTCTGAAATCCCGAGCATGTCGATACAATCTTTTTTTGTCGCAGCGCTATCGCATAAAAAAATATCACATTCTTTTTTCGCCCATTTCAATCGTCTCTTTTGTACATCGAGAATTTTTTGATGAAAACTCTCAGGAAATCGCATGATCGTCAAATCATGAATCGTCGTGATTCCTTTGGCAGATACTAATGGAGGTTGTGTCCAATCACTACTCCAAAATACATCGACCTCGCCTATAAACCATTCCACCGGGAAAATATGCAGAGTATTCCAAAGCCAGTCAAGCAGCGTAGGTGGAATAGGAAACACGCTTAGCGTGACCGATTTTTTATTGGGAATAGAGGCATAAAAAGTATCAAACACTTGTCGCTTCCGAAGAGAGGCACCAAACAACACATACTCGTGATTCGGATTTTCTTGGATCATGGCTCGTACCATTTCACGAACATATTTTCCCACCCCTGTCCCCTCATGCACAATCTGACTTATGTCTATACCTATTTTCATATTTTTGGTAAAAAATTTCGCTTCGAGACCACTGAACGTTTCAGTTCTTTTTCGAGTTCTTTCCTCGCATTTCCAGCGACGTTTCCTCCTCTTGTAGCATCTCGTTTTAACTTTGACACACCTTTAGAATTCTCCTGACGATGAATTTCCGTTGTTGATCTCTCTCCGAGCATGGTAAAAATGAGCTCAAAATCATCCATATGATCTCGCAGATTCTGGCGTTTTAGACCTTTTAATTTTTTGTACTGACTCGGTGTAACCCCAAATGTTGCCTTTGAAATTTCGGCTGTTAGGATTTCATAGTCCACCTGTTCGTTCGCACCTCGATTTTTCCACTCGTCTGTCAATTCTTCGCGAATCGCAATTCCTCTCATTCGCTTTTCTATCCAATCGTCACTATACCCCTTAAGTTTGTATAACATTCTCGTTCGCTTTGTCGCTAGCTCTGGATCCTCTATCTCCTGTACTCGCTCATACCCAACTTTTGCCAGCCACCGTTTAAACGGTTCAACTTTCGGAGACGGAATTGTTTGAATAATTCGAAAAATCGTTTCTGTGTTAGCACAGTCGGTAAGATACTTTTTCCCATCTGAAGAAGGCAATTTCAGTTGTCCGATTTTTTCGGACAACTGAGTAAACCCTTCTTTGATAAGCTTTGTTTTGAGATCATTCCAGTACTTCCGAGGTCGATCCGTTCCAATTAACGATTCAATGATATCTATGACAGAAAACCACCACTCTCCCCCGTGCAAAATTTTTCGAATTTGTTTACCTTTGAAGATTGAAATTTTTGCATCTATCATACGCGAGTAACCCCTAGAACCATTATACCGTAGTTATAAATCTGAGGGAAATTTCTCTTTGATAGTGGATGAATGCTGGATATTAGATCTTGGATCATGGATCATGGATCATGGATTAAACGATAATAATCCAAAATCAACGATCTAAAACCTAACAGTCCTCACTCATTTCAACGTATAACTTACACCACGTGTGGAGCCCATTTTTTGTATCAAACCAGCTGCAATTAGCTGTGTGATGTCGTAATGGAGCGTTCGCTTTGGGACAGCCCGGAACCGCCTTGCGAGAAAATCAAACGTAACAACCTTATGGTCGTTGATTATTCTCATAATCTCAGCGCGTCGTGGCAACAGATGAGCATACGGATCTGCTTCTTGTGGAGAAAAGACCATCTTCATGGAAGCTGTCGCCTGATCGACAAGCGCATTGAGAAAAAACTCTACAAACAGAGTGACATCTTGCCTATCTCGTCCTAATGCATAGTAATAGTCATCTCTATGTGATTCCAGATATTCTTCAAACGGCACTATGCCACCAAACGAAAACCTATGCTTTTGAAGCAGTAGCGCTGATACAAGCCTTCCGACACGACCATTACCATCAGTAAACGGGTGAATTTTTTCAAACCAGATGTGTGCGAAGGCGGCAATAACGGGGGCGGAATCCTTGGAGGAAGCGATATATTCACACAGTTGCTCTAGCAACGACCCAATCGACTGCGGCGAAGGTGTTATATAGACGGCAATACCCGCCTGATTAAAAATCGCCGAGCTTTCTGTTCGAAAATACCCTGCGTCCGCGGATATATGGTTCATCGCGATAGCATGAAGCTGTTTAATCGTATCCAATCCAAACGGACTTCCCACAATTGAAGGCAAAATCTCATAGGCTTGTACGAGATTTGACACTTCAAGAATCTGGATATCATGACTGTTTGATTCGTCACGTATAGAATCAGTAAGCTCTGAAATGTCAAGTGAATTTCCCTCGATTTTCGCACTAGAAAGTGAGCTCTTTAAGAGTGTTTTACGCTGTAGCACAACTTCTAAATCTTTCGGAATTGGATGAAGAGAATAACTTGTTCGCAAAACATCTAAATCATATAGCAGCTTCTTCGTTTGTTCATTTTCACTGTAGATCGGCGGGAATTTCATAATTTCACCTTACACAATATTGCATAATATTGCAAGATGTTGCAAGATATTGCAAGATACTGCAAGAATCATTGAGTATGGATCAAAGATATTGGATGTATGATTTTGGATTTTAGATTTCTTCAATATTCTTCATCGATCATCAAATATCCACGATCTGAGATCTAAGATCCACCATCCACAACCCGCATCCCGTAACCCGTAACCCGTAACTAGGAACTAGGAACTAGGAACTAGGAACTAGGAACTAGGAACTAGCTTTATTATCAAGACTCCAGTCTCTAGTCTCTAGTCTCTAACCTCTAACCTCTAACCTCTAAACTCTGTATCCCTCCGGATGTTTCTCATGCCACGCCCACGCAGTCTGAATTATGGCTTCTGGAGTTGTATATTTGGGCTCCCAGCCGAGGACTGATTTCGCTTTAGCGTTATTTGCATAGATCGCATCAGGATCACCCCAACGACGTTTATCGTATAAAATATTCATCGTTTTTCCTGTGACCTTTTCTACGGCTTTCAGTATTTCAAGATTTGAATACCCCTTGCCTACACCCAAATTTACGGTAAGTGACTCTGATGTTTTTTTGATTGTCTCTGCCGCCTTCAAATGAGCTTCTGCTAGATCTAACACATGAATATAATCCCTAACACAGGTCCCATCGGGAGTATTATAGTCTTTCCCAAACACAGTGAAGAGTTTACCCTGAGAGCTTGCTCGAAGGGCGACAGGGATTATATGCGTTTCGACTCCATGTGCCTCTCCGAGAGTTCCGTCTGGTAGCGCTCCACAGGCGTTAAAATAGCGTAATTTTGCATGCTGTATCCCATGAATTTTTTCGTACCAGTCTAGGATTTCCTCAAAATTTCTCTTTGAAGCACCATACACGGAAGCAGGAGCAATTGGTGATTCCTCGGTAACTGGTAAATTTTTTGGGAACCCGTACACAGCACACGTTGATGAAAATATTATTGTTTTACAACTCACTGCCCTCATCGCCTCCAGAAGATTTAACCCTCCGTCGATATTATTATGGTAATACTCAAAGGGCTTTTGCATTGATTCCCCTGCCAGAGCAAGTGCCGCAAAATGGATGACGGCATCAAATGAATCACTCTGTAACGCAGTTTCAATATCTTTTGGATTTCGCAAATCCCCTTTGATTAATTTGGTATCCCCTATCGCTTCGATATGGCCATTTTCCATATTGTCGAAAATCACTGTTTCATGCCCTTTGGATTTCAAAAGCCAATTTGTAACAGACCCAATATATCCTGCTCCACCGGTAATTAAAAACTTCATATGCTTCTCCTTTGTTTAAATAGTTGGGTACAAATATAGGCGAAAAAAAATGCGGCCGCGTACCAGGTTAACCGCTCAGCGGTAAAAAATATCCATTTAGAAAACAGTGGAATGGCAATTACGAGACTTCCCAAGCCTGCATATACAAAATACATTGGCCTTCTGACAAGGATTAGCAAAATCAGCACAACAAAAAATCCAACATCCTGTAGTTTCATTTTATTCTTTGTCATTGCGAGTCTCGCCAAAGGCGGACGTGGCAATCTTTATAGTACCTCATCCCATACCCCTTACTACTCACTACATACTACATACTCTTATAGTATTCAATCGTCTTCTCCAACCCTTCTTCCAAAGAAACCATCGGTTCCCAGTCAAGCAACTTTTTTGCTTTGGAAATATCTGGTTTTCTCTTTAACGGGTCATCTATGGGTAGTGGTTTTGATATTATTTCCGATTTTGATCCGGTCATTTTCTGTATTTTTTCCGCGATTTCTCGCATCGTGTATTCTGTCGGGTTACCTAGATTTATTACTTCTCCCTTTGTCTTGTCGCTAGTCATTGCAGACAATAGTCCAGTGACCATATCACTCACGAAGCAGAAAGATCTCGTTTGGAGCCCATTCCCATAGATCGTAATCGGGTCATTTTTTATTGCCTGGTTTATGAAGTTTGAAATCACCCGGCCATCGTCTACCCGCATGTTTGGTCCATATGTGTTAAATATCCGCACGATTCTAGCATCTACCCCATGCTTTCTCACATACATCATAGTCAGCATTTCACCGAACCGTTTGGCTTCATCATAACAGGCACGAACCCCGTTGGGATTTACGTTTCCCCAATAGGTTTCCTTTTGTGGATGCTCCAAGGGATCACCGTACACTTCAGACGTTGAAGTGAAGAGAAATTTTGCTTTATATGTTTTTGCTACGCGTAGTAAATTTCTGGTACCCACAGAATTTGTGAGTGCCGTTTCCTCATCATATTTCTGATAGTCAGGAACAGACGCCGGGGATGCGAGATGGAATATATAGTCGATTTGTTGAAATACAGGAATTTCCTTTGTCACATCCCAACGAACAAAGGTAAAATTTGGATTTTTCTTACACTCGATAAGATTTGATTCAACACCAGTTATGAGATTATCCAAACATATAACTTGATACCCCTTCGCAAGAAGCGCTTCACATAAGTGAGATCCAATAAATCCCGCCCCACCAGAAACTAAACATACATTTTTGCTATTCATATATAAATTAATTCTATCACGATTGTTTTTTTCTGTATTTCACTAAAATTCCCACCATGACAAAGAGCGAACAAGCGCTCATCACAAGACCAATTCGCATGAAATATTCTTGTCGAATGACATATTCTGGTATAGGTGCTTTGAAATCAAACGAAGTGTTTTCAAATACTACCAATTCCGAAAACCCCGCCACCCGTATTATCGAAGTATTGAGAAGTGATATCATAAGCTTTTCACGCTCCTCAGGCGCAAATTTGTAGTCTACTAAAAACATGCGTTTCCAAATATCTATTGGTATAACCACATATTTCACTCCTGCTACATATAACAACTGCTGGAAGTCAGACGAATGTATTTTTTTCAGCATCCCTGATACTGACGAAGTTTTTAACAATACTTCAGATGAAATAATTGGGTGAATATCTGAAGCATAACTAAATTTTTCAGCAGATGGCAACCACAATACACGAGACGGGTTAGCGTCACGCACCAATACATCTTTAAGGCGAATATAATCACTAGAAACCGCTTTCGGCCTAAAATTCCCAGACAACGTACCCAAAAAAACTGGACGAATAGTGAAGAGCCAGAAGACAATGAAGAGAATTGCTATTGGATATTGGATTATAGATATTGGATGTTGGAGCCTAGATTTATTTTTTAGACCTGCCCGATTCATGATCCATGACCGTGTTCGATCAATCCATGATCCGTGATCCATGATCCATAATCCATTTAGCGCAACCGGTATTACCATTGAATACCCTAGCGCAATATACAAATAAAATTTCGTCGGATCACGAAACATTACGAAACCTGGAATATGTTCAAACATCCATTCAAATATTCCCCCAAACGGCTGCTGAACCCCTTTGGCGAAAAAAGCACCAACAAGCACCAAAAGCAAGAAGAATGATACTGGATATTGGATGTTGGATGTTGGATTTTGGATTTTGGATTTTGGATGCGATTGATTATCCTTTATCCATGATCCATGATCCTTAATCCGAGATCCTTGTGTTTCTATCCATGATCCACGATCCTTGATCCACGATCCAAACAACAAGGAACTAAATCCCACAACCGGTATCAAAAGGAATTCTGGCTGAAGAAAATAGACTTTGCCAAATAAATTTTCGGGCCAATTCGGATGAAGAAGTGACAGTGCATGGGAAAAATCTGCGACACTCAAAAATTTTAGCATCCCAGCACTTGTGTACTCCTCAGCTAACATTAGCCCATCGTGTACAAAAAGCATCGGCAAAATCCAATACGCATGCACTAACAGAGAAATGAAGAGTGATGTTCCTAAAGTTATACCAAGTATAACGACTAGCAATGTGAGTTTATTTTTCGGAAAATTGCTGAAGAACATGCTAAAGATGCAATATGCAATTAAAATCCATCCTACTAAATATGCCAACCGCAGATCAAAGGCAATAAGTATCGCAAAAATTACACCGTTTTGAATATTTCTCAAATACTGCAATCGCTGAGTTCTAAATATCTCATCAATCGAGGAAATAAATCTGTAAACGACATAGGGAGCAAAAGAGTATGCTAGCATAACCCCACGCTGACCACCGTCAAATAACATAAGAACATATGTGTTAAGACTATAAATAATTACAGAAAGTGTTGAAATAAATCTTGATTGAAATATATAGCGAGAAAGTTTCCATATGGATACGACAGACATAATGACAGCGCTAACCCAAAGCATCTTATCTATACTCCACCAATTTAATCCCATCACATATGCAAGTTTAATGAAAAGCCTGATTGGGTAATCAATCCACAGTTGCGCAATCACCCCATTGCCTAGCCCGTGTGCACCGTCCCAAACACTTGGCAACCAAGAAATCTCTTTTAGTTGCTCCTGGAAAAAAAATGGCGCATCGCCAAATGCAAAATAAGTATTCATACATTATTTATTCCGAATTAGTTCTCGAGCGGAAACGATAAGGGCAAAAACAATTAAATAAAATATTCCGATCGCAGTTCTATTGGCCACAAGATCGTCACCTTTACTAATGCTAATCAGCATAACAACTATGAGTAGCATCGGAACAAGATAAATATTGGAAGCGAAAGATCTAGTGTTTGAGATCTTCCCCAGGTTATCAAAAGACAAATGTTCAGCAACGAAAGTGCAACTTTTGGAAAATGTCACGGTCTGGATTTCAAATAGTATTATAGCCACTGAGATTATATAAAGTATGGTATCCCAACTGATGGATATCGGATCGAATATATACACAATTAACATATATAAAAAGGCTGCAAACTCCAGAGTGTATAGAATTGTTATATTTTTTATATAGACAATAGCTAAGTATATAAATCCTGGAAGCAAAAAAATTAAGTAGTACAACATGAAATAAGGATCATGCAATATACTCAAAATCTTTTCTCGAATAAACCAAAAAATTGAATGTGGATTATGGGAAATGGTATCCATTGGAAAAATATACTGTGTTGCAACTGAATACATTCCAGAGAAAAAACCAATTGCGTTATCCTGTGTCCCTTTATCAGAAAACAACTGAAACTCATATGACTTACCCTGCGAATCTGAAAAAGGCGGAAATCCAAAACCATAGAGTAATTTATCCGGAAATCGATCAACTAAATATGCATTTTGCACGACCCAATCACTAGCACCTCTTTCTCTTAATCTAAAACGTATCGTATCGTAATTGAACCGACCGTACGTATTTATTCGCAATTTTAATGTTCCAAAATTATTATACTTTGCAGTTACCTCACCTTTTAAAATTTTGTCTTGAACGAGCGGATCAATAAAAAATTCTCGTCCCAAAATCCCAGAGTGATATATCTGAATCGACGTATGGTATACTTCACGATAAAACAGTAGAGATAATAATCCTCCAAAAGCAAATAAAATAAAAACAACAATTAAATGAATACCATGCTTTTTCATATATGAGTAGCTATATAAAATAATCCTGCCACTATAGCAATTACACTTATAACAACAGTCGGGATTGTGAATTTTGATGGTAGAAATTCTATTTGCATTTGCATAGAATAATTACCATTTGATGTTTTTTTAACAAATTCTGGATATGCAACCCTCAAATTTTCCGGCTCTAATTTCCATGCATTTCCAAAATCATATGCAACCGTATTTCGTAAATTCAAACGACGCTTACTTTTCTCATTGATTAAATATATTCCCCACAGTCCATTATATGGTTCAAGGAGAATTAGATTCGAATCGGTCGAAATAGTATCGATTTTTACATAAAATGATCCATTCGAATTTTTATGAAAAACTACTGACTGAATATCTCCAATAGTTTTTTCAACTGTTCGTGTTAAAAAAACTGTTGGTGAATAATATTTTTCGCTTATCTCGTACAAACTATACTTATTCCCAAAGTCTCGTACTTTTTTTCCGATAATTGCTTGCCTATATTCAGCTGACTGACTAGAAATAATTCCATTTTCATCAAGGAACCGCAATGAATTTTTTGGTAAAATTTCATGGTTTTCAATAATATACCCTATGTTTTGATTTTGAAAAATTTTTCCAAGAGCATCATAATCATGGCGCCTTAATAAGTTCAACACAGTAACATTTAACTCAGGATTTGAGGGCGTTTGAATTCCATAATAGCCAGAGATATCACTTGATTTTGATAAAATCTGCAACATCGATAATCCTGAATAAAAATGATTTTTCTCTTTTTCGTCTCCGATTACAATATATCCAGGATATGTCATTGGTATCCATAAATATCTTGACGAGACTGGATTTTTTCGTAAATAATCAGTTAGTGCAATAAATTCAGAGTTAAATTTACCACTTATCCGTGATGAATAATCAGAATCGTTATACTTAATATTTACATATGGAAAAGCCTTCAAAAGAGTAACTAATGCCAAACAGAAAATAATAGAATATTTATAGAAATTTCTGACCTTGGCCTCTTGGTAAATATATGTCGCAACATATACTGAAAACGCAACCTGAAACGCCATCGCAAGAGCGAATTTATCATACATATTTCTAAACATTACAAAGAGAGGTATATGACCATTGAAAAATTGAAATATTTTTAAATTCATTTCACCGTAATTTGGAGTGACAAAAAACATTGCTAGACATAACCCAGAAACCACAATAACAAACAAGTATCGATCAATTTTTTTTACGTGGGATAGCAAGGAGCCTGCGTATAGAACAACTAATAGATATATAATTCCGATAGATTGAAAAAGTGTCACACCTTCTCTATCAGACCATGAGGTTCTCAGATGATTTACCAATTGATTAACTGGGCTATTTAAATTCGTTATCGCTGCTATTGCAAGATCGTTTTGATTACGATAGTCATCAGACAATAAATGATTGACAAAAACATCGCTACCTGTTTTTGAAATCATAGGAATCAGATAATGGATTAACCAGAAACTATTACAAATTAGAGAATAAAGAATAAATGTAATAAAAGCTCTCCAGAAAAAAACCTTATTTGACCTTTGAAAATATATAAAAAATGGGATTAATGTTAATATTGACGGCAAAAACCATGGAAGACCGAGCAACGTTGAGCTAAATAAAGAATAGAATATTGAAGAGGCAATTATAAATGCTAGTTTTTGCTTCTTTAGCCCTACAATAAAAAGATATAAACACGCGGGCACAACTAAGATCGAATATATTGATATTAGTTGATGTTGAAAAAATGTTTTTGTAATATATGTAGAAAAAATATACCCAATTGAAACTATTATCCGACTCCAAAAAAGAAAAACTGATTTACTTTGAATTACTTCTTTGAGAAATAAGTAATAAAAAAGAAACCCAAACGATAATAATAATCCATATGCTATAAATTGCGTATTCCAAAAAGGAAACACAGTCTTTAGGAATAATAGAAATAACACAGTGGGCGCTGCATAACTAACTGGGAGATAGCCCATATTTCCACCTAGGGTATTGTTGGAAATAATATTAAATGAAAAGTTTTTCAAATACTCTAAAGGAAATATATAATAAAATCTTCCATCGTCTCCCCCAACGTTATATAACCCTCCCCAAAATAGATTAGGAATTAAAAATATAGCTACGGCTATACATAAAAGTATATATTTTTGCCAATTTGAGTAGATGTGGGTTAACAAAAATCTAATTAATTTCATTACTATTTATTTCCAGTTAGCACGATGACATCCCCGGTCTTAAAAAAATCTAGAATTTTCTCAATAGGATATACCAACATTACAAGCCAGGGCTTGTTGATTAAATCAAGTTGAGGTGCATTGAGACGCTCTCGCAACAGATACTGAATGCTACCGATTATTCCGCCAGCTGACGCAAATTTAATCATACAATCTCGAAACAAATTCTTGCTGGCTATCGATTCCAGAGTCGAAGGAGAAAACAAATAAAGATGACGTGGGCAATCGAGATTATACCAATATTGTTTTGTCAGATTCGCAACAATACTGGATTCATTTGGAGTTCCGACTATTATCTGACCGCCTTTTTTTAGTTTTTTATATGCAAGCCGGAAACAATTTCCAGGATCATCAATATGTTCGATAACATGATAGAGTCGAATAACATCAAAATAGTTATCTTTATAATCAAGTAATCTCTCATACGGCCCAACAACCACATTTCTAATACCACGATCTTTTGCCGTTTGAATAGCCTTTTTGTCAATATCCATTCCATACACCTCCCACCCAGCAGTTTGCAAAAGTGAAAGCGTCTCTCCACTTCCGCATCCGATATCAAGAATTTTTCCATTTTGAACTGGCTTCGGCATTGCAGGAACTTTGAGAAACAACCCAAGTAACAAGGATACTGGGTTAGGTTTGTAATAATGTACGACCAGATAATTTCGAAGTTTTCCAAAAAAACTTAATTGGGCATTATTATTGTAAGAGTAATAGTCAGATGAAGGATAATATTTTTTAAGCTGTATATTTGTCAGCTTCGGTAATAACCGTACAAAACCACAAGACCTACATTTATGCTCCGAAAATTTTCCTGGAAATCCAAACATTCTATCATGTGCATCGAATAGATATTTCCAATTATTAGTACCACAAATTATGCATTTCATAGAGCACCCTTCCTTAGTTCCTTTGCATATTGAACTAATCCAAAAACAAAAAAGATATAAAGCCACTCACCAATACGCTCGGTTATTGTATCAAATCCATTCTGCAGATATGAGATTCCCATGAAAAAAACTATAAACAGAGAGATATAAAACGTAAGCTTCGATGTACTTCGATTAAATAAGATAAAAAGAATATATAGAAAGCTTGCCAACGAGAACGAAAAATCCGAAAATTTAAATATGCGTGCTAAATCCAAAAAAAATACTCCAAATACAGAAAGCAAAAATAATATTGATACTAGATATAAATGTTTATTTATTTTCATGATACTTTTGATAAATTAAGCCTAGTATATAGAAAAGTACTATCAATCCCGCACAAACAGAAATAATAATCCCGATGTAAAAATTATTTTGAGTTTGTAAAATTATTGCTCCAGTCAGCATATTTTTGTTTCCGAAAAGCTTAGGATTTATTACCCATCCATTTGCATAGTTATTGACCAATATATGATCATTATTATTTGAAAATTCTTCTCCGTCTACGCGTAATATAAGTTTTGATAAAAATGGTTGAGAAAAAATCAATAAAAATTTCTCTTTTTGGCCTCTCAAATCTATAGAGACCTCATAAAACACCTCTGAACGTTTTTTATATGTAACGATAGGTCGATTTGCATCAGGCACGTCGCAAGATAAAATCTTGCAGTATTTCTTATCGATAAATGCCCATGAGAATGATGTGCTCGAATTGTAGTTATTATTACCACTGACATAATCAGGAGCATACACTAATGGTCGAACAACAGACTTGTCAAATTCATATATGGAATAATGACCTTTTGAATATATTTGCTTAACAGGTAGTGAATTCAATAAAGAATCGTATGCGAGTTGATTTTTTATTGCTGGCATATCATCCTTGTTTTCAAATGTTTTCACTGGCATGTAAGGATATTTTGAAAATTTATCCATGATTTTTTCGTCAGAATTCCTGAAAATATATCTGATATTTAGAAGAGAAGAAATGTGGACAAGTTTGTTCATATCCTGATTTCGTATGGCTTCTATTGTTGGCACTTCATATGCGCCAAACATCCAAAAACCAGCGAAATCCTGCCTATTAGCGATATTTGAAACCATTGAGATTCCTTCGTAGGCTCCCCCAAGCTTTCCATATGCTAGTTGAAAATATGGGAATGTCAGTGGGAGAGTTAGAACTTTACCATCCTCAGGCAACGATTTTAAAAATTGAAGAGAGTCTAACAAATCAGGATCCATGCTAAAAATAGATGAGACATTGTCAGACAAATAGAGAGTAGAATGAACCGAATCTCCTCGCAAAAATGGAATCATTCTATATATAAGAATTGAAAATACTATCAAAAATCCTACAACGATTTGTCCAACCTTTCGCTTCTCAAATAAATACGATAGGGATACCCCGAATAGAAGTGAATAGTAAAAAGAAAATACATAAGCCCACTTTTCGTTAAAGGAGCGAAACATCGAAAATCCAGGAATATGAAACAGTAATTTATACATCTCTATCCCAGTATGGGTAATATTTGCAGAAACAAGAAATAACGTCAGAAGAAACACGACACCCATCAGAAGCAATAATTTGGATTTCTTTACAAGAAATCCAAAGAGTATAGTCATAGGAATCAGAAATATAAATATGTCTTTACCTAACCACCACTGAAACAATTCACGACTTATTTTTCCAGACCCAGCGTGATTCTCAGAAAAGTAGAATAACCCAGCGTTTTTGATTGCAGATTCACTAAATACCTGAGAATGAACAATGCTCGATGAGTTAAATAAAGACATCAAAATAGGAATTATATGAAAACTATGGAGACCAAGAAATAATATCAGACCTGCAAGCAATCCTCTCCAAGGGATTGATTTGTATGCGACAAATTTCAAATATAAATACAAGAAAACGAACGATATTGGGTAAAATGAAAACAACTGAGGAGCATTACCTAATCCAAAATTTATTGAATAACACACGCTAACAATAAGTATAATAACTATATTCCTGAATTTTTCCGTAAGACAATATTGAAGTAGATAATAAAAAATCAAGACATTTAGGAAAACTTGATTTAACGTTGGCAGTGCAACCGGCCATCCAGTTTTTGAAATCATTCCTAAATAAGCGAGTCCAGCAGCAATCCCAGCATACCCAGAAATCTCATCATTCCGAATTTTTTTTCCTTGTCTGAGCAAAGATTTTATGATGAGATAAACATAAAAAAAACCTAGCGATAAATTTACCCCATATTCGAATGCGATAAGATTAGTTGGGGTTCGCAACAACTGGAGCAATCCATATAGGAAATATAGATACGGAAGGTAAGAGAATGAATATCCGTATGCAGAATTACTATAGTTGACAGAACTTCGAGCAACCGCCAGTGGGTCCAAAAAATACAATCTACCAGCATCTCCACCTAAATTTACAAATCCAGGTTTTAACCAAAAAAATGGGATTAATAATAGTAGTATTACTACAAGCGGAGCAATTATTTTTTTAAATTTTATCATAATAAGCCTCTCGAGTATTATCATAATTTTTCAACACAGGAGCATATCCAAGTAATTTTGCTAAGTAAAAATATACTATTAATATACCAGTCATTATTGTCAACGGCACGTGAATCATGTAGGCAAAGTTTTTGCGTGTAAAAGACAACAGAATCCCATCAATAACGGAAGGTAACACAATTAAGGAATAAGGTAAAAACAATATTTTTTTGATTTGATCTTTCGAAGAAAAATTCTTTTCTCTACCAGAAAAGCCTGAAGCACCATTTGTCCTATCAAAAAAAATATTATTTTTTATTCTCCAAACAAGTTTACTCGCATATCCCTTAATGGTATCAGAAGAATAGTGAATTATCTCGTCATTTTTCATGATAGCTATATAAGGATTTAACCTTCGAATAAAATGAAAAACGTGTGGAATTAACTGCGGGCGTTTCTTTAGAAGTGGGAATTCTTTTTTTACCCACATTGCATCAAACATCCCTCCACATGCGACTAATTCGATTAAAGGTAATACTGAGGTTTCTGGGATTTCAAATAATATGCTCTTATTATCCTCTTTGCGAAATGAATACCTTTTTCGCATCGTTTCTATAAAATAATCGGCGTTTTTTGTTAATCGATACATAAAAAATGAGAAAGGATCCCCATACTCACTTATATATGTGTTAATAATTTTATATCCCTCTGGAGTAGTGTATCCACTCCCTGTTAAAGCCTTCACATCGGGATTATTCATAAAAATTGACAACCTATTTTCTATACTTTTATTATTCGTTAACACCTCATCATGATCTATATACATTACATACTGTGATTTTGCTCTCATGAACCCTAAGAATTTTGCGTAGACAGGTTCAACATTAGGATTTTTTATAAACACACAACCATACTTCTCTGCGATTTGTTGGGTGCAATCAGAAGAGCCACCATCAACAATGAGTATTTCGATAAATTTACTACTATATGTTTGGCTACGTATAGCATCAAGCACTCGAGGCAATAATTTTGCGGAGTTATAGGTAGCAATCACCATGCTTACGTGTGGATTCATCCCACGTATTATATACGCTTATAATAGTCATGAATACCCTCGATCACATCTCCCTGATCCGATTTGGTCAGATCGTAATATAGTGGCAATCGAACCAAAGTCTCTGAGATTTCGTCTGTAATGTTCATAGAATTGGGAGTTTTCCCAAATTTTTTTCCTGCAGGAGAGCTGTGAAGCGGGATATAGTGGGTGACGGCAAGAATTCCTCGTTCCTTCAAAAATCCTATCAGTCCATCTCGCTCTTTCAACGACCTTGTCAGAATATAGTATAAATGCGCATTATGAGTAGCATATTGCGGTATTATTGGACGACGAATAAATTCTTTTTTCTCTAAGTCTTTCAGCTCTTTATGGTATCGTTTCCAAATAACCAAACGCTTTTTTGTAATAGATGCGGACTTATCCAGCTGAGCCATAAGAAATGAGGCTATAATTTCCCCCGGTAAATACGAAGACCCCACGTCTACCCATGTGTATTTATCCACTTTGCCCTCAAAGAATTTTGTCCTGTTTGTCCCCTTCTCCCGAATGATTTGAGCACGCTCTATATAAGATTTTTTATTTATAAAAAGTGCTCCACCCTCTCCAGAAATTATATTTTTCGTTTCATGAAAACTAAATGCTGCCATATCACCCACCGTGCCCAAATATTGGTCTTTATATTTAGCTAAAAATGCGTGTGCTGCGTCTTCCATTACTGGTATATTATGTTTCTTCGCAATTTTCCTGATTTCATCCATATCGCATGCAACTCCCGCGTAATGGACAACTATTATCGCTTTCGTTTTCTTGGTAATTGCTTGTTCTATGAGTGATTCGTCAATGTTTATCGTATCTTTACGGATATCCACAAATACGGGGATAATACCGCGCAGTACAAAAGCATTTGCTGTGCTCACGAACGTATAGGACGGCATGATCACCTCATCTCCTGGCTTTAGATCTGCAAGGATAGCGATCATTTCAAGTGCAGCTGTTGCTGAATGAGTTAAAAGGCTATAGTTACATCCAAATTTTTCGTTCATCCAAGTTTGACAGGATTTTGTGTAGAATCCGTCGCCAGCTAATTGCCGCCGTTTATGAGCATCACGAATATACACAAGCTCTCGCCCTGCGAGGTGTGGTTTATTAAATGGTATACGAATTAGTTGAGTCATAACCAGAAATGGTAGATGTTTTGCTCAGATAGTATATCAAAACCCTGCTTAGTATAAAAATTACACGCTGCAATGTTATTTTTTTGGGTTGCCACTCTTACTTCTGTAATATTCATGTCCCTAAAATCAGTAAAAACTCGTTGTATAAGTTTTTTTCCAATCCCCTGTCTGCGATGTTGTTTTCCAACGGCGAACAAACCAATCCGACCAATATTTTTTTCACGTTGAAGAGTTGCAAATCCTAGTATTTGTTGTTCTATATTTTTATAAATAAGAACCCTAAATGAGATATCTCCAGAAACCGATCTCGATATCCACTCTGTATACATATTTTCGAATTCACAGTTTTTAAAATGCGGATCCGTACGGAACCTCGAGAACTCTCCGCTCTCTAAAGCCAAATGTAAAATTTGATCATTAATTGTCACATTGCTGTAGATTGAAATATTTATATCATTAGAATTTTCGATTTCAATGCTCTGCAGTGATTTAGTGTACATGACTTTGGTATCAACTAGGACACTTCCAGAACTAAGTGCACATTCATTTTTATATATATCATTTGTGTTTACAAAGACATATGCCAATTTAACGGATGCGTCTCTCAGTGAATTAAGGATCGATTGCAAATTGCTTAAATCCGAAAATTTATCTATCTGAACTACTTTATATCCAAATTTATCGCTATCCCAATCGAGAATTCTATACATGTTATGATTTTGAATCATACGTAAATAAATAGTCGACTATAATTGCAGATGGTCGCTTATTTATCCGTATTTGTTTTCTTTTATATATTGAGTATGAATCAATAAATTGTCTTATTAGTGTTTGATCATTGTTCCCTAATACTACATTTTTGCCCAAACCCTCTATTCTTTCGGTATGTTTCCTCATCAACAAACACGGTTTTCCCATATAATATAATTCTTCTTGATTACTACCACCATCCGTGATAACAAATTCAGATTTTAGAAGTAAATGCATAAAATCAGGATAAGGAAGTCTGTTAATTGTGATAAAATTTTTCATTTTCTTATTTGTAATAATTTCATGCAATTCTTGTATGAATTTGGCTGATTGATCATGGACTAAAAAAACACACTGAAATGAGGTAGGAACAACTGAAAAAACATAGGTTAATAAGTTATGCATAATATTAATTGCATAAACAACATGTTCTTGACGATGAATAACCATGACGAAATATTTTTTTCCGCTTTGAGTCAATGATTTCACGAGGGAATTATGGCACGTTTTTGCTATGGCACTATAGTAGGCTTCGATAAGTGTATTTTCATATGTATTTACTTTGCTTCCTTTAAAGCCCTTCAAATTATTTTTACTCCATTCGTTCGGGCAAAAGTGTATATCGGCAAGTCTTGAAATAATATATCTACAAATCTCCTCTGGGAACGGTTCAAGAAAATGAAATGATCTCAAACCCGATTCTATATGTACAAGCTTTAAACCATAAATTGAAGCAACCAAGGAACCCATAAGAGACGAAACAGTATCACCATGAATAATAAAATATGAATTTGATTTATTTAGTCCTTTAAAATTTGATCGCATTCCCAAAAGAAGCGAGAAAAACGTTCGGATAGCCCAAATGACAAAAGCAAGAACAGAGGATTCTTTACTTTTTGGTGTAACCGCTTTTAAAATAACAACTCCTTTCAATATGGAATTATACTCTTCAAACCTAATATCATTTTGACCCGTAGCAATCACTGTGAAGTCAATATTTCTTTTTTTTATTTCCTGTATCACAGGAGCAAGCTTAATTAGTTCTGCTGTTGTTCCCAAAAAGACAAATATTTTTCTTACAGATACAATATGCTCCATGTGTTAGAATTATATCATTATACGCACAAATATAATGAAATAGTTGTATAACCAACTCAGAACCTAATACCTAAGTATGAACAATTCATTTTTTGATAAGATAATATTTCAATATAGATATATTACAGATCAGTATATTACCGAACAAGCTCAACTAATAAATAAACTATTATCTAGATTTAATAGGCAGACATCGTATTTAGAGATCGGTGTAGATCAGGGAAGAACTTTTAGAAAAATAAACTGTGGTAATAGGGATGGAATAGATCCATACGGCTCATACGATGTCAAATACAGAATGACCTCTGAAATGTTTTTCGCATTAAACAAAATATTTTTTCATAAAACATATGACGTTATATTCATTGATGCCGCCCATCTATCACTTATCGTCAATATCGAAATTGAAGAATGTTTTAAAATATTAAATCCAGGCGGTTACATCGTCCTTCATGATACTGATCCGTTAATCAAAAAATCGGCTGAACTTATCGAAGGAAATATCGTCTCATACCTGCGTGGAATTTCCTATCCACATAATCAATCTCACACAGATTCCCTAGCTGGCATGGCATACAACGGCGACGTTTGGCGATCAGTTGCACAAATTAGGATGAACCAGCCGAATATACAAGTGTTTACAGTTAACTGTTTCTGCTGTAGCGTGTTAAAAAAGGGAAAGCAAAAGAATATGATGAAGAAAGTTCCATTTGAAAAATTAGATTGGGAGTTTTTTGAAAAGCACAGAAAGCAAATCCTTAATCCTATTGATTTCTCTAAAATTGAGACAATCCTCAAACCAAATACATCAAGATGAACTGGAAAAGAATCGATTAAGTCGCATGATTTTATTTTCATAATCATGCTGCTTCAGTATTTTTTGAGTTGCTTTACGTGTGAGAACTATTTTAACTTTTCGTGCCATCCCTATCACTAGATTTGGAAGAAAACCGATACTCATCCATAACAAGAAATACTTAGCACGTATAATAGAGGGCTCGGATCGTATAACTGATCGAATTAAATTGATATAATTTTGATAGTCTGTAAAAAATTTAATATTTGGAAGCATAACCAACTGAGATTGTATAAAAGCATGCCGATAATTGGCAAAATCAGACACACTTAGCAGGGATTTAGCCTGATTTATCGAGTCTTCCCAGTATATTCTTCCATGCTTAGCAAGATTAAAATATCTTGGAATAAGATTTAAACTTAAATGCGAAACGATAAATAAATCTGGTAAATACACGATTCCCTTTCTAAGAATTAAGTCATATGCGATCTTATGATATGAATGACACATATGATCTGGGTAGCATTTATGATCCATGAGTAGGTATTTGCGATTTATTAAACTGTTATCAAATATTAAACCAGAATAGTACCCTAAACCAAAGTTTATAGTATTGACCAAAATACTACGGTCAACATGTGGCTTAATTTCAAGTAATCTTGTGCTAACCTTTGATATCTGATACGGATCCAAATATGATTTTTCATAGGTTATAGTACCTATTTTACCCATTCCAGATTTGCTTATTTTCATTTGATTCGAGACCTTATATAAAGTTTTGTCATCCAATATTAGATCATCGTCTCCAAGAGTAAAAATATATTTTCCTATTGAAAGATTAAAACATCGCACAAAATTCATTGAAGTTCCTAAGCGAGTTTTATTTTTATAGTATTTAATTCTTATATCATGAAAAGAGTTCACCATTTCCTCGGTATTGTCAGTGGAAGCATCATCACAGACTATAATCTCAAAAGACGTCTGGCATTGTCTCAATACAGACAAAATTGCAAGCCTTAGAAATTTACTCCTGTTGAAAGTGGGTATAATTACTGAAAAAATTGGCCGGTTTGGTTGTGAGGATTTATTCAAAATAAATTATTTTTCTAAATTTGCTTTATACCACTCTATTGTTTTTTCTAAACCCTTCGATAATCCAGTTGTAGCTACAAATTCCGTTTTCTCTTTTGCTTTTATATTATCACTATTTCTTCTCGGGCTTCCATCAGGCTTTGTTGTATCAAAAATGATTTTTTTATTTTTCCCACTAATCTTTACTATTAATTCAATGAGGTCTTTTATGGTTGTCTCCTCATTAGTTCCGATATTTATCGGGTCTGCTATCGGATATTTTTCTATCGCCTGCATGAGTCCACGGGCGAAATCTTCTACATATAAGAATGCCCGCGACTGTTTTCCACTTCCCCAGACAACGACGGGATTTTCTTCACTCATCACTCTTCGAATAAGCGCAGGGATCACATGAGACGTTGCGGGATTAAAGTCATCGCGTGGACCATACGCGTTATAGGGTCGAACGATACCAATCTTCATATCATATTGTTTTGCGTAGAGCTGTCCTTCAATTTCAGCAAACCGTTTTGCCCAACCGTACCCACTGTTAGTAGGCTCTGGCTCACTGCGCATCCCTTCTGTTTCTGGAGTTGGAATCATTGCATCATGTGGGTAGACACACGCGGATGACACTACGAGAAAACGGTCTACACCAGCTTTTTGCGCAGATGCTATCATGTTAGAAGAGATCGCTATATTTTCAGCAAACATGTCTGCCTGATGAGACATGTTGTACTCTATGCCTCCCACTTTAGCAGCTAAATTCATGACAACATCCATTCCTGTGCATGCCTTTAAGGCGTCTTCCGGATTTGAACAGTCCCCTTTTATAAAATCCACGGTTCCCTGTAAATGCTCGATAAATCGAATTTTGCCAGAAGACATGCGATCAAACACGCGTACAATTGCACTTTGCGAAACTAATTGCTCCACTAGATGGCTACCAATAAATCCCGTTCCACCAGTTACTAATACTTTTTTATGTTTCCAAAAAGCTTCCTTCATATAATAGTTAATATGATATCACTAATTTTCGAAGTATCCCCATGAGGCTTACTCTATATTTCCAAGGAATTTGTATGACTGAGTTGAAATACAATTTTTGCAGTTCGCTTTTTATAAAATTTCCCTTCTGTATTATCTGACGATGTGTCGTATCCAAAGGAATAGTATGTTTTTTACAATAGTCAGCAGAGTCGTTAAAAATTTTCCCTTTTTCGACCACATGGAGTCGCTGAAATAGTGGCTTCATCAAGCAGTAGAACCCGCCTACATAACTAGTTCTATACGATCCAAGGATTTCGAAATTCCAAGGATTTTCGCCATCAATGAGAAGTGATTTTAAATACTCGACGTTCCAAAAACCCAACGCGGTTGCGCGATATGGTGCACCTTTTTCATAAACACCATATTTACCGTTTTCCACCAGTCTGTCAGGTGTCGGATTTGGAACCATGTGAACGTGATTCGCAGACGTTTTTTTCATAAAGGTAATTGTCTCAATAATTTCTTCTAATTCTATATGCTGTATTGGGAACATATCATCGAGCCATAAAAATACATATGTAGATGTTATTTGAGACAATTGTCTCTTCAAGCTTGAAGACCAATCACTATCTGGACCACTTAAAAGTGATCGTACATTTTTATGTTCGAATTTTTTCGTATTACTCCCCAAATACATTGGGTAGGGGCAATCGCTCCAGTATTTATCAACGCAATAGAATAATGGCTTCCACAAATCGCTATACTTATCACAAGAAATAAATAATATCGATAGATCCGAAGATTTCATATCACCCAATCATATCAGGATTTTCTTTATATTCAACCAGAGTTCCGGCGATCAAATGCTGATAATAACTAAACGATGGGGTTCGAAGTATTTTAGCCTGTAAAGTACTGTCGGAAACCATACGAACGACAAGCTGAACATGCGATCGAAGGCGAAGCGTCCGTGGAAATGTACGGATATTCCACCATATCGCCCGGAAAATTGCCCCGCTCAGTTGCCATTTTCGTTGAAGAAGAGCAAACAATGCAAAACAAACAACCAGAAACAGATGGAGGGGGAAATACAAAAATAGCCACCAAGCTCCTAGATTTTTCAGATATGAATTCAATCTATTTTTAAACGAGTGATATTGGATGAATGCATTGTTCATTCCACTGCTTGTCGCACCCATCTTGTGATAGATCACAGATTTATACGCATATACGATTCGAGATCCTGACAACCAAATACGATGACACATATCAGATTCTTCAAAGTAGGCAAAATAATCAGGGTCCAACACCCACCCGTTATACTCTACTCGCTTGAGAACTTCTTTTTTAAACATCATACAAGCGCCTTTTGCGGTATAGAGCTCTATTTGTTTATCATATTGCTTAGCATCCTTCTTCCCAAATCCAAAGTGATAGAGAAATCCAGATGGTGTCATATAGGCTCCAACGCTATCATGTGTATCCGGGTGGTCCATGAGCAAAATCTTACTCTGCGCTCCGCCGATCGTGGGATCTTTAAATACATCTACCAGCTCAGAGAGGAATGTTTTTGTAACTCGTGTATCGTTATTGAGAAATAATATATACTCCCCTTTTGCTTGTCGGTATCCGACGTTATTAGCATCTGCAAATCCCAAGTTCTCTTTGTTTACGATAATCTTCGTTTTTAGGTAGTGTTTTTTTACCCATTCCACTGATCCATCGGAAGATGCATTATCCACAAACACTATTTCGAAGTTTTTATAATCCTGTGAGTGGAGAGAAGAAAAACAATCAGAGAGCCATTTCAAACCGTTCCAATTGACGATAATAATGGACACAAGTGGTTTAGTCATGGGTTATTGTTCGGACAATGCTTTACGCAAACAGAGCAATCAGAGTCTTTAATTCTTTTAGGGTCAACTCTGGATTATTGCCAAAATATAATCCTTGTTCATGTGCGATATTCGCGTTGGTTATTTCTTTCATATTTACTCCCCCGATATACTTTGAGTAAAACGGTTGTTTTGTCATATCGCCACCTACAATCGGACGAATTTCGACAATACCGTCACATTTTTTCACCAGTTCATCGCGGATTTTTTGTGTTTTACATATTATTGGCACCGCAAAATTAGAAAGTACATCGATATGATCGTACCGAATCGGATAATATAAATCAGTTCGTTTATAAATTTTTTCTGCCAGGTATTTGAAATTCCGTTCTCTATTTTGAATTATTTCGGGCAAATATTGAATCTGAGTATTTCCTATAAATCCCTGAATTTCCATCGTTCGCAAGTTATACCCTAAATCATAAAATGTATATCGAGAATAAAAAGTTTCATTTACATTGTGCTTTGTACGGATGGTGAGCTGTTTGTCTTCAGTCAAATTTCGATCCCAACCGTGTGCTCTGACCAATTGAATCATTGTTTCAAGTTCTGTATCGTCTGTGCACACTGCACCTCCTTCAATTGTTGACATATGATGGCCCACATAAAAAGAAAACGTGCTTGCCAAACCATAGTTTCCCAACTTTTTTCCTTTATATACAGTTCCCAAAGACTCACAATTATCTTCGATAAGCAGAATATTTTTTTCTTTACAAATTCGTGCAATCTCATCTATGTCATCACAAAATCCCAACAAGTTTGTGATAAACAGCATTTTAATTTTTTTAGTTTTCAATACAGATAACAACTTTTTTGAAGAAATATTTAATGTATCCAATTCGCAATCGATAGGAACAGGAGCAAGTCCTAGCTGAATAAGAGGCATTACATTCGTTGACCATGTTAGAGCAGAAAATCCTATCGAATCGCCTTTCTGAATTCTTCCCAAATTAAGAAGCGCCTGTGTGATCGCTAAATTTGCACTACTACCACTATTTAGAAAAATACAGTGTTTTCTCTGCTGCCAATTGGCGAAGTTTTTTTCAAAAGTCAAACATTCTTTTCCTATACTCAATGTCTCGGCTTTCATTATAAATGAACATAGTGCTTTTTTTGTTTTTTTCTCGTTCAAGAAAGTAGACTTAATTAATTTAATCATATAATTTTTTTTAATTTAATATGTATTGCGGTAATAGCTAAAATTAATGCAGAAATCCATGATATAGGCGTATGAAATAGCCATACACTGTTTCCCGATATCAATACATTATAGAGAGAGACCGTTAAAGGGGCAATGATACTAAATGAATAAGGGAAAAACAAATACTGCATGATTTGTTGTCTTGGAGTTAAATAATGATTCCTTTTACTTATTCCAGAGTTCGCTCGTACCATCGCATTCTCCACCGCGCGTTTTGTTTTGCGAACAAAATCACTAAAACCACCGATAGTGTAATGATACATAGAAATCCCATGTGCATACGCGATAGTTTTACCTTGATCAATGAGTGAATAGACAGTCAACACATCATCATGTTTTTCTTCATAACGCTTTGGCATATCTTTTTTTCGAATAGTAAACCCTTGAGCAAGAGCGATAAGAGGGTATGAATTTCCTTTTTTATAATCATATAAATCGTAAAGATCCGTGTGCAATATCATGGGATAAATTTTATAAAATGTCCTCGCGTTCGCTGCATTTTGATAGACAAAATGCGTAAAAGGATCTGTAAACGTATTTACGTAACGGGAAAAAATAGTATCGGCCTTTTCTGAATCATGTTTCGGAAATACAGAAGAGATGTCAGAATTCGAGAAAACTGATAATATCTTTTCAAAAGCATTCGCTTCTACAAATATATTATCTGTTGCCAGAATCATGATGAATTCACCTTTTGCTTTTTCAAAACCCAATGCGACTCCAGGCTCAGCAAGTTTTTTAGGATTATGGACAATAGTCGCGTGATGTTTTTTGGCAATTGCAATTGTATCGTCTGTAGATCCTCCATCTATGATAAGAATTTCGTACTTATTTGGACTCACAGTTTGGATCTCAATGGATCGGAAGTACCGATCAAGCTGAGTCGAAGCATTATACGTCGGAGTCACAATAGACAAAATCGGTCGTTTCATGAGTCATGTGAAGAAAACCACTCGTCAATTAGAATCTCTTTTCCTGATTCTACCGATTCCGAAATAGCTTCTATTATCCCGACTACTTCAGCCCCATCTTCAACAGGTGTTAAAGGAACTTCATTCCCATGAATATACTCGACGAAGTGTCTAAGTTGGGTAGCAAGAGGATCGACACTCGAAATTCGTGGAATATGTACATCGCCTAATCGAAATGATGCCCCAGAAGGGTCACGTTCCTTAGGATACTGCAAGCTTGAATCATAAATAGAAACAGGCTGACTCATATTCGTATCTTCAAAGACGGCCATTTTCTTACTACCTAATAATGTTAATGTCCGAATTTTAATCGGATACAACCATGCAACATTAATATTTACCATTACATTATTGGGATATTTAAGGATAATGATAGCAATGTCTTCTTTGTCATGCCTGGAAAATTTTCCTGCCTGAGCATAAACAGATATTGGGCGAGCATTTCCAAGTAAATATTTGGTTATAGCTATATCGTGCGGTGCAAAATCCCAAATAATATTTACATCATCGCGAACAGGACCATAACTCTGTCTCCGAAATTCTAGATAATTTAATGAGCCGAATGTTCCGTTCTCAATTTCATTTTTCAAATATCGAACCGATTGATTATACAGAAACGTATGCCCTACAAGAACTTTCGTATTCTCCTTTTTTGCAAGCGTGACCAGCTGTTTTGAGGATATATAAGAATTAGTAAGTGGTTTTTCGATTAGAATTGGTATGTGTGCTTCGATAAACAGCGAAGCGAGCTTGTTATGAACACTTGCTGGTGAAGCCAAAATAACACCATCTACTTTCGCTTTTATTAGATCCATTAAATCCGTGGTCGTTGTAACGTGTGGGTGCAATCGCTTTGCATCGGCAAGCATCTCTGGGCGCAAATCACAAATATAGGCCAACTCAGCGTTTAATTTGGAATCGAAATATTTTGCATAATTTCTTCCCCAATACCCCCAACCAATAATTCCAATTTTTTTCATATTCACTCCTTTGTTGATCTTTTTATTACGGCAGGATTTCCATAAACAACAGCATTGTCTTGTACATCTTTTGTCACAACACTCCCAGCTCCAATCACTGCATGCCTACCTATTGTAACTCCAGGGAGTATCGTTGCATTAGATCCGATGGAAGCACCTTCTTTCACATGAATAGGAAGTAGGGTCCAATCAGCCTTTGTGATAGGCTCCCCTTTTGCATTAATGGCTTTGGGATATTTGTCATTTATAAACATCACGCCATGCCCAACAAATACAGCATCGTCGATGGTGACACCTTCGCATACAAATGTATGGGATTGAATTCGGACCTTGTCTCCAATCACTACGCCACCTTGAATCTCTACAAAAGTTCCGATCAGACAATCATCTCCAATAGTACACCCATACAGATTAACGAATTTCCAAATCTTCGTCCGTTGTCCGATCGTACAATCTACAATTGATTGAAATAATAGGTTATCGTTCATAAAAAGATTGAAGAACCTGTATTACACGAGTCGCCTGCGCTTTTGTAAGCTCTGGAAACATTGGTAATGATAAAATTTTCCGAGAACGTGTGTATGCCTGTGGAAAATCCTCTGGAGCGTGATTTAAATATGCAAACGCTTTTTGCTCATGCAGTGGGATCGGATAATGGATAAGTGATTGCACTCCTTCGGAATTCATATATTCAAGTACCGTGTCTCTATTTTCTACTTCTATCGCATAGACATGAAAAATCGATTCTCGTTCTACTGAATCTTCAGGGGTGTGAACGGGTAGTTTTAATTCTTTAATTGATTTTGTATAAAATTCCGCGACATCTCTTCGTTTCGCATTCCAAGAGTCCAGATGAGGAAGCTTTACCCGCAAAATAGCTGCTTGAATTGTGTCTAGTCGTGAATTCGTACCAAATGACTCATGGATATATTTTACTTTTTGACCATATTCCCGTAGCATTTTGTATTTTTCCATCAATGAATCGTCATTCGTCACGATCGCTCCCCCATCTCCATATGCGCCTAAATTTTTTCCAGGATAGAATGAATACGCGCTGAAGGTTCCAAACGATCCAACAGTTTTCCCTTTATATTTTGCTCCATGCGCTTGGCATGCGTCTTCTATTAGATGAATATGTTGACCACTGTCTCGGATCACTTTTTGCATTTCGTCAATACGATCCGGTCTGCCATATAAATGAACAGCTAAAATCGCCTTTGTTTTTTTCGTGATCTTCATCTTTAGATCATCTATACTCATCCCGTAATCTCGTGAATCTATATCCACAAACACAACCTTCAAATTATTTTCTATAACACCAAGTGCTGTCGCAATAAATGTGTTTACAGGAACTATGATTTCGTCTCCAGGGGATAGCCCGAGCGCCTTTATCCCAAGGATCAGTGCATCTGTGCCAGAATTTACCGCTATGCAGTGCTTGGCCCCAATATAGGTGGCAAATTCGTTTTCAAATTCATGCACTTCTTTTCCTTGGATAAATCGAGTATTCTCAATAACATCAAAAATTGCGGAATCTATTTTTTTCTTGAGGGTTTTATACTGACCTTTGAGATCAACAAAAGGAACCGATGATTGTTTCATATATAAAAGTATTATACCGTACTTTTCATCATTTACCACTTGCCTTATATAGCAGCGATTCACTCTCATAAACAACGGAGCCCCATGTCAAACTATTCACCCATTTCCGACCTTGTATCTGATACGCCTCGTACCTTCGTTGATCATCCAGAAGGAGCAGTGCCTCCTTTGCCATTGAAGCTGGAGAATTTGTATCGATAACAATTCCAGTTTTTCTATGTTTCACAACATCCCTAAGACCTGGGACATTATAGACGACAGCAGGAGTCCCAACAGACGCCGCCTCTAGAACAACAAGCCCCCACCCTTCCTTCACCGAAGCGTGCAACAACACATGTGCACGACACATCCGATCATACTTTTCTGAGTCAGAAATATTTCCTAAAAATTGCACATTTCCAGATACTCCATACTCGTCTATCATCGTTTTTAGTTCAGCTATATACGATTCCTCCCCGCTTCCCACTATCCATAGTGTTGACTTCGGAGTATTTCTAAATACAAATGCAAACGCCTTTATAACCTCTTCTATCCCCTTCATCCTCACGACTCGTGACACAAATATAAATGTTGGATTCTTTTCCTTGTGAATCTTGGATATTGGATATTTGATTTTGGATGATGGATTTTGAATCTTTGATCCTTGATCTTGGATCTTTGATTTTGGATCTTTGACATTGAGCTCAGCATCCATGATCATATACCCAGAATCACTTGGAATAGGACATGGAATTGCAAGGCATTGCTTTTTTGGAATTCCACGCTCTACCAACTCTTCTACCGTAGAGTTTGCATCCGTCCAAAATTGGCAGTGGCGATACAAACGGAAATATATTTTTTCCAGTAATTTTCCGATAATATTTTTGGGGAAAGTAAACATAAAGTCCCAGATTTCTCCCGCTATTTCATGGATAAATACGACGACAGAAGTGCGTGTCACCAGAGGGGTAAAAAATGGAAACCCATGAACCTCATCTACTATCACGTCATAGGACCGACCATGAAGTAACACATAGAAAAAAACATAAAGATATATAGAAAGAGATCCCATCCTGCGAATAAACCGTACACCATCTACTACCTCATTTCTTATCGCTCCGTCATACCACGCAGTGACCCAAGTGACCGTATGACCTCGTTTTACCCATCCTCGCGCATGCTCCATGGTGACGTATTCTGCTCCACCTGACTTTGGATGTGCCACATCCCGCCAGTTTAACAAAAGTATGTTTAACAGTTTCGGGTTGCGGGTTACGGGTTCTGGGCTCATTATTTTTGTATTGTACCACCGTTTCGTAGTTTTTGAAGATAATTTAATAGGGCCCCAATCTGTCGTGACAATACCACCAATCGGTCATCTAATTCAGTTGTGGTTTTATCAGAAATATACCCTATGACTCGAGAAATTTCCAACAGATTTCTTACCTCGCCCAGCGACCCTTTGGATATTCGTAAATAGCGGGAAAATTCATTATTGTTATTTTTCTCAAAACCTTCAACGATATTTGAACTTATAGAGACAACGGCTCTTTGTATTTGATCTCGCAATCCGAAGTCTTTAGAAAACCTCGGTTGAGAAGTTAGATCATACACTTCCTTTATGATACTCAAAGATTCTTTCCAAACTTCTAAATCCTTGAAAGATGTAGCCTTCATATCATAATTATGAACCCGTAACTCGTAACCCGCAACCAAATAAACCCGTTCTATCCTATGTTAATCCTAAAATTAAGCTCTGGATCATAGCGCCATTTGCGCTTACTGGCGTCGTCATAATAATGAAGGATTCGAAGGCGATAAAAAACAGCGAGCGTGTCACGAATCATATTTACAATGACTGGCATCATTTTGCGAATCACTATCGTAGACGTCCCGAAAATAAAATCTATCTGCACAGGGGCTTCGCGAATATTTCTATACCCCAAATGATATGCAACTGCTAATATTTCGATATCAAAGGCAAATTGTTTTACGAGCATACGGGGAAGAACATCCTCAAGTAGCTTTCGTTTATAAATCTTCATTCCTACTTGGGTATCGCGTACATTTATGCCAAATAATACCTGCGTGAATCTTTGATATACCCATGAAAAAACTTTTCTATAGAATGGATAGTAAATTTTTGAATCAGGATGACGCTTGCTTCCGATGATGGCATCACACTCTTCGAAATCAAAGGTTGCAAGCATAAGTGGAAGAGCGCTAGGTTTTAAATCCCCACCCGCATCCATAAATCCGATCACTTCGCCGGTAGCGTGTGAAAATCCATATCGTACCGCGTATCCCTTTCCATGATTTGTAGGATAGCCTACGGCGCGAACGCGCGGATCCCGAATTTTTTGAATCTCTTTCAGACTCCCATCCAGATCACCATCAATTACTGGTATTATTTCAAATGGGGTAGTAAGAGCCTCTAGTGCTTTGATGATATTTTGAATATCACTTTGTATCGTTTTTTCCTGACGATATACCGGTATTATCAGACTAAATTTTTTCATAGGTATTTATATTGAAATAGAGAACTCCGCCGATTGCGATAAATGCACTTACCCCACAGTTAAGCAAAATAACAGAATTTATACTAGTATGATACAGGACAATACCAACTATCTGAAAGATAGCAGCGACTACGGGAAACATCCAAATTCTTGTTATGCCGGATGCAAGACTAGCAAGACAGATACTATTTCCAACAGAAAATATTCCTAAAAAGACACTAAATAATCCAACGTAATTTGCAGCGGTCGTGTACGAAGCGCCAAACAAAGCTCGGACAATAAATTCTGGATATAAGAAAAATCCTACTGAAAGAAGTGCAGATATCCCTGCGACAATTCCAACGGATGTAAGTACAAGATTTCGATATTTTTTCCCGGAAGCAATGCGCTCAGAAACAATCGGAAACAGCACAGTGGTTATAGCACTAGATGCATAAAAAATAATTTTTCCCAGAACTGCAAGGGCTGCATACATCCCTGCATCTTTCGCTGAAAAATAGTGCCGTACGAGCACAACGTCCATAGAATATATAGAGGTTATCGCGAGCATAGTTAAAAACGTCGGTATCGTAAATCGCACAGCATCCATGAGATGAATATCTATAGGTTCGCTTTTTGCTTTAAATATAAATTTAAGCGGGAAAAAATAGATAAGGTACGTCACGATGATAGCAATAAATGTTGCCCACATGGCGCCGTCAACTCCCCATACTGTCATTGGCAGACTGATAACGAGACGTAGAATCATGGCTCCCGCACCTAAGAAACTGGACCAGATAAAAAATTGAAATCCTACAAGCACGCTCGTCATCACGATGGTCAGAAGAGAAAATGCAAACATTCCGTAGAGCAAAAGAAACAACACTGAAGATTTCAAATGCAAAAACTCGGTCACATACGGAGATACAAAAAATGCGATCGGGAAACCGATGAGAGCCACGTACGCAAAAAATTTAGAAACGGATAACACAAGCGATTTCGTTTTGCCGATTTCTTGCTTTGCCTTATATGCAGAGATAAATTTCACCAATACCATCTGAGCGACCAAAATTGGGACGGTAAAAACATACAATAGAGACAGAAGAGATGATAACTCACCATACGCGGTCGGCCCCAGTAGCCTACCCATAAATAGATGGTAGACGTACGCCGCTACATTCATAAACATAGAGCCTACGAACACGATCATGCCACTTTTAGCGACGGTATTTGTGCCCAATGTATCCAGTATCTTTTTCATAACTACTTAATCGGTAAATCGATATTTCAAAAGTGTCCACAATGCCGATATACCGTCTTTCCATGTTAATTTCTTTCCTGCTTCGAATGTTCGGCCAAAATATGATATAGGAACCTCATATATCTGATATCCTTTTTTTAGCAGTTTTGCGGTAATTTCAGGCTCTACATCGAAACGCTTCGCGCAAATATCCATATCCTCTATAACTTCTTTACGAAATACCTTAAATCCGGTCTCCATATCTGTGATATTGGTGTTATATAAAATATTCGTCATGAGCGTTACAAATTTATTTCCCAATTCATACACAAACATCGTCGACAAGTGAGCTCCTAAAAATCTTGATCCATAGACAATATCTACTTGAAAATTTTCAAATGGAGCCAGAAGCACAGGATAGTCGTTCGGGCTATACTCCAAATCCGCATCCTGAACTAGGACGATATCCCCTGTCGCCTTCTGAAAACCCAATTTCAATGCGCTCCCTTTTCCTTCGTTTTTTGGTTTCGTTATCAGAGTGATAGTTGACTTATTTTTTCGCAAAATTTCAGAAGTTTTATCTGTCGAACCATCATCTACAACAATGATCTCTTTCTCCCACCCTTTCAGAGGCATTTTCAATATGCTAGAAATTGCACGTTCTATAGTATCCTCTTCATTAAATACAGGGATAATAATGGATAATTTCTTCATAAAAGCGCCTTGACATACGATGCCATTGTTTCTTTGGCTACCCGTTTCCAGGAATATTGAGATACCCACTCAAGCCCGTCTGAAATCATTTTTTTCTTTTTTTCACTAGCCAGAGAGGCCACTCTCTGAATTCCGTCCGAAATAGATGTAGGACTCTCTGGGTCCACTAGGAAAGATGGACCAGCAATTTCCTTTAAAGACGATGTATTGGAAGATATAACAGGACAACCCAACGACATAGCATCAACGACAGGAAACCCAAATCCTTCATAAAAGGATGGTTGTACGAGACACAGCGCTCTTGCATACAATGCCGATAATTCCGGTTGTGTTACAAAACCTGGCATATGAATATATGGTCCAAGCGCAAGCTTTGAGATAAGACTATGTATTTCCACTACCTCCGACAAAGCCGTGTCACAAAAAGCGTTTCCAACAAGCACGAGATGTAGAGAAGGTATTTTTTTTCTGGACAGCGAAAACGCTTGGATAAGTCCAAGTACGTTTTTGTTCCAATTTACATCCCCAACATAGAGAATATAGGGAATTCCATTAGCAATAGCATTTGTAGCGCTATTTGGTACAGATTCTTTAGAAGACTTTTTTTCCACAGATGGAGCCAAATACACCACGTCCACAGAATCAGGAGATCGCCGTAGTATGCGACAGATATCTTTTTTGGATGTATTGGAATCCGTTATCACCCGAGAAACGCCCAAAAGAGAAAGTTTTTGCATCTGAAATCGCAAAGCCCCTTTTACACCAGAAGGAAATTTCTCTGGGAATACCAATGGAATCATATCGTGTATTGTTACGACACTCGGATATTTTCTGATAAGGGGTAACGTCATAAAAAAAGGGTCGAAATAGGGATAATGCACTAGAGAGCAAGATTCTGGAATATCATGCTGATGAGTTATAAGCGAAAATGAATGATCCTTCTCATACATTTGGAGAGCTTCCACCAGTTTTTTGGTATAGACCCCAACTCCTCTTCCATTGTGTCCAGTCTGAAGTGGTGATATATCTATGGCAATATTCATGATCTTTCCGTTATTATACTGTGTTTGACCCTTTTTTCACCAGACGACTGATGGGATACTGGGAAAATATAGATAGCAAACTTAACATAGATAGAACAAAAGATACTACCCTCACGGGTGTTTGTTCAAAAATAAACTGCACCTCATGGCTCCCTTTAGGAACCGGTATTGCAAGAACTCCTTCTTGTTCGATTGATTTTGTAACTTTTTTCGTATCTATGTACGCACTCCATCCTGGGAAATAGTAGATATTTGCAACCACTTCCCCATCTCGGTTCATATCAACGCGTATTTCCTTTTTCAGATAAGAATCAGAAATCATCGCATTTATATTTCCGCCAGATACTACAAATCTTTTTTCAAATCGTTCTTTTTTCCACGGAGACCAAATTGTCGAGAAACTATTTCCCATAGAAGAGGTACCATCAGTAAAATTTCTTCTTGCCATATAATATGCTTCATTCCTTGGCTCATATGTCACTGGTCTCGAATAAGAAAACGCGACCATCACAGCAAAGAACATCACGCAAAGTCGAATAAACGGTGTACGTATACTCGATAGAAAAATTGCAGAAGCAATAGCGGTGATAGGTATGCTATAGGAAAGTAGTCTCCAAGGGTACTGAACAAACTGAAGTGGAGCAATAAAAGACCAAATAGGCTCAGTGACTGGAAAAATCAGCAGTAAACCAACAACCAAGAAAGAAAAACAAAGAATATACACCGAACGAATATCTCTCTGGGGATATTTTCTAATTATAAATACTGATCCAATTATCGTGAGTAGTGGGCCAAGCCCGATCTGAAATGATATTTTGCTACCCAGTGCTCCAGTGGAAGAAAACTGGGTTCCCCATGATGGGATTAGCAGTTCATACAGCTGGACAAAATGCTCACGGAAATTCACGGTATTTAGTCCTACGACAAATTTTTGCTCGAGAAGTGCCGGAAGCCAAAAAAAGGAAGCGGAGAAAACACCCAATATATAAAACCAAACCATCCTGGGACACCGCATCATGCTATAGAACAAGATAAAAGGAGAAAATAACATCGCCATTATGTTGTGGCTTAAAATCAACAAGCCAGTAAACAAAGCCAAAAGAGGAAAAAATCGTTTTTCTATAAAAAATAGTATCCAAAACACCAAAGCTATTGCCCAAATCTCTCCAATAGATCCCCGTACGTACATATCTACAAATAGGTACGGCACATACATAGAAATGACCGCAGATAATGCAGAAATCTTCCACGGAAAAAGCCGCTGCAACCAGAGAAATATGCCAAGTGCCAAAAATATATATCCGAAAGCCAGAGATATCTGAAACGCGTACACTGCATCGTGAGTAACCATACGAACAGCACTACCAATATAATTGGGAAGTGGATAATGAAATTGGAAAATTGG
>CAYHHA010000009.1:35459-37238 GCA_964356315.1 uncultured Gammaproteobacteria bacterium
CCCATCCACATATACGGTAGATGTCGAAGCTCCAAAGAAAAAGACAATACAATGGTAAACCAATAAATAAAGGCATACTTCGACAGAGGAAGAAGTGAAGCAATCATAATAATCCATACTGCGTACCATGGATATAATTCCTCTCGAAGTGGAGCAACTACAATAAAAACAAAGGACATCAAACAATACGCAATTAGCAGCGTTTTTTCCCATGGTATACGTTTAACAAAAAATAGTGGTGAAAGGATTACAGTTGCTCCTTTTGTAAACCACGATAAAAAAATTAGCAGGAAACCTAAAATCTTCGACCTCATTGGATTCGCCGTCCATAACCAAAAACCAACCAACGCAAGTAGCATCATAAATATATCATTATGTCCTGACACCAATGCTTCTATTAACACAAGTGGATTTAGTGCAAAAAATATAACATTTTTGTACGATTGTGTAGTCTTATAAATGAAATACGAGAATAGTGCATATGCAATTGCATTGATACATTTAAATGCTATTATCGTTTGCCAGATGCTGTCCATTCCTAAAAAATGTGGAACAAATGAAATAAGTATCCATACAGGACCATACAATGCGTATTTGTTTGCGGCCCTCGTAAATGCTAGATATGGCTCATTGGGAATTTCTATTGGCATCACAACATAAGGGTTTTCGCCATAAAAATAGGTCATTTTTGCCGTTGTTATATAGTTAAAAAGGTCATGAGTCAACGCAGGATATGAAAAGACAAGAATCGCGCACACACCCAACAAAACCATCGACATTTTCCACAACCCGTGAATAAGCGAACGAATATATACCCAATATAATCCGAAAAGTATCACCATAAATACTATTGAAGCAATTGGTCGCTGTTCAAAAACAAGTTGTCGCACTGGCTCATGAAACATTGAAAATGCAAGAGAAGTTGAAAGCTCAAGATTTGGATCCACAAATCCAAATGAAAATATCGAAAGACTTATCAGTAAAATGAAAAGAATAATAATCATAATTATGTATATGTCATCGCGAGCTCGCAATGGCAGACCCAGATAGACTATTCAATAAACTTTTGCAGTACTTCACTTCGAAGTAGTTTTGATGTCTCTATATATTGTTTAAGATCCAAGTTCGTAGCTTCATCTTTTTCTGGTGTCCAAACGAACTGCTCTGGAACTTGGCTTGAGATTCCATTTAATACTTCAATGTGTTTTGATGCGCTGTCTACCAGCAGTGTTTCGAAAGCAGATGTATCTATATTCTTTGCTTTTGCGGTGTATAAGGATTCTGGGATCGACGAGAATTGATCATAAGAACGCTTTAGCGCATCACTCGCGAGGAGATATTGTTTATATTCAAATAATGTTTTTGCCTCCACGAGGTATTTATCTGAAAGCATCAGATGATACTTAACCTGCGCAATATCACCGAAATACCAGTACGCTTTTACGCTATCTATTATTCTGGAAATTTTGTATATCTTGTTTCCAGGCATATACGATGGATACGGCAACATGTATTCGGCTTGAACGGAGACAACAAGGGATAAGTAGATAGTAGTAAGTAGTAAGGTGAAGATAATTTTTTTCATAGCTGCCACTTGTACACTTTATAAACTTTTGAACTTTATAGACTTTATGAACTTAAAATATGCCATCGGAAAATGGAGTGCACTGTATAGGGCAAATTCAAATCCTGTCAGACCATCTACAAATCCTTTATGTCTTACATAAATGGAGAGAAATATGATCAAGGGTTTTATCAGACAATACTGGAAAAATACTA
>CAYHHA010000009.1:37338-52366 GCA_964356315.1 uncultured Gammaproteobacteria bacterium
TAAATGGAGAGAAATATGATCAAGGGTTTTATCAGACAATACTGGAAAAATACTACGATACTAGGTTCAGTACTCTTCGCAATTTCTTTCGCCGTTAAGGTGGTGTATGTATCCGCCTTTTTCCAATAGTCAACACGCGTCATATAAGTATAATGCTCCATTGGAGAGAGCAACGTCTCCACTTCTCCATCTACCGCTATTTGTTCATGAACACTTTTGCAGGGGAAATGAGCTTTCCTATTTCGGACAAGGCGTATCACCGCGTCGGGATACTGTCCGCCTTTTTTCATAAAATGTCCCCAGAAATAGTTACGACGAGGGATATAGTAACCATTGAATTTGGATAATGGATGATGGATCGTGGATGGATGATTCTGGATGGTGGATTTTTCTTGTATATTGTTATTAGATAATCCATGATCAAATATCAAAGATCCAATCTCTTGTTTTAGTTCGCTTGTGACCACCTCATCCGCATCGAGTTGTAAAATCCACTCCCCTTCGCAGGCGTCCAGCGCTTTTTGCTTATTGATATGAAATATTGCCGGATTATCCGTCTGGATTATTTTTTCTGTAAATTTTCTTGCGAGTTCTACTGTTTTATCTGTCGATCCCCCATCTACAATGATAATCTCATCCGCAATATCCGCGACAGATACTAAACACGCTTGAATATTTTTTTCTTCGTTATATACGGCAATTGCAACAGATAACGTTATTTTTTTCGATTCCATAGTACAGATATAATCATGACACAAAAAAGAATACCAATGCTACCTATTGAGATATAATTTGCAAACGTACGGATTTTTGTATCTTCAAATCGCACGCTAATGGTATGAGTACCAGGCAAAATAGCGTAGGTCATTAAACCGCGATAATTGGGATTCTGAAATTGAATAGGAGTTTTTGCTCCATCTACAGACACGCTCCAACCTGGGAAGTATACGGTATTTTCAAGCATGAGTGTGGGTTTTGTTGCGATGACAACAAAATCATGCCTTGTTGTAGATCTGGATGTTTGTGATATCGTCGCCTCTCCATCGATAACCTGAGAGGTAGCAGTAGGCGTATGCTCCATAAACCGTATAGACCATATAGGACTGCTTTCACCGGTATCGGTAGTACTCATATATATACCGGTAAAGAACGACTCGTGTTTTTGTGCATATCCTTTTGGATGCCACATACCAACAGTTGATAAAATAATCAATAAACAATAAGCAATAAACAGTCCTTGAAGCTTGATTTTGGATATCCGATTATGGATAAAAGAATGCGAAGAAATAGACTCTATCCCGACTGCGCCAATAACTGCGACTAGAAAGGTCGTGACAGATAAGAATCGCCAGGGGAATTGAAATTTTTGCAGAAGTGTAAATGTGGACCAAACAGGTTTTGAAATACTAGTCATAAGTGCGAGCGTTAGTGCTAAAAGTAGGAGACTTCCAAACAGCATAACCTTGCTCTTTCGCTCTGAAATTTTTCCCAATATAAAAAGAGAGGCCACGATACCGATGAGTCCGGAAATTCCCAGAGACTTTGACAATAAATCCGTTCCTCCGAAATTCCAAGGAGAATAGAAGAAATGTGTCCAAGGAACAAATCGCTCAAGCACTTCCCCTGCCGTCACTATATCGCGAAGCGTATATTTGCCTTCAAAAAACGCAGGGATCCAGAAAAAGGAAGCAAGACCAAAACCTAGAAACAAAGACAAGAAACAAGAAACAAGAAACAAGAAGCGATTTTTTGATTCAAATAACACCAGATATAAGCTGTATAATGCGAAGATTGGCAGAAACATAATCGCAATTGCATTGTGTGCAAGCAAGAGAAAGCCAAGTGAAATAGATAAACCGATTCCATAGATCATTTTTTGATTTTTTGATAACAGATACAGGAAATAACATATCAGTGGTGGGAAAATAAACGCAACATGCTCGCCGATAGCCCCTCGAACATAGAGGTCTACAAACCGATAGGGAGCAAACCCATAGAGAAGGGAGCCGACCAATGCAGCGTTTTCTCCGTATGACCGACGCAACCATATAAACATTGTGTATATGCTTACTATGTAACTCAGTGCAAATACCAATTTTGTACTATCGATCAAAGAAAACCCAACAGAGTAAAAAAACGATGCCACATAGGAAGATAGCGGATACAGAAACATAAGGATCGGATGTCCGTATCCCCAATTCAAATTTGAAGCCCATCTGGGGACCACAATCCCCTCATGCAGAGACGCATAAAAGTTTGCAATTCTTGCCACATGATCTTGTCCGTCATGGGTAATGGGAAGTCCGGGAGTAAGAAGTGACACTACTGGAAACAAAGAAGCTATCAAGAGCCATAGCCAGATCGGAATGTTTCGTACCTGTTTCATGGATACAACCTCTTTTCCAAGATAATGCCATTATATAAAGTCTTTTTCCAAACAGTCTCCCCACCCTGAACAACAGTTTCAAGCCACCCCTTTTGCCTCCATGGCTGACCGTTATCCGGTTCTATCAAAAGATATGCAATCCCGTGTTTTTCTTTTCCAGGGAAATATCCGTATGTTTGTTTTCCATAGGTTAGAAACAGATAGTCGTACGCATATGTATAAATTGGCGGGACGAAAATAAATTCAGAAAACGGTTGACCATTGGCGTCCTTATACATCATATCGACAACGGTTTTTTTTGCTTGGATTTTATCGATGACATTGGTGTCATGTATATCTATGGTGTAGGAAATATATTGCCTGAAAATGGATCCTATCAAAACAGTGATTAGAAAGACGCCACAGACGACTGCGCTAACTTTCGCTACCATGCTAGTTTTCAGATTCCTCCAAATTGCTACCATACTCAAAGTAAACAGCAAGATATATCCGATTCGTGTATGAGTCAGATAATAATCCCATACCGTGTTATTGAGAAACAAAAACCCGATCCAGGTCACTATTGTCATAACTAAAATGAAATATATAAATTTCCGTAACGAACGGTCTTTTACTAAAAATAACCCAACTACAATAAATGGAACAACGAGTTTAAGTGCGATCATCTGTTTTGCCCAAACAATCCATCCAAATTCAAATGTAAACGTATTATAAAAATTGTTCCAATAATCAAATTTATGGTTGGCCAGTCGAATAGGATCAAACATTGGCGTGTTAATACCTGATGAGCTCCCGACGGTTACATACAAAATTGCTGATCGTACTGCCATAAAATTATGACGAAATTCGAAAAAAATCATCGGTGAATATGCCGCAACTATAGAAAACAAACACAATACATATACTTTCCAGTCAGAAATCCGGTACACAAGAGGAATTGCCAGAGCAATTGCAACCGTCAGTGGAACAGCCACTCCAAGCTGGGAATGATAGGTAAAGCCTGCGATAAAAAGAGCCAGTGGCGCATATAGTTTTGCATTTGATGGAATCTTGTAGACGAAGTAGATAGCAAGCATGACAAATATAGTGATCGGATGACTACTCCATATAAATCGAGACTGAGACACGATAAGTGGCGATACTGCTACAAAAAATGTTGCGAGAACTGCGCCGACTCTCCCACCAATTTCATATCCAAATTTAACAGCAAACAGCATTGCCAGAACCCCAAACACCACCATGAAAACCAAAGCTCCCATAGGGTTCCCAGCAAATAGGATATATGCAAGTGATATTAGATAAAAATATCCCGGCCCATGAAAGATACCGTTAATTCCGGCAACTCCAGAACCTGCCTCTGCACCGATCAGTGTCAGCTTATGGTTCTCGATAATATTGTATGCTGCTAAATAGTCGCGTCCATGATCCAGTCCAAATAAAAAGTTTCCGTTTATAAGCTCTACAGACCGAAGCGCGACACCCCATAAAAGGATCATTGATATGAGAAGAAAATAGATCCGTGTTTTGTTCATATTATTTGGCGATTATAAACGAAGGCTTACCATTTAGAAATGAGTATACTTCGCCACGAGAAGCAGGGATGTCTTTTGGCGCTCCTATATACATCACGCTCCCATCCTGAATTTCATTATCCCAAGAAATTGGCCGGAATTCATAGGTATCAAATGCAAAACGTGCATCATTAGGTCTCATTGCACCCGTTCCCCCACTTTGAATATAACGGGCGGGATCAAATTTCGTATAAAAGAGGAAAAATATATATGACTGATCCAGTGAAGTAGATACAATTACTTTTTTGTAGTTCTGTTTTTCCTTTTGTGCTATATCGACTATCTGTTCATATCCATATTGCCAGTCTTCTGATGTTTCAGGATTTTGTTGCACGTAATACATATCCATATAGTAGGCAAAATTAAAAACCATGCATCCGATGAAAAAAATAACTGACGCAATCCCAATCTTTCTGTGTGCTGGAAATATCGTACTGCGAAACGCATAGACGCCAGATACAATGCCAACTGCTGTAAATATCTGAAACATCGGAAGAAATACGAGCGTTCTCACCGCATGTGGCAAGCCTGTTGTCACAGAAGCGGCTACGGGAGACAACAGTAGCCATCCAAAAAGAAGTAAGGCAGACGGCGCTGAAAACAGGGTCAAAACCACATACATACCGTAGAATAAAAACGGCAATTCCCAAAGATACAATAGACCCATACTCGGCGCATGATGACGGGGATTATCCCCGTTTAAAAAAAGCCATTTTACAGAAAAGTGCGACAGGTATCCTGAAACCATTGTCTTTGCCCAAACGAACCTCCGATTGTCCAAAAAAGCCCCAAATTGATCTCCCGACATTTTATCGGCTTCAAACTTTATAATATTGCGAGACAGCAGTTGAATCTGATTGCCAAATGCACTCGTTCCCTTTAATCGTTCAAGTCCTGCGGCATTAAACATGACAAACAGAAACGGGATTATAAATATAGAAGCTAGAATCCCTGAAAATAGAATTGTTTTAGCATTCTCCTTTTTAAAAATTTGAGAACGAAATATCACAAGAAGTAGTACTACCAACAAAGGCAAAAATATTCTCTCACTGTGATACGCATACAATCCGAATCCTACGAAAATCACAGAAACGGGAAGCCAGGCTCTTTGACGCAACCCGCGTAAAAATGTAAAAACTGCCCAAATGTTGAATGTGACACCGATATTTGATTCAAACGCGATGCGGGAGAATTGCAAATGCCATGGAGATATGGCCAAAAGAAACGCAGCCAAAAGCGCAAGGGTATCACCCTCGAAAAGCACTCGCCTCAAAGAGGTAAACGCTCGATTTCTATCCCGTTCTAGCAGACAAATCTCATGTACCATCAAATAAACACCAAGGACAGCAAGCACCCCGAAAATAGCAGATGGCAATCGGGTAGACCACGTAGAAAGACCAAACAGACCTACAGAGGGAACAGCCAGATATGTATAAAGTGGTGGCTTATAGTCTCCAAATGACCGGATGGAGAGTGGAAGAAATGTTCCGTATTCATCACGGCCAGTTTTTACTATTGAGTACGCATTGTATCCCAAGGCGGCTTCGTCCCAATCAGGACTAACTGGCACACTTCCCAATTTATACATCCGCAGTCCCAAAGCCAAAAAGATAATACTCGTGAGAATTAGTATCGATTTTTTCATATCTTTACACTCCCCGTATCAAATATTGTGAGTACTGCCTGCCCATTGAGCAGTCGGATGGTTTGCAGTACATTGACGCCCTTAGGGACAAGGTCTGAATCCCAAATATAGAGCGTATTGGGTTTCAGAGACTCTTCAAGAGTGCTTGCAAAGTGATATTTCCCAAAACCGGAAACATGATAAAATCCTGCGGAATCGAAATATGATTTTTTTCCAGCGACATATTCATCCGGAGATGTTTGGGTATAAAAGAGCGTATACATATATGGCCGTCCGATTTTTTCTGAGACAACGATCGATGTATAGGATGATGCAATCGGCTCTGCAAACTGTAGAGCCTGCTTGTACCCATATTGCCATTCTCCGGAAAACTCTTTAGGATAATGCGCAAAATACGTATGGAGATAATACGAAAAACTAAAAAAATACAAAACAACAAGCAATAAACAATATGCGATACGGCTCATAGATTTCCCAGTAACAGATATATACTGATATACCGTCAAAATACCAAATGCAACAAATACGTACCACGTCGGAAGCGAATTAAGTGTACGCAGAGCATGTGGCGTTTCGCGAGCTACAGCCGCCGGTATGACAGACGTTAAAAGCCAGTAGAAAAGAAATACTGCAACTGAGGGATACGACATACATAAAGCAAAAATTCCTATGATCAAAAAAGGCGATTCTATTATATAGAGCTGCCCGACATCCTGAATGGAAAATTTTGGATTTCCGTCACCCCTGACAAACAAATATTCCGGCTCCAAATGATCTACATAATGCATCAAAAAACTTCGTGCGTATCCCACCCGCCTGTTATTGACAATCTTTGAAACCCACGATGCATTCTCTCGACGTATCCGCTCATTTGATTGAACAACGACTGCAGATTCTGAAAAAATATTTACTTCTTTAAATCGCAGCCTAGCCTCTTTCGATACAAGATGTGGAGCGATCGGAATCAGAAATACCAGACTAATGATCAAACCCATGACCGTATATTTCCAGTTTTTTCTCATGTGTGAAAATGTATATATGAAAAGTCCTAAACAAATGAAGGGAGAAAAATACCTAGCACTATTGAATGTATAAATTGCCGCTACAAATGGCAGAAATGCGTACAGATACCGTTTTGGACTGCGCCGGGATGACAACACCAGCCAAACACCAAAGACGATAAAAAATAGAGCGATATTTGCCTCAAATCCTCCTCTGGAAATGTTTATATGCCATGGAGAAATGGCAAGTAGCGTAGCTGTTAAAAAGGCGATTAACCGAGGGTTTGTGAGTTGCGAGTTATTGAGAATATCCTTTTGGGAGCGTGATCCCGCAACCCGAAACTCGTAACTAAATAACTCAAGAACAAGCAAGTATGTAAGAAGCACGGTCAACGTTCCGAAAACAGCGGCTGGAAGTCGAATTGCCAAATCGGTGAGTCCAAATAAAAAAACAAACGGCACAGCGCTGTAGACAGCAAGGGGTGGTTTGTAGTCTCCGTATGAAGCAAATGCATCAAGAGGAAAAAATCTCCCATGCTCATCACGTCCGGTTTTTAAAATACTGTAAGCATTATACCCAATTGCGACCTCATCCCATGACAAGGCTGGAGGATTTGTCGACACATGATACGTGCGGAGAAAAAAAGCAAATATACATAGTAAAGCGAGAAGAAATTTCTTCATAGTGATTCTGCCTAACAACGCTTGGAATTAGTCCATCTAAATAGTATCATAGAAGCACCATACATGAGTACTAATACTTCGAAATTACGCGCTGTTCTCCCTTTAATAGTACTTATTGTTATCGTACTTGGGTTTTTTTATAAAACTCTTTTTTTCGGCAAATACCCTTTTCCAGGCGATCTCCTGCTCACGCAGTACGGCCCATGGAGACATCAATCATACGATGGATATGTGGCAGGAGCAATTCCGACAAAGAATCAATACTTTGATGTCCTGAGGGAACTGTATCCATGGAAAACGGTAGTAATAGACCAGCTAAAGAAAGGGGAGCTCCCATTTTGGAATCCGTACAATTTTTCTGGTAGCCCTCTTTTGGCAAACTATCAGTCACAGGTGTTTTATCCATTTTCAATCGTATATTTTCTTTTCCCACAACTGACTGCATGGACCATAATGGTTATCCTGCAACCCATTCTGGGCGCCATATTCATGTATCTATTTGCTACAGAAATCGGACTTTCATTAGTGGCTTCAATGCTAACAGCACTGTTATTTAATTTTTCAGGATTTGCTTCTGCCTGGATGGAATTTACTACGGTCTGGCATACCATTTTATGGTTACCACTTTTTTTGTATATCATTGAGCGTGGTGTAAAAAAATCAAGATTTTCCCTTTTAGAAAAAATTATATTTGTAGTAGCGGGAGTTGCTTCTATGACAGGAGGTCATCCGCAGGATTTTATTAACACATTCCTTTTTGTCTGTGTATATACCGCAGTGAGGATTATCGGAAGTCCGAATTTGACAGTTCCGCAAAAAAAATCATTTTTTATTACACAGATTTGCACACTGTTTCCTATTCCATTCCTTTTGACACTGCCACAGATACTTCCGACTATTGAATTGTTTAGAACTTCAGCGCGTGTAGCGCATGATTATGTAAACATTATTCAAAACATGCTAGTACAGTGGTGGCAGATTCCCCTTCTTGCTATAGCAGATTTTTTTGGAAACCCGGCTACAGGATCAAGCATCACGGGAGATTATGTGGGGAAAACACTTTCAATCGGCGTGGTCGGATTTGTACTTTTCGTGTTAAGTCTTTTTGACACCAAGAAATCATGGCATCAGAAATTTTTTATCAGTACTGCTCTTGTGATTTTACTTGTGACCGTAAGGTCTCCAATTAGTGAATTACTCTACAGATTTCCAATACCACTTCTCTCTACAGGGACTCCGACTCGGATATTGTTTGTGCTAGCATTTTCTCTGGCTATCCTCTCAGGCTATGGATATGACTATCTAAACAAACAACCGATCAAAAAAATGTTTACCCCTCTTGCGCTTATATGGAGCTTGTTTGGTATATTCTGGCTACTTGTGTTCACGCATCCAGTGAAGACAATGACTCCAGAAATTGTCAGCATTATAAAACGGTCGTTACTGTTTGCCACAGCTTTTCTAAGTGGCATGAGTATTCTCATACTTTCCTCAAAAAAAATACAGGCTTTACGCCTGCTCATACTCCCGCTTTGCGCCATTGAGCTTGCGTATGGATTTCTAAAATTCAATCCGTTTGTTCCGTATACATTTGTATATCCTGAGAATGCACTCATACAATTTCTTCAATCCAAGCAAGACACTAACAGAGTTTGGGGCTATGGATCTGCAGAGATGGAAGCAAATTTTGCGACACAGGTAAGACTCTTTTCAACAGATGGGACAGATCCATTAAATCTCCGGTGGTATAACGAATTTATTCAATCTTCAAAAGACGGCCGAATTCCCGAGGCTTTTTCGCGTACGACCAGGTCCGATGCAAAACTTGCCACTGGCTATGGAGAAAAGGATTTACCCAACAATACATTTCGTCTTAAAGTTATGGATACGTTGGGCGTGAAATATGTCATAGATCGCGTAGACAATCCGAAAGATGACACGACATTCGATACTGGAAGATTCAAGCCTATTTGGCAAAAAGACGCATGGACCGTGTTTGAAAATATGCATGCCGCGCCTAGGTCATTTTTAAGCGGAGACATTCAATTTTATGACACAGCGAAAGACTTCGAACAACGGTTTTTTGCAGATTCTTTTGTTCCTGGTTCATCGATTCTAATCGAGTCACAATATAAAACAGATTTTGATGATGAAAAATTAGGCTCCGGTTCAGCGCGTATAATTTCCTATGCGCCAAATACTGTTGTGCTATCAACATCAGCAGAGACTCCTCAGGTGTTGTTTCTGAGTGATACTTATGATCCTAATTGGACTGCAACCGTTGACGGCAAAAAAACAAAACTTTACAAAACGACCTATGCCTTTCGTGGTGTACGCATTCCCCAGGGAAATCATACGGTGACCATGCAGTATGAATCAAAGGCATTTAATTGGGGTGTGTATATAAGCGGGATCGTGGCACTCTTGGGATCTGGATATATTCTCATACAGATGATCTCGTCAAAAAACTCTCGACATGTCAAGAAAAATTAGCGTCATTTACTTCATACTTTTTTTCATTTCGTGTATCGTCATCGCTATACCGATTTTTAAGAATGGACTGTATATCACACATGACGGAGTCAATCATATAGCGCGCTTTACGGCATACATACGAGCATTTCATGAATCTCCTATTCCTCCAAGATGGGCCGGCTACCTTAACTATTCATACGGAACTCCTGTATTCAATTTTTTCTATCCACTCCCGGGATATTTAGCTACATTTCTATCATTTATTATTCAAAATCCCGAAACAATTTATAAGGTTATTTCTTTCTTCGCTTTTTTTGCTTCTCCTATAACCTTCTTTTTCTGGATAAGGACGTTTTTACCTAAACCTTCAGCTCTAGCGGTAAGTGGCATGTATGGAGCATCCCTCTATCATGTGGCTAATCTCCTGGTTCGCGGGGATGTCGCGGAGCTTTTCAGTATTATCTTCATCCCTCTGATACTTTTGTTTATAGATTATAAAAAACAATCACTTCAAACAGCAGTACTCGGAGGTATCGCATACGCTCTCACAATTCTTTCCCATAATGGTATAAGCCTATTGTTTACTCCGGTTATTGCTTCGTATATGGTGTTAAGATTTCTGGAGTCAAAAAAGAGAAAGGACGCGTTGTCATATGCCGGCATGATTACCATTGGGTTATCATTGTCAGCTTTTTTTTGGATACCCGCACTTTTCGAGAAAAAATATACAAATATAGCACTCTTTACCGGAGATTTTTATTCTGGAAATTTTCTCCAAGGCTTTCGTGCCATAGTTGCTCCTTGGGGATTCGGTCCTGATGTAAATAGCGCCGGAGGGTTTGCTCCACAACTCGGTATTATCCCCGTTTTTGTTTCCCTCGTGCTATTTGTCTATATGGTATATACGAAAAAGACTAGAAGAAAACAACTATTCTGGTTAAGCGTTTTGCTAGTAAGCACGCTCATGACGACACCACTATCCTCAAATATCTGGAGTCACATATCATTTTTAAAAATAATCCAATTTCCTTGGCGATTTATGGCAGTTGCGAACTTTGCCCTGTTTGCTGCAATCGCGGTTTTGCATCAACGATTGACATTCAAGTCCTCGTGGCTCCCATTACTATTGCTTATCATCACATTGATGTATGCGTCTCCCTATGTACGAGTAAAGGGATATGAACAAAGAGAGGTAGGATTTTATAAGAATTTCCCAAACACAACATATTTTCATGGAGAAGCCACAACGGTATGGTCGACGGGAGACTTTGCCAAGTACCCTACATCTCCCGTTGAAGTTGTCTCTGGGGTCGCTACGGTTTCCGGATACATGAAAACAAATACCAAACATATCTATACGGTTACCGCTGATACAAATACAGATATCGTAGATAATACGCTCTATTATCCGGGATGGCAGGTCAGAGTAGATAACGAAAAAATTCCTATAGAATTCCAAAACCCTCATCATCGCGGTCTTATTAGTTTTTCGATTCCAAAAGGAGATCACACAATCGTCGCGTCATTTCGTGAAACTCCTCTGCGTCTGGCGTCAGATATAATAAGCGGTATAATGTCTTTAGCAGTCATAGGATATATGACGCGGAAATTATTTTGGCATGAGAATGTATAAGCCTGTTTATATTTACTTATTTTGGATCGTACTTCTTGGAGTAGTTCTTCGGTTCTGGCATCTAGGGATAAACCCTGTTGGGTTTCACAGAGATGAAGCATTCTTAGGCTACAATGCATATTCTATTCTAAAAACTGGAAAGGACATGAGTGGCAACGCATTTCCGATTCATTTGCAATCTTTTTTCTGGAGTCCGGCAGGGTATTCATATTCAAGCATTCCCTTTATCTGGTTGCTTGGACTCAGTGAATTTTCCTCTAGATTCGCTTCAGCATTATTCGGATCGTTAAGCGTGATTGTCACATTTTTCTTTGTAAGAGAACTTCTACTATCTGAAATAAAGCTCAAGGAGTCAGCGCTAATAATTTCTCGAGAAATAAATAAAATAGAAATAGTCGCTCTACTTTCTTCGTTGATTCTTGCTATCTCACCTTGGCATATAAACGCCTCTAGAATCGGAATAGAAATTACCCTCGTTGTAGTGCTTCTTACCTCAGGAGCTTTGTCATTTCTCATATATGCGAAATCGAAACGTTTACTGCCACTTTTCATAACGTTTTTATTATTTGCAACATCGTTCACAGTGTATCAATCCCCCCGCGCGTTTGTTCCGTTCATCATACCCGTGCTTTTTTACTGGTATAGAAAAGGGGTCTCAATAAAACACTGGGTACTATCTGGAATCCTCTATGGCATGTTCATAATTCTCCCTCTATTGTTAATTCTCAACTCTCCCATCCTATCTCTTCGCATTCAATCGCTAAGCGTGTTTACTTCCCCTCATGCACAATTAAAAGTGGATGAGTCTATTCGCGAAGATGGCATGATCAAAACAAAGCCCCTGATTGCCCGAATTCTTCATAACAAGGTGGAAGGATATGGAAACGAAATTTTCAATAATTATATTGCTCACTTCTCGTTTGATTTTTTCTTTCGCGATAAGGCATTTCCAACACGGATGACGATTTTTGACGCAGGAAATATGTATATCGTCGAACTGGTATTTCTTCTTTTTGGTGTATATATAATCGTCACAAGACGAACAAGGCCGTATATCATTATTGGATTATGGATCCTCTTGGCTCCACTAGGCAGTGCGCTCACATACGATGATGTACCAAATATGCAGCGTACCTTATTGATGCACCCGGCACTATCTATAGTAGTCGCGCTTGGCATATATTCTTTTTTCAATAAAATCCGAACAAAACCATATCTTATTTTTCCAGCTATCGTACTCATCTTGATCTATGCGTACAATATGGCCCAATATCTCGATTCATACTATGTGCATCAACCAATCAAAAGTGCTCAATTTAGAAATGCTGGATATAAAGAATTAGTTGAAGAAGTTACTAAACGGTCCTCCCAGTTCAAGAGGACGATAATTACAAACGCAGAATCTGCCCCATCTGTTTTTTTCCTTTTCTTTACATCGTATGATCCGTTATCCTATCAAAATGAAACCAAATTGGTCGATAAAAACAAATCTGACAGCATAAATTTTTCTTCATTCGAATTTGAAAGCGACGATTGCCCTCTCAACTCAAGACTCGGAATAACGAAAAATATGCCGTATATGCCGAAGATACTTTCCGCAGAAGACAAATCTTCTCTCTTCGTTCAATACCGAGACTGTCCGCTTGCGAGTCAATCTGCAGAACTGTTACATACAATATATCTACCAAATGGACAGGAAGTATTTCAACTATTACAAACAAAATGAAACGATATATAATTTCACATAAAATTTTATTTATATTACTATTATTGAGCGGACTGCTTCGTTTTATAGCGCTAGACCGCGTTCCTACCGCAATTACTGGTGATGAACTTATTTATCCGGTAACCGCAAAAGCGATGTTTCTAACCGGCCATGATATAACAGGCACTTGGAATCCATTATCAATATTTGCATTCCACTATCCTCCGGGCGAACTTCAGGCGGAACTTCCCTACTTCATCCACCTAGTTGCTGATTCATTTTTGCCATTCTCACTGTTTACCTATAGATATCCATTTGCCATGCTGAGCGTCGGCATCGTTGCCCTCATGTATCTGATTGCAAAAAAACTTTTTGGGACACACGGCGCAATATTTACCGGTTTTTTGACTGCCATAAATCCGTGGTTTATAGTGATGGGACGGACAGGATATGAATCGACCCCCGCTACATTTTTCTATTTATTGGGGCTGTATATTGTTGTTGCCTATCCCGCGTACCTCGTATATGCCTTGCCTGCATTTATGTTGGGATTTTATTCATACATCGGCACAAAAATTCTTTTTATCCCTTTCATCGCGTTGTCGCTTATCCTGTCATTCGTTATCAACAAAAAACTAAATACCAGATCTGTCATGGCACTGTGTGTACCGGCCATATTGTTTGTTGGATTTTTTGTAAGCCAAATCACGTTGTCAGGTCAATCACGGTTATCGGATATTCTTCTACCGAACGCTCCTGTGTTTGCCCAGAAGGTAGACAGTATCAGAAAAATTTCTATACAATCCCCTCTTTTAGCTCTTATGGTAAATAAGTACACGATGTTTGGCGAAAATCTGATGCAGAAAACTCTCAGAATTTTTTCCGCTTCGTACCTTTTTGCAGATGGGGATAATTTTTTTCTCCAGGCACGACACAGCTTTTTTTATCCTATTGAAAGCATTGTATTAGTTGTTGGAATTGGATCATTGTTTGCAATGCATCAGAGTGTATTTCTGATCATTATGAGTTTTATTGTATTAGGAGCAATTCCCCATGTAGTGCATAGAACTCAAAGTGATTTTTCAGGACATCTGGCGCTCATGTATCCGTTTATTATTTTTGTATTGGGACACGGACTGTCGTATGTATACACCCATACCAAAAAAACATATAAATATATTGTAATTCTGATCTGTGTCATTGCATATACAGTAAGCCTGGGTAATTTTATACTGGTATATTTTTATCAACTACCTCTACAGGGGGCAGGTGACTTTCATATGCGTATATTATCCAAATATCTAGTGATCGCAAAAAAACAAAATTTGCCGATATTTGTATATTCTCCACAGGGCACTGATATATTTAAAAAATATCTCGCGTATGCAGATAGATTAAAAAAAGATACGATGCCCTCACTCGCACAACCCCTGAAACCAGACGGGTCAATAACTTTTGATGGCATCACGTTTACATCATGTAATAACTCAATAGACGTGGGAAATACAAACGCAATACATATTGTGAGCAGTATATGTGGATTTCCGTCTGTAAATACATTGACCCATACGAAAATCTCACGATTGTCAGACGGCGGAACAATATTTGATATATATAATAATAGCGTATGTAACAGAGATTCACTTTCAAACTATCCTCACGATATCATCCAGACAGACTTCGCTGTGGAATCTATGCCAGCAGAAGCATTCTGTAGGGTATATATCAGTAAATGATATACCTATAAGACTTGTCACTCTCGTCCCTCTGAGCGGGAGAAATCTAGAACAATCGAAATTTTTATGGATCCCCGATCAGGTCGGGGATGACAAAATAAAAAGCGCAATGAGTAATATGATTATCCCACTACTTACTCGGTGATTCAAAGACCACGATAGACGTTTTGCCATCCAAATAGTGGAATGACC
>CAYHHA010000010.1:0-8933 GCA_964356315.1 uncultured Gammaproteobacteria bacterium
GCAAGAAATATACCTTCCTCAGGATTCACAACAAGCACCTGCTCTGGGTGCACGGTTGAATATAACCGAGATACTTCTTTTCTCAAGATGGGGTTACCCAACGATTCTGTATACCCGAGCGCTAATGCGCCCCACGCTTCCTTCATTTCCCCATCTGCTAACTTCAGGAGATCGCTTTGCAACAAACCATCACAGTCAGAGCTGGATAATAAATATTTGGCGGAAAATTCGTACTTGGCAAAATATCGCTCTAACTTAAATGGTGAAATATTCATATCTAAAGTATAGCAAATGTGCCAAATTATAGCTTCTTTGATATCGCTATTTTCGCATCTCTTGCCAGCTCATCGTTAAGCTTAGACAAGGCTGGTTGCGTTCCATATTTTACCTTAATAGCGCGCGCAATCAGCCAATCTGCGATTTCGGGATTTTTGGGCAACAGTGGACCATGAAAGTACGAACCGATCGAGTTTTTATATACCGCGCCCTCAAAACCATCTTCACTGTTGTTCCCAAATCCCTTGATCACACGAGCCAGTGGCTTCATCTTTGGCCCCAGAGTTGTCCTGCCTCCATGATTTTCAAACCCGACGATACGTACTTCTTGAAGCCCGGAAAGATTTATGATTTCAGCGACAACATTTCCTATACATCGTTTCTCTTGATCTCCGGGATGAATCGTCACCAGATCAAAAATTCCAGCTCCTGGGATATCGTCGCCCTCGTAGGGTCGGTAATAATTCCCGACAAATTGATACCCAGCGCAGACAAATAACCCAGGAATATCCTTTTCAATCATAGCTTTGACCACAGGGCCTTTATTTCCCAAAAAGTCCGCTCCAGCAAGCTTTTGTTGACGATCTTGAGCGCCACCCATAAAAACGATATCGCATGCTTTAAGCTTTGTGAGTGGAGTTTCCAGAGTAATCGGAACGATCGTAGCCTCTATCCCTCGCCACTGACAGCGCTTTTGGATGACGATGACGTTCCCGCGATCTCCATAGGTAGACATGAGATCAGGATAGAGCCAGGCAATGTTTAGTTTATAGTTCATAGTCTTTTGTTTGTCATTCCCGACGCGATCGGGAATCTGCTTCTGGATCCCCGCCTTCGCGGGGATGACGACCTTGTTATAATATTTTCCTCCCAATAAGAATTTTCCGAATATCAAGCATTGCCGAATACGTGGCTAGGACATACAGCGTTTCGCCCGCCTCAATTGATTCTAGGCCTGCATCAATTGCCTTTTTTGTATCTGGTTCTACATGCAGTTTACTCGCCTCATTCTTCTTGTCTCTTGTCTCCTGCTTGTTGTCCCTTGTCCCTACTGTGTATTGAATTCTCAGCCCCATATCGTACACTCGATCACCAGTGACGATGACATTCGTGCCTGATGGAATCAATTCAAAATCCACATCCCATATCCAGCTCACATCTCGCCCATCAGGTATGCGATCGTTGAGCGCAATCAAGATGGCCTTTGGCTTCAAATCCAATACTGCGCGAAGTGAGGCGGTAAATCCTGCTGGATTTTTAGATAAAAATAATTTTATTTTTTTGTTTACCCCGCCATTGGATGAAGTAGAGATTTCAAATTCCTCTTGTCGACCAAACGCAGGACGGAATCCTATGAGAGCCGACGCAATAGATTCATCGCCAATTCCAATTTCCCTCCCACATAACACTGCTGCAAGCGTGTTATAGGTGTTATACAGCCCTGGAAGTGGAGAGTTCCAATAAGAAAGGGCCACCTGTGGCCGTTTATCTCCACAGACCGTGCAGAACCAATCTCCTAAATGAGAAAAAAAGTAACTTGTATATGCCAGTCTTCCCCCACAAAATTGACAGAAGATAGAATCCGTAGCATGATCCATTTTTCTGTCCTGCGCGAATTTCTCGGATAACCCAAAATAGAGGGTTTTTGCATCGATCTCTTTTCCAAACGAGGACACGAGAGGGTCGTCAGCATTCAAAATCAATGTAGAATCAGGCATCATAGCCTTAAATACTCTCCTCCATTTTGAAGCTATTACCTCTACCTCCCCATACCGATCCAACTGATCACGAAATAGATTAAGGACGATCACTATCTTTGGGGAAACATACCGCATCACATGCGGAAGAGAATTTTCATCAACTTCAAATATTCCGTAGTCACATGATTTTCCCCAGTGGATCAGGCTTGCAGAGACCACCCCATTTAAGAGATTTGCTCCACTACGATTGTAAAGATAGGTCGTTTTCTCTTTGGAAAGAATGGTGGAGATCATTGAGGTAGTAGTTGTCTTTCCATTGGTCCCAACGATCAAAATCATCCCTTTTGTGTACTGGGTAGAAAGATACCCGAGGATCGAAGGAGAAATCCGCAAGGCCACTTCACCAGGCCAAGTCGCCCCGGCACCTAAACCCAGCGTTTTGCTTACCCATGAGACAAGCTTTCCAGCCAAAATTGCGATTGTATGTCGAAATCTCATCTCCCTATTATCGCACAATGAGTAATTTGGTTGAATAAAGAGAACACGATTATCTGCATAGCCCACCTTTACCGGTGTTCTGATTAATCTTTTCTTGATACTCATCAGTGACAACTCATCAAGAATCGCATCTGGTATCGCGCGCTTCCGAGGGCTGGACGTGGGAGAGCGGATCGTATCCAATGTCTGCAATATATTGCTTCAACGCATCCGTATACATTATGGATATATGCTGAGACTCCAACATGCTTGCTACATGGGCAAGCTGGAGCTCTACAATCCTCACAACCAGCTCTTTTGAGAAAGAATGAAGGTGAGTCTGATCCATACGATTGAGCAATTCTGGCTGAAATTGGCACGAGAGAAGTTTCATACCCTCTTTCCGCATGTATTTTCAACGCTAAGACCGCTTCATCTACCAGATCCATTGCTTTGTCCAGGAGAAAGCAATCTGCAATACACCCAAGTAGTTACTGCCACTGCAGTAACGAGGACATCTTCTTGTCTTGCCTCATTTAGGTAAACAGGCTGAAATCGCCGTTCTAGCGCTGCATCACTTTCTATTTACTCCTATACTCCCGAATTGTGGTTGCCCCAGTTGCATGAAGCTCGCCTCTCACCAGAGCTGGCTTTACTATATTCGCTACATCCATGCTTCCACGAATGCCCCAGCCCCTACCAGCGTATGAAGCTCATCCATAAATAGGATGTATGTACCACTGCCGTCTTCCACGGCCTTAAGCAGTTTCTTTAGCTTGCCTCAAACTCCTCTCGGTAAGGACTCCCAGCAACAAGTGAGGCGACATCCAAAGAGAGCAATTCCTTTCCCCTGAGGGTCGGCGGCACATCCCCTGAGACAATTCGGATAGAGAGACCTTATGCTATCGCTGTTTTTCCAACCCCCGTATGTGCAAAGAGGGCAGAGGGTATTGGTACTGCGTCATGCCAGCATTCGGATGACCCATTTTAAACTCTTCATTTTGCGCAATACCTCAGGTCAAGTTTTCCGCTTCTGGCTCGCTCAGAGTGAGTTGCACGATCCGATTCCAGCGGATATATTCCTCTTTTTGACGCTGGATGCTGCGTTTCCAACTATTTCTTCCTGATTTCGCAAAATTTTATGCAAAAAAAATCTGCATATACAGTATCGTCTCTGGCGCTCTTTGCGTCTGAGTGCTAAATTAGCTCTATGTATTCAATTTTTCTATTTTGATTTTCGAAAGTGATTTTGTCTCGTTTACGATCACGATTCTCTATCCATTTTTTATATACTTATGAGTACGATGTACTGTGAATGCGACGGAGAATCTATTGAAATACTATACATACGTAGGCAAGTACTCGTAGTTTATTAACTATCCTGTCAATGCATTACGTTGCTGTAGAACGCTAATTCAGACTCTGTAGAAATATTTTTTACAGATATACGAAGAATTCCTATTTTTCAATTTCTGAAAAATCTCTGAAAATAGCCTCAAAAATAAGTACGATCATCAAAATATGTTTTATCGATGCAAAATGCATGTGTCTGGCGCTCTTAGCGTCTGAGTGCTAAATCGCGAGATTACGTGGAAAACTATAAACGGAGAATCAAAATCAGATCGATTGAATAGTCCAAGACTAGATAGTTTCTAAATAATATGTCTGTCGATTTGATTCTAACAACCCTTTGATTGAATTGTGAATTAAATCTCCATTTCCAAACTCATATCAATCGGTGAGAGTCCACATTTTTTATAAAATTTTATTCCCCGTTCATTTGAAAAATATACGTTCACATAGACCTTCCTGTATCCACGTGTGCGCGCCCATTCTGTAAACGTTTCGACTAATTTTTCACCAATTCCTTGAGATTGATGCCCTGGAGCGACAGTCATACTGAAAATTTCCGCTATTTTTGTCTTTCGATAGGACATCTCTTTGTGTCCCCCCGCCAGGTACCCGACAATTTCGCCATCCACCTCTGCTAGATAGCTTATGGACGTAGAATTTTCGATTGTTTTCGTAAAATATGTGAGCCCCATATCACCAAGAGGCCAGCTCAAATCCAAGAGGGTATCGTACTTAGCATTATCCTTATGCAAATCGACCTGGAGAGTCCGAAGAATGGCCATATCAGCAAGTGAGGCGGTCCGAATGCGTATATCCATATCACATAGAACGAAGGGCTTTTATGCGTTCAGCAATCGGAGGGTGTGTATTGAACCACTTAGCGAACCATGCCCCATAGTCTTTGCCACTAAATGGGTTGGCTATGAACAAATGAGCAGTAGCATTGGTCGCCGCCTCAAGTACTTCATGGTCGCCGGAGATCTTTTCCAATGCTTTTGCGAGCCCCTCGGGATTTCGAGTCAATAGGACCGCAGAGGCATCTGCCAAGAACTCCCGCTTCCTGGAAATGGCCATTTGGATAAGTGAGGCAACAATCGGAGACACGATGGCAAGGACAATCCCTACGACCATCAGTATCCCTTGGAGCTGGCTGTTATCGTTATCTCTACTTCTACGACTACCGCCCCACCAGAGGCTTCGCATAAACATATCCGCCAAAAATGCGATGGTACCTGCAAGCACAGCGACGACCGCCATGAGCCGTATATCGTAATTTTTTATATGAGAGAGCTCGTGTGCAATAACCCCCTCAAGCTCCCGCCTCTCGAGACGATCGATAATCCCTGTGGTTGCACACACAACCGCATGCTCAGGATCCCGACCACTGGCGAAGGCATTCATCGCAGTGTCTTCGATAACATACAGTCTTGGCTTTGGCAGTCCAGAGGCGATACAGAGGTTTTCCGTCACGGTGTACAAATCAAAATCCCGTTTTCGGTCCGCAGGCCTTGCTCCAGACATAGAGAGCACAATTTGATCACCCCAATAATAGCTTACATAGCTGGAGATCACGGAAAACAGCACCGCTATCCCCATCCAAGAGTTTCCATATCCCAATGCGTTTCCCATCACATATCCGGCGAAGACCACAAATACTACAAACCCCGCCATGAAGGCATAGGACTTTACGATATTTGAGCGAATCTGAGAATGGATATTTAATTTCATAGTGTCACCGCTCGTACGATTTTCATCGGGTATGGCGATCTCTATAGATTGCTTTATTTACCCCGACGTCTCATCGGGACTTTTTGCAATGACGTCCGAAGGCCTTAGCTAAAATCAACTTTTACGTTCTTTCGTTCTGCTTCTTCGGTTTTAAAGAATTCTTTCTCTTTAAACCCAAATATGCCCACAAGCATATTGTTCGGGAACACCTTCACTTTCAGATTGTATTCCATAAGTTGAGTGTTATAAAACTGTCTTGCATAAGCTACCTTATCTTCAGTATCTGACAGTTCCTTCTGTAACTGGATAAACCCATCATTCGCTTTGAGCTGTGGGTAGCTTTCTGCTACTGCAAACAGACTCTTTAGGGCTCCAGAAAGCATATTATCTGCTTTTGCAGTTTCAGCCGGCGTCGTGGCATCCATGACTGCCGTTCTCGCCTTTGTCACATCGGTAAATACGCTCTTTTCATGCTTTGCGTATCCTTTGACCGTTTCTACGAGATTTGGGATTAAATCGTTTCTTCGTTTTAACTGGATATCGATTTGCCCCCACGCTTCATCGATTTGTGTAGATTCAGTTACCAGCCCATTATAGAGAGATAACACGTACACTCCAGATAAAACCAAAATTCCTATAACGACCCACATTGGTGTTAACATATTTGCCTCCTATAAAAAAGTTAATATTCGAAAATCTTCAACCCAAGCTACTTCCGTTCGCTAATCTACGAAGCTTCTTTATACCAAACTCTAAGCTACTACCAGTTCACTAAGCTACGAAGCTTCTGTACCCCAGGCTCTAAGCTACTTCCAATTGCTAAGCCACTAATCCTACTTTCTAGCAATGATCCACTTCCTAAACTCAGTATACCCTAAAGTATTTATGATGTCATGTTTTGTCGCCCAGCCCCGCCTGGCAACCTCAACCCCATACGGCAATAAGTGCAATTGATCCACGGCATGAGCATCGGTATCGATACAAAAACGGACTCCTTTATCCCGTGCTTCATATACCACGCTATCAGACACATCGAGCCGAGACGGATTCGCGTTTATCTCAAGGGCAATATCTCGCTCTTTACATACCGCATAAATTTCATTCCATTTAAATAGCACACTTTCCCTTTTTCCCAATAATCGCCCTGTAGGGTGTCCAAATATTCGGACTTTAGCGCCAGTTTGAAGAGCCTTCAACACCCTGTTAGTCATCTGATCGCTTGATTGGGCAAAACTCGAGTGGAGAGAAACAACCACCGCATCCACGAACGCAAACGCTTCTTTCGGGAGAGCGAGCTCTCCGTCGGGGAGTATATCTACCTCACACATCACAAACAGCTCAGGAAGAGTGGCCTGAGGGTGGAGCTTTTTCATCTCTTTTTTCCACGCATCATGCTTTGCCTGATACACCTCATACCTTTTTTCCATAATGGTCGCAATTTGCGATGCGGAGTGATTTCCCACGCTGGGATTATGATCACTAAACCCTATATACTCATACCCAAGTGAGAGGGCGGAATTCAAATTTTCCTCGATACTGTGAGCGCCAAGGTCATGCGATGAAGAAAGATCATACGAGCTATGCACATGTAGATCTCCTTTTATATCTTTTGGTGCTACCAAAGTCGGGAGTTTGTTTGTCAGAGCAGCCTCCACTTCGCCACGATCCTCCCGCAATTCTGGTGGGACATACGATAATCCCAGAAATTCATATAATGCCTGCTCTGTCGCAAATGTGAGTAGTTCTAAAGCCTCATCTTCTCGTTTGTCCCCTGTCTCTTTTTTCACTGGTTTGATTCCATATTCATTCAGAGAATACCCTCTGGAAAGCGCGTGTTCACGCAGACGAATATTATGCGCCTTGCTCCCGGTAAAATATTGCAACATCGCTCCATATTTTTCTGGCGTTTGGACACGCAGATCCACTTGTCTCCCATTATGCAGAAGTAGAGATGCGCCGGTTGGCCCCTGTTCTATTAATTTTTGATGGGGATACTTCACAAACAGCGCTATAACAGATTCAGGGGATGTGGTAGAGACCGAGATATCGATATCGCCGATAGTAGAGACTCTGCGTCGCAAGCTTCCCAACGTCGTTGTCGCTTCTATATATATGTCCTGGGATAAATACGCAATGACCTCAGATGCGATACGGTCTGCGTCAGAGATAAGTACTCTATGTTCTTTTATCTGTCCACGCTTAAATGCTTCAATATTTACTAGGATATCCGACTGAGATTTTTCACCGAACCCTTCCAAAGGAGAAATTTTATTCGCCAAGGCTGCCTTCTCTAAATCTCCGACAACAGAAACAGGATCAAGCAACGTCAATTCAGTCACCAGTTTATATGCTTTTTTGGGTCCAATACCCGGCACGAGAAGTAGCGGGAATATCGAAGCAGGAAGTGTAGATAATACGGTATCAAAATGCGAGACTCTACCAGTGGTAAACATCTCTTGCAGGTATCCGGCGATAGTTTTACCGACTCCATCAATATCACTAAGCTTCCCCGCCTTCCACAGGTCTTCCACCTGTTCGGTAAGCCGTTCGATACTATCTGCAGCTTTTTCATATGCGATAATTTTAAACCTGTTTTCGTTTACTATCAGGTACGCGGCAGCAATTTTTCTCAGAAGTGAAGCTATTTCAAGATTTGTCATACAACTACATAGTACTAAACATCTTCCTCTTTCGCCATTGCCGATCTTCCACCGCTCTAAGCCCGCAACCCGAAACCCGTAACCCGTAACCCGAAACCCGAAACCCGAAACCCGAAACCCGAAACCCGAAACCCTTCTAAGCTACTTCCAGCTCGCTAAGCTACTAAGCCAACTAATTATTTCGTAGAAAGGTACATGTAGTAAAGGAAACCTTGCATTACTCCTTACTCCTTACTCCTTACTCCTTACTCCTTACTCCTTACTACTTACTACTTACTACTTACTACTTACTACTTACTACTTACTACTTACTACTTATGTTAGTGATCGCTAAGCTACTAAGCCCACTTCACTCTAAGCTCTAAGCTCTAATCTCTAACCCATCCCCGCCTTGTGATAGCTTCATTTTTCAATTATAATAAGCGGTAGACTATAACACAGGGTCAAATGTCACTATTTGATTGCTGGTTATTGTTTATTGAAATATTCCGAATGAAATTCGGTTTGGGGTTGTAGCTCAGCCTGGTTAGAGCGTCCGCCTGTCACGCGGAAGGTCGCGAGTTCGAGTCTCGTCAGCCCCGCATTAGAAATTTCTTAATGAGCTCCGCGAATTTAGAAATTTCAATGCCCAACAACAATCGCTCTTTGAGCCGTTAGGCGAAAAGGAAGATGTGGTGGGCCTTCATTTCTTAATGAGCTCCGCGAATTTAGAAATTTCAATGCCCAACAACAATCGCTC
>CAYHHA010000010.1:9033-10187 GCA_964356315.1 uncultured Gammaproteobacteria bacterium
TTTGAGCCGTTAGGCGAAAAGGAAGATGTGGTGGGCCTTCACTTCTTAATGAGCTCCGCGAATTCTGGAAATTTTGAGTGCCCAGCGGTATCATCGTAACTCCGGTCAAATATTTTTGCCTCTAGCCGTGACTCTAACGCCGTGATATACCATATATATACGTAAGAACTCTGACGTATATCTGCCTCAATTAAGAGTGACTATTTCTGTATAAAATCTCGCTTCTGCTCAGAATGGAGGATTTTCCTATGTGGAAATCTATTAAAGAAAATTTCGAATCACCAGATTCCTATGTATCGCTCGCATTAGGACTTGCCGTCGTTCTTGTTGTTGGAATGATTATGGTAAATTACTTCAAATCAATGAGTTCCCAAACCGCTGCAGAATCAAAGCGAAAAGCGGAAATATCAGCACAAGGGGCTGCAATGCCGATGAAATACACGGTTCTTGAAGGAGATACACTCTGGTCCATCGCAGAATCCTCTTATAAAGACGGATACAAATGGGCAGATATTGCAAAAGCAAACAATCTCCAAAATGCCGAACGCATTGAAAAAGATCAAGTACTTACTATCCCAGAAATTAAACCAGCAGGAGAAATAGTCGGGGAAGTGTCATCAGCGTCGACAGAAGTGAAAGCAGAAAAAAAGACCTACACAGTAGTCGCAGGAGATGATCTTTGGACTATTGCACAAAAACAGCTGAAGGATGGATACCGATGGCCAGAATTAGTTTCTAAAAACGGTATCGTAAATCCAGATGTCATTGAAATTGGAACAGTATTGGAATTACCATAACAATAGCTTCCAATTTTCATACGGAGGTATTAAAATACAGTGTACTCTGTGTCTAATTTGTTGTGGATTTTATAGCGTGCGGGTATAGTACACTGGTAGTATGCGTCCTTCCCAAGGATGAGAAGAGGGTTCGATTCCCTTTACCCGCTCACTAGATGTTTCTTGCTGAATGTAATGAAGCTAGAAACATCAGTGTCCCGCCGAAGTGAATATTTCGACTGCGAGGATGTAACCCTCGAGTCGAACATGAACGAAGGAGGACAACAACTATATTTCTAAAACGCATGTTTTAGAATTAGAAAATCAGTGTCCCGCCGAAGTGAATATTTCGACTGCGAGGATGTAACCCTCGAGTCG
>CAYHHA010000010.1:10287-14842 GCA_964356315.1 uncultured Gammaproteobacteria bacterium
AACATGAACGAAGGAAGACAACAACGATTTTTCTAAAACGCATGTTTTAGAATTAGAAAATCAGTGTCCCACCAATTTTGCTCTTCAAATCGTGTACGAATAGTACCAAAAAAGATTTGAAGGAAGAATATACGTGCATGATGTATAAAGGAATTAGTATCTCCACACAAAATCATCGTTTTCTGATCTATAATAAAACTGTTTACTTATGAAAAAATTTATTGAGCATGATGGGAAAAAGATTGAAGTTAATGTGCACGGCACAGGCAAACCTGTTTATATCATGCTGGCCGGATGGACACATGACTTTCAATATGAGGACAATCTCATTCACACATTGCCGCAGATAGCCACAGTCATAACAATTTCGTATCCTGGGTATTCAGGATCTGACGAAAATTCCAAGGCACAATCTGCCAACTTTCTTTCAACAATCATTTCGAGTGTGATAGAAGAGTTACGACTTACACATTTCACTCTTGTCGGATTTTCCATGGGGTGTCAAATTGTGTTGCGATATATTAAAAATCATCCGAAGCAAAAAGCCGTATTACTTTCTCCGGTTTTGCATTCATTACTTGCAGACACTCCTTCTTATGGGAAAATACTTCTATCTTCCAAATTCCTGTTACAATGTATTCGCTCAATAAATCCAATCAAAAAATACCTAGTAAATCTCGCATACTCCAAAATCAGCAACGTTACAGAGGGCAGAAACAATGACGCAACATTCGAACCGACTCGAGTAACAGTAAACGGAGCATTTGATACGCTTATTGCGACAATTAGCTCATTTATCGATCCAATTGAGTATAGGGAAAATGTTCAGTTTATTTTCGGCGATCGAGAAATCTCCCAAAATAAGCTGGACCAGTATCAAATCCCATATAGGTTGATACGCAACGCAGGACATGAAACATTTGAGAAAAACTTCAAACAGGTCGCAAAGCTCATTACATCATATATTTAAAGATTAAGTCTTTAAAATCTGTCGACGTCGAACGACGAGCATAAAAGAGAACAAGGCGTTTCCGAGCGCCCAAAATGCAATCCAGGAGGTAGATAAAAATGTATAGTGCTCAACGGCAGCCAGAGCCAGAAAAAATCGAAGAGCATTGGTGGCATACAGTGACAATGTTTCTGAATACGGATTAATCCACGATTTACGAATGGTTGGTAGGAAAGCCAATCCATCGGCCAGAATGACTAGAAGAATGGAAATAATAGGCTGTTTAGCAAAGAGCCAAAAACACATAGCCAACAGAGACAGGATAGCGACCGTGGTATCTGACGTAGTAATATCTTTCTTACTTGATTTGAAACTTAAGATAACCACCCCAAAACATAGTAATCCCGCAGCAATAGTCACCCAACTGGCAGCACCCGCCCCACCTGCCATTTGAAGAGCAACAAGCAGAATCGTTAGCAGACTCCATAAAGCCCAACTATACACATGTGGCGTTGTTTTTCCATTTAAAATATCCCGATAATACGGTACATATGCGACAAAGGTCAAAAACACTGCGATGCCGCTTATAATTTGTTTCATTACGACGATTATACTTTAGATATGAATCCTTCACCTATTCACACTGTTTTGGTTTTCTAAATCCAGCTTCGATTGCTTCCTTCTCGCTGCAGAACCATCGATCTCCCAAATACAACTGTACGACGGTATTATGATACACTCCACACTCTGGTGTGTAGTATATGTTTCCGTTTCGGACATTTCCTTTTACAGCACAGCTGGGAGAGTCAGCATTAGTGACCTGTGTACACGTCTGACTAAAAATCCCTAATTTCTTTTCCCGTGCATACTCCCCTGCGCGTTTTAATTCAGTCAAAGATTCAGCCTTACCCCGTGGTAAATAGTACGCATATCCATCCCGAATCAATGTTTCATTTACATAGGCGTTCCCCACATAGACTTGGCTCACAAGCCGATCGTATGCATCCCGAAATAATACCTTTAAATACAGCGGTTTTTTGAGAATGAGGTCTTCAAGGGCTTGTTTTGCTTCCTTCCCGCCACAGCGATCTATTTCTGGAGCTTCCACAGAAGCGATGCGTATATACTGGTTCTCCGTCGTCACAAACGTATCTCCATCTATGACGCGGGAAACTTCGTATGCAGGCACTGGCACGAGAGATTTTCCATTCCCAGAGGTAATCCAAAAAAACGAAGTAGCGACAATACCAGTGGCAAGAGCAAGAGAACCCAATGAGGCAACAGGAACTCTCAACGTTCGAGTTTGTTTCGACACTTGTTTCTTCATACACCCTCCTTATTTGAAAAGAATATGCGTACTCATCTATAGTAAATCCATCTCCACTATATTTGCAATTACTCGGTAGTCGGCAAGGGCCTGCGCCAGTCGAAGATATGATTTGCTTATTGCAGGCATGAGTCTAGCGAAACAGCTTGAATTAAAATAAGGAGATCTCTATTTAGCTACTTCAGGACCAATTACCCACACCAAATTTTCATATTCTCCCATATATGCAGAAAACGATGGGGTAGTTCTCTAACTAGAGAATTCTCTTTTGTTCTTCTAAGCAACTACCAGTTTGCTAAGCTACGAAGCTCTAAGCTCTCTTTTGTTCTTCTAAGCTACTTCCATTTCGCTAAGCTACGAAGCTACTATTTCCCTAATCTCTAAGCTCTAAGCTCTCTTTTGTTCTTCTAAGCTACTTCCATTTCGCTAAGCTACGAAGCTACTATTATCCCAAACTTTTCCTCAAATGAGCCTGAGCTGAAAATTGTTCGGTGCAAGATTCGATATCATGGAGATGGGACACGATATAGTTTGAAAGATCTGCATGTTCTTTTTCTTCTGGTGTCGTTGGCCCTGCTTGGATTCCAAGATAATCCTCAATGCCGTGTACGTCATCAAGCACATCGTTCCAAAATACTGATTCATTTGCCAAGAGCTCAATTGCATGAATATTTACAAATCCGAGCGCATCTTTGAGATTATCCCGAAGATTCAGATAATAGCGTTCAACAAGCTCCATAGAACCTGTTTTTTTTGCGCTCGCAATTGCCCTGCCCGTCCCGATAATCTCAGGAGGTGCACCCACACTATAGAGAGATCCGGTAAACGTTATCGCTCTGGGAAGCTTTACTCCTCCAACGCCACGAGAATACCCAAAGAGTCCAGTATGTTGCACGCGTTCTCGACGTTTTGGCAAATGTGATGCAATCGTATTTATAACTGGCGCGAGATGTTCAATCGTTTGTTTGTACGGCCGTTCAAAGACATGTGCGATCTCCATAATCTTCTGCTCATTTTCCAAAGAAATCGACTGAGCAATACCGAACGGCAATTCGGTATCCAAAGTTCGCAAACCAGAAAGCACATCCTGTAAAGGATAATCATACCGAAATGCGCTTTGGATTAACGCGGTTCTGATACCAGAATATTCATTTGCAAATGCCATGGCTCCCTTTGGCGTCAAACCACCACGAAACGGAAGTGCGGCCGATCCGATAATTGGATGCAGGGCTATATCATATTTTTTTTCAAATACAGCATACCGAGCTAGTGCTATTTTCGTGGACAGGACCGTTGGTATTATTCCTGAATTAAGGGCTGGATCGCTTCTAGCAATATACGGCCGTAAGTACGTGGGAGTAAAACCGAAATTTTTTGCATGAAGGGTTATGTACTCTTCCAAAATACCATCAGAATGCATAATCGTATCAATATCCTCAAATAACGGGATCAGTTCTATGTGCTTTAGATTCTCTGGAATTTTATTAAACAACGCATGTTTGAGTCCAGCTAGTTCGACATATGCTTCCTGTATATCCATCATTTCCTGTGCGCTCGTCGTCATGGGCAAAATAACCTCAAACAATGGCTGTTCGTATAGTCCTAATTGTTTTGCCAAGCCTGAAGCACCGAAAATACCCATAAACGCCCGTCCGAGACGGAATTCGGTTTCCACTTTTGGGTTTGGCAAACGGAAGGTCAAGAATTTTTCTTTGCCAAGCTGATGTGACTTAAAATATTCAAAGTGCTCGCTATAGAGCTTCTCTACGATAGACTCATCAACGTATTTACCTTCCCAATCCCATTTATATTCAGAAATCCCTAGCTCGCTAAACGCCACAAAACACTCTTTTACCTCATGTCTTGTGCTGATAAATGCACTATCATGCCAAAAAGGAATGTTCGCATGGTCTGGGTGTTGCGACGCCATAGTGGTCGGAATTATACGATTCATGCATAAAGTATATCATGACCGATTCCTCTATGGCTCAGTATTTGATAAAATAAGACCCTACGCCTCCTTAGCCCTGCCCGCCACCCGCTATCGCAAGTAGCGATTGCAGGGCGGGTTAGTGGTAAATCGCCTCATCGGCGATTGATCAAAAAGGGCGGAAATAGCGCAAAACAGGTATACTAACAAATATTGCCTCTTTAGCCCTGCCCGCCACTCGCTATCGCGGATGCGATTGCAGGGCGGGTTAGTGGTAAATCGCCTCATCTGCGATTGATCAAAAAGGGCGGAAATAGCGCAAAACAGGTATACTAACAAATATTGCCTC
>CAYHHA010000010.1:14942-34998 GCA_964356315.1 uncultured Gammaproteobacteria bacterium
TTGATCAAAAAGGGCGGAAATAGCGCAAAACAGGTATACTAACAAATATTGCCTCCTTAGCTTAGTGGTAAAGCAGCGGTATCGTAAACCGTAGACGACAGTTCGATTCTGTCAGGAGGCTCAAGAGACAGGCAGAAAAAATAAGCCTAGACGACAGTTCCCCGCCTGCCTCGCGTTGCGAAGCATTGCGGGCAGGCCCGCCTGCAGAAGCTATCGCTTCAGCGATTGCGGGCAGGGATTCTGTCAGGAGGCTCAAAACAATCTTCTGCTATACTTATTTATATGATCACCACGAGGAAAACTAGGCTCGACGAGAAAAAACAGCAAAAGAGATTGGTACTGTCGATTGTCGGGATGATTGCTATTTTGGTATTTTTTGTCCTATTTGGGGTAAAACTTCTGATCGGATTTAGCGTGTTTGTCGACAACATTAGAGGATCCTCCCCAGCCCCAACCTCAGGAACCAACAAGACACTCCTTTTCCCTCCCACTATGGATTCACTTCCCATCGCCACTTTTAGCAGTAGCTTTCGCATAAATGGCACTGCGTCATCTGGCATCACCGTGACCGTGTATGACAATGATAAAGAGCTCAAGAAGACTATTTCTGCAGGAAACGGCGGATACACGATGCAACTCCCAGTACTAAAAGAAGGCAGTCATACGCTGACCGCAAAAGTATCAGATGGAAAAGGAAGCGTTAGTGATCCCTCCTCACCAATCACTATTCTCATAAAGACGACAAAGCCTGAGCTTACTGTCGACAAACCAGAGGATAACGCAACGATAAACACAGAAAGCAATCGTGTAGAAATCAGTGGCAGTACAGAAAATGATGCATCGATTACAATAAACGGGAGAATCGCAGTTATTAAACCAGACAATACATTTTCCTATTCATTCCCGCTGTCAGACGGTGACAATGCGATAAAAATTGTCGCAACAGACATGGCTGGAAATACGTCGACGATAGAACGAACCATCAAATATCAGAAGTAAGCTCCATTGTCGCCACTATAATCCATACCCAAATCATCACCCAAGGATAAAACATACTGTTTACAAATAGGCTGTGTACGAAAAGCGCGGAAATACTAGAGACATATAGTGAGTGTAATTGCTTTGCTTTAGAATTCTTTGCCCGAAATGTTCCCGCTCTATAAAATACATAGAGGTATGCGCCACATCCAACCACCCCACTTGTGACGAGCAAGAACAATAAACTACTATCCACCCCGGCCCCAGCGTGAGAAACATAGTTACTGGCAGGTAATACGACTGGCGTTTGAATATATCGCAGGGTATTAAACCCGTGTCCAAATACTGGAGCACGAGCGAACATCTGTATCGATTCTTTCCAATTAGAAAATCTCGAATAGGTAGAGTCCTCTCGCCATAGTCGAAGAGTATCTCCTCCTGGTCTCGGAATTACAAGGATGACGCCAATACATAATGAAATGATGGAAAGAAGTAGTTTCCATTTTTTTTCAAAAATGCCGTACGTGAAGACTCCCATGATCAATGCCAGATAACTACTGCGAGAATATGTTAAATACAAAGCAATCATGAGAATTCCAACTGCTATCACATAGGTACGATTCTTCGAAACTCTGAATAAGAAATATCCAAGAAATACTGAAAATACGAGCAAAATCCCAGCAAAATTTGGATCAAATACTGTAGAAAATAAGCGGTAGTAATGTGGATCCCACCCTAAATAGAGGAGAAATCGCAAATTTGGATACAAGATAAATTGAAAAATCCCAATAACTCCAAAGGCAAACCCAAAATAAAACAATTGTTTCAATAGGACCATAGGAGATACCTGTTTTTGGGCAAGCAGCACGTATACGAATGCATAAAACATCCAACGAGACAGGTATAAAGAAGAGAGTGCGAGGGCATTTGCAGAAAATGCGAAGCTATTTGCCAAAAGAGAAACGACGCCAGCAAGTACAAAAAGCAAAATCGGCTTTGTTAATTTCGGAAGAACACGAAGTTTATGAGTGATGAGAGATGCGCCAAATAGAAAAACAGCAATTCCCAACACTATGTCATGGAGATATAGTGCAATCCCGGGACCAAGAGGTATCCGTATCAATTGACCAACTGCCAAACTGATCAATAAAAATATATAAAATACTTGCATACGTTACGGCAATGGCACACGCTTTGCGTGATAGTGCATATATAATTTCCCCCGAGTCAAAAAAGAATGCAAGCTCATCATGATCGCAACCAATACTCCTGGCATGCCATCTCTGAATCCACCGAGCACTATATAATTCTTTATAAATTTAGCCTTAGGGTATGCGATGATGTGCCAACCTTTGGCTGGTGTTTTATTTGCATAGAGCATATCCGCATTTATCGTAGAATACATATTTATCTCGTGAAGAAATTGCGCCACCGTTGGATGGGGGAAATGATCCAGCGGACAGTGGAGCTCAGAGGTCTTCCCGACAATTTCCCAAATTTCATGAACTGGTCTACTCCAAAGACCTGATCCTTTTTTTGCCAATCGAAGCAACCGAACATCTGACGTCTCCCCGTGCATCAATGCTTTTCCCCACATATGGTCAGTACGTTTTATAAAATATCCTACAATTTCGGAAGCACCACCAATGGTATTTACGATGCTAAGAATTTCGTTTTTGAGCTCTGTAGATACCACTTCATCGCTATCCAAAAAAAACACCCACTCGTCTTTTGCTTTTTGGAGTCCAATATTTCTCTGAGTAGCAAAATCTTTCTCTAATGGGTGGATTATCACCGTTGCCCCAGATTTTTTGGCAATCTCTACCGTTGTATCAGATGATGCATCATCGACAACAATAACCTCATCCGCCCAAGACACACTGGAGATTGCCCGAGCGAGTATTTCTTCATCATTATGTGAGAGAAGTACGACAGATATCATGTATTTATTGTATCACGCTTGCGTTTACCCGACGCTGGACGTACACTCAGGGGCAACATGAAGACACAAACCATATTTGTCATCCTATTGTGTGTCTATATCCTTGGGTACACGGCTCATGCACTGCTACTCAAAAAGACAGTCTATGGAGATGGAATATTTTATTATAGCTATGTTCGGTCCGCCGTCGTTGACGGTGATATAGATTTCATAAACGAATACAAAGTGTTCAACACCTCTCAACCCAGATCTCCTAGTGGATTGCCAGGAAATAAATACAGCATAGGGGCAAGCATCCTCTGGTACCCATGGTTTGCATGGGCGCATACACTTATCAGAAAAACCGGATATGAACCTAGTTACCAATACATCATTGGATTTGTGAGTGTTCTGTACGCATTCGTTGGACTTATACTACTGTACAGAGCGCTTCGAGAATATTTTCCAGAAAAAGTCAGTATTTGTACTATTTGCGCCGTAGCACTATGTTCAAATTTATTATTTTATGGATCTATAGATCCGGTAAATTCTCATGCCGTCTCGTTTTTTGCGGTATCCTTATTTATCTCATTGATACTTCAGAAAAATCAACGGTGGTTCCAAATCGGAGCCGCACTAGGATTAGTAGCACTGATTCGCACACAAGATGTTCTTATTGGTGTTGCTGCAATTGCTCTTATAAAACCGAAACAACTACCTCTCTATATTGCAGGATTTTTTTATGTATTCGTTCCTCAACTTCTCATCTGGCAAATTCTCAATAACGCATTTTGGAAAAGCCAATACATAAGTGACATAGAAGGATTTAGATTTTTTGATACGCATATTCTTGGTGTACTATTTTCAAAAACAAATGGATTATTTCTTTGGACTCCTATCACCCTTTTGGGGTTTGTAGGACTTTGGGCAAAAAAGAAAAATCCCTTATTCCTGACGTTCGCAGTTGTATGTGTACTTCAAATCCTCGTCGTATCTATCTGGAGCGTGTGGTGGCAGGGAGCATCGTATAGCGGGAGAATGTTTGTCAGTAGTCTTCCGCTTCTTGCTTTTGGAATTGCAACGATATTTCAAAATATCGCAAAAAGAAAACTTCTATCTTGCCAAATGTATAGAATTTTTATTCTCCCCTTATTTTTCATCAATCTGTCTCTCATTATATATTTCTTGCTTTTGACCTAACGGAAATACCATAAACATATTGTCTATGACCGTTTCTAAAAATACAGGGCTAAATGCATAGCGCTTAGAATACCCACACTCATACCAATTCGTCACACTGATGATCGAAAGATTTTTCCCAGAATATTCAGGATACAAGACATCGTGAAATCCACAAATTTCATTTGATTTATGACTTCCAAACTCCTGATTACTCGGAAATCCATATGCTGTAGCATCATCCCGACCAAAATATGAAAACTGGATATGAGAGGGCTTTTCCTTTTGAATATACTCAGAAAGCGTGATCAGTCCCTGTCCCCAATCCATATTACTATCGATAAATTTCATATATCGAGAATTTTTAGGACCTGCAAATTCATTTGCATACGAAATAAAATGAGGATATTGCATCAGTGTCCCCGCGACATACCAAAGCATAAGCATATATCCTGCTAGTTTAAACATTCTCAGTTTTTGATGAGATATACCAAAGGCCACGATCATATAGATAAACGGATAGAGCGGAAGCATATATCGCAAAAGTGGCTGTAAAGGAAAAAGCAGGGAGACAATCACGATAGAACCAATAGGAATTGCTAACATATGAAGTATTTTCTTCCACCTAATCTGTTTCGATCCGATCCAGAGCCCAAACACAAATAATACTAGCAAGATTATTGGCGTTTTATAGAGCAAGGTCAAAGCCATAAAATATCTTTTTGGATATGAATACTGTTTCCCAAGAAAAAATGTTTGTACTGGTCGGGTAGATCGCACAAAAGTATTTTTCAATACTGCGATATATCCTCCTAATGGCACGGGGGTTTGTTCCAGAAAATTTAGAACATTCAGGACTACAAAATTATTATTTTTTTGCCCATATTTCCTAACCGTTTCAGACAATCTCCCTGAGTTGCTGTTTTTCAAAATAATAATGTCCGTTTGAAAAAAATAAGTAGACCAAATGACCGCTAAACATAAAAAAATAGAAGTTGCTATTTTCAGAGCATGCGCCGGTATCCAAGAGACAAAAGATCCTCCCCTTGCATACGCCACATACGCTAACGCCGATACAACGTAAAATGGGATTAGCGTAATTTTCGTCGCCGCCATAAACCCAATGCATGCGCCATGGATTAGAAACATTCTCCGTGAAGGGTTACGAAACAGCGCAACAAGTGACAAGTATGCCAGAAAAAAGAAGAGCGTAGCCCCTAAATCCTGTGAGACATAATGATTATGTGCGAGCATATTTGGATCAAACAGGTAAAACACCAATGCGATAAACCCTGCTTCTATTCCAAAAAATATTCGGGTCGCTTGCCAAATTCCGATTCCTAAAAATACTGCCAGAATGAGAATCATGTAGCGAGCATTCATCACTGATGTCGCGCTCACTCCGTCCTTTGCCATGTCATAACCGGTAAACAGCAGTGGAAGGACAGCAAATTCTCGTATGAACGGCGGATTGTTCGTGTCTATGAAGAATTCCTTCTTTCTCCAGGCATTTAACCCTTCTTGAACATGAACAATTTCATCGAATGTGAGCGATTCGTGCATGGCGCTTCCAATAGATACAGCAATACCTATACAAAGCGCGGCGACAGATGCCAGAAGCCATAGAGTATGTTTCATAGAGATAGTACCATCTGATACAGATCAGATAATTTTTTTGCGCCTAGGTGAATGTCATGAACCCGCTCTGCTCTCCGTCTCGCGAGAGTTCCATACGTTTTTCGTTCACTGGCATGCAACATAAACTGCTTTAGTGAATATGACAAAGCCTCTGGATCAAAAGGCTTAACCAATAGAGCTGCGGATGCTACATTTTCTGGAATTCCTCCTGTTTTTGTTGTCACGATTGGGAGCCCTGCCGACTGCGCTTCCAACAGCGCAGTACAATACTGTTCATCATACGTTGGAGTCGGACTACTGGGAGCGATAAATATATCTGCATGATTATATACATCGGGCATCTGATCGTAGGAAACACTCGTATGAGTTACTACGTCAGAGATCCCGAGCATTCTTTCCGTTTGAAGCATTGCATTTTTTTGCGATCCCTCGCCAACAAATTTCATCCACCAAGAATACCCTTTCAATACTGGATCTTTTCGAAGAATTCGCAGGGCTTCAAGAATATCATATACGCCTTTATATGTTTCCAGTCGTCCGGTAAACAAAATTTCAAAATCCCGTTTTTTGGGAAAAAATCGCCTGTCGTTATCAGTCTTTTTTGGCGTAAATACTTTCGTATCTATGAAATGACTAATCACGGTGATCTTTGATGCATCTGCACCTTCTTCTATAAGCACATTTTTTGTTTTTTGCGTTAATGCGATTATGTGATCTAGTTCATTTCTGGATCGTTCTTTAAACCGTTTTCTTCCCCAGATACCCTCATTGTTAAATGGTATATTTTCTAACACTGTGGCGATAACCTTTTTTACATATCCTTTTTTCTTTGCGTTAAGACACTGTTGGGTATAGTGAAAGTAGGTTTCTGCCGTATGCACCAGATCATATCCTCGAAGCTCCTGCTCTAAACCAAGCAAATAATGAGCATCGACACACATCCTATTAAGGACCGACATTTTATAGGGAAACTCTGGTAAATCCATCGGGCTAAGGAGTTTTTTCACCGGAAATGCAAATGTATCGTGATACGACGTATATGACCCAAATCCAGTCAAAGCATACTCTTTGGTGAGTGGTGCATAAAACTGCATTTCATATGCGTTCAGGAATTTCCCCCGAACAATAGCGACACGTGGTTTCATAGGTAAGGAACGATCGTTGGATGTTCTGTTTTCCAAACGCGAATTCGTTCTTTTGATACTACGATAGTATACCCGAATTTCAAAAACGATTCCTCGCTATAGGCAATGATATAGGTAGGTCGCATATAGGTGAAAACACTGAAATCATATGCCGTCCCCGCTGTATTTTTAAACGTTGGAGATCCTACAGGGGTCCAACCATAATAGTAATTCAATATTGGAATAGATTGTTTGTACAAATATGGTTGCATACAGCACGCAAAATTGGCGACATAAAATTTCCCTGGATCCATACGTCGAATCTCTTGGGCGACAGATTCTTCAAGAGATCTGTTTGGAACAAATGCAGTCTTCATAGTGAAAAAAGACATGCACATCGTCCACACAATACTTACACCACAAATGCCGAGGATCAACGATAAACGTTTCATTGGATATGTCTTCACCAAATACTCCATGCAGTACGATAAAAGCACGATTAAAGGGACCAGAAGTGGCACAACGACTCTTTGTGGAACCCGAAAAGATCTAGCAAATGGGAAGACATGGAATATCCAATAAAACGGTGAATAGGGATATTTCAAAGACAGATAGAACGCTCCAATTCCAAGAGAAAGCAAAAGGTAGGCAGTGAGTGGCTTAGATAAAATTTTCCTCACCCAAAAAAGCGGAATTAGAGCAATCGGGGTGATAAACGCATAATATTCATACCAATTATAATGAAATCCGATGATTCGCTGTAGCGTTGGCCTGTCATAAAACATGACCTGCCACGGGACAATAAACGGAATAGGCAGAAGAAATGCATGAATTGATCCTTCATACGGGTTTATGGAAGATAGTCTATTAAAATGTGGAAGCACATCGCGTATAAAAGGCAGTAATTTCGGTAGAGCAAATACGATGAACATGCCATAGATGTGTAGTCCTTCCAACACTAAATCCCAAAAGGTTCGCTTTTTTGTTACAAGATCATAGAGTCGAAATGCAAACCAAAAAATACTCACAAACCACAGTCCATAGATATCTACCGAAAGAAAGATTATTGCATATAAAAGGCCTATGAGCCCCGCCGTGCCAAACGTTGGCTTCGATCGAAAAAACAACAAAAACACAATCGGTGTCAACGCGTAGGCTGGGAGTTTTTCAACATGACCTGACGCAATAATTGCCGCAAGAGCACCAGATGTACCATAGAGAATTGCTCCCCACTGCGCAATACGTTTTTCAATACGAAGCGCATGAAGCAGCATCCACATAGCCACTCCCGAGCCTATGATAGAAATTGCGATCACCACACGGAGTCCTAAATACACTCCAAAGAGCAGCAACCACGGCATAAACCAAGGACTAAAAACAAACGAGGTAGGATCCCCAAGGACAGGAATGCCTAACCCCACATCAGGATTCCATGCGAAAAAATGAGCTGGATCAAGGTACGCACGTATGGCAAATTCGGCGATGGGGAGAATAACGTTATAGTCAGTATCCAAACGAAAGAACAATGATCTGGTGGCAATCCCTAGCATGAGAACCAGAAAACCTAATACCGCGATAACGGGGAGTACTTCTCTATTTCGATGAAAAAGATTTAATCTCATGAAGCAATACTTTGCCAAGTTTTTGCCAGGTATACTGTTTCGCCTGGGAAATTCCTTCGACCGAAAGATCCAAACGTTTCTTCACATTATACGACAAATCCTCCATAGCGCGGGCAATCTCATCCGGATCCTCGGGATTTACAAACACTCCAGCTTTTCCAAGTACTTCTTTCATCACCGGGCTTTTTGATGTGATCACTGGACATCCACACGCGAGCGCTTCAGCAGCGGGCATGCAAAACCCTTCATGAAACGATGGTAATACCGCAGCTGTCGCTCCACGATAATACGCAGGCAATTCTTCATCCGGGATAAATCCTAATTTTTTGACCCTGCTCTCCAGCTTATACTGACGCAGTACCTCATGTATTTCCGGATCCTCCCAATAGTTCCCTCCGATAAGATAGAGATTAAATACCCTGTGGGACTTCTGCAAAAATGTTGCGAATCCTCGTAGTATCCCAGGAACATTTTTTCCAGGCTTCAGTGCTCCAACGAATAAAAAATAGCGATAGGTATCTGTATGTAAAACTCCAGTGTTAGTAAAACGCGAATCTATGCCGGGGGAACACACGCTAATAGCATCTTTAGGAAAAGTATATTCAGTACCTATTTCGTCAGCAACGGATTTTGAAATGGTTACAATCTTCTGCGATTTGTTAAATATATTCTCTGTCTGTTTTTTTAATTTTTCGTATGACCCAGGATATGAAGATTTTCGTGAAAGATATCCAAGATCATACACAAAACCGATAGATGTTCCAGCATTTTTTGGAATCATCTGGGACATGCCTAAAAATAGATCTACTGGGTGCAGAGATAGTTCTAGAGGAAGACGGATGGTTGACCATCCTTTCACCGGCCAGAGAACTCGGTTCTCCATACGAGCACCGAATCTCGTAAGAAGCGATTCATCGATAGGATCAAAACTATACAGTCTATACGAATTCTTGGTATCTATTTTCCCTAACTCTTCGAGGGCATGAAGCACATACCGATATACTCCGACTTTCAATCGTTCGTCAGAGACAGATAACACTGCAGCATCAACGCCGATGACCATATCTTGTATTATAGTACTTCTGTACACCGTCTGTTATCCCGAAAAGTGGTGTAGCCATAGACTTCAAACTTACTTCTCGCCCAAAGCCAAACATACAGCGCAGTATCCATTCTATTTTTGAGCATAAAAATATTGGAAGAAGCACGACGGGACGGTGTTTGAGAAAAAAATAAACTTCGTTACTAAAAAAATGGAAATACCAAGAAAGCCGTCCTTCCGTTTTTCTGGCTCCGCCCGATGACTCGCGCAAATGAGAAATCTCTGCCAATGGATCAAAGACGATACGGTATCCTGCTTTTTTTGCCCGCAAAGATAAATCGGATTCTAGACGAAGCGCATTCCCAGTAAATTTCTCATCGATGCCACCTAATTTTACGTACACGTCTTTTCGCCAACAGGTGTTGCATCCGATAACCGTATCAACCTCCTGCCTCTGCAATGAAGAGAATCCATCAGAAAATGACCCAAGCCAATTTACTCTCCCTGTTCGCGCATAATCGGCCTGAATTTCCTGTCCAACGGTAACACATCGACCAACGGTTGCCGCAATTTTTTCATCTGAAAAATTTTCTATGTGGCGTGAAACGCACTGCTGGGATGCCAATACATCATCATCAAGAAATAGCACCAAATCAGTTTTTGCATGAGCCACTCCCATATTCATAGCGCGCGGGGTTGATGGATGCTTCATATATATATAAGAAACATCCAACTCCAATTTTTTTGAATACTCTACAATTTCTGTCGCATGATTTTCTCCTTGCTCCACAACAATGATCTTCCCGGCAAATTTCACAGTGTGCGCCAGATTATCCAGAAGTCGAAAAACGCTTTCTTTCCTATGAAGAGTTGGAATAATGATCGTAATATTATCGTGCATAAAAGAGAGTAAGATACGGTCGTTCGTTTTTAAATTGCGTCATGAAAAGATACAGATATATTCCAGAGGTTATCATCTCTGTTATCACGGTTACATAACTTGCGCCCATATATCCATATGTGGGGATAACAAGAATGTTCAAGACTATCGTTACCACCAAAGACACGAGCAGAGGGAAAATTAAAAATTTTGTTTTCCCAAACGATAACATCACATTATAAAAAATATTATCCAAACAGATAAAGGGCACCGCCCAAAGAAGTACTTTGAACGGTTCAATACTGGAATAAAATTTACTTCCTCCCAATATTCGCATCATAAGTGGAGCGAAAATTGTACCAAATACAACTGAAAGCCCCGACAATCCGATACAAAGCAATACCGTGTTTCGAAGAAGTGTTCTATACGATTTGACGTCAGTAGTCCCGAAATATTTCGACAGCATCGGGAATATACTCGCCATTATTAACCCCCAAAGCATAATAATGTTGTCCAAAATTTTATACGCAAGTGCATAGATACCAACTTCAACGGGAGATCGTATAACAGAGAGCATCAACGCATCTATTTTAAAATAAAGCAGAGTCAGTACAGCGGTAATTCCCACAGGTAAACTGATCCGGATTATCCGTCTCACTATCGCCCGATCAAAATGAAATCCTATTACGATCCAGTCTTTTATAAAAAAATATTCTATACACGCCCCAACGAGGTTTCCGATCAAAACTGCATAAATGATAAAATAGAAACCCAGGTTATACCGAATAAACACGGCAATCAATAGGACGGTAATTGCCTTTACGATCAGATCCAACATCGCAACCAAATCCAGACGCAGTTGTGATTGTAAAATCGATGTCCCGTATGACCCGAGATTGCTAATGATCAGCGCAATGATTCCAATGCCTATGGCAAATTTAAGCTCTGAAGCATACGGAACAAAAAATAACCCGAGCAAAGAAGCCACAATAGATACCCCAATCAGAACAAGCTTTAAATTAAATAATGTAGAGAGAATTTCCTTCGATCTTTCCGAATTTCTCGAAAACTCACGAACAATCGTCTGATTGTACCCAATGTCAGCTAGTGTGGTGAAAAATGACACATACGTAAATACCAATGTAAACCATCCATACTTCTCCGCCTCCAAATACCGCGCAAGCAACCCCACGCTAACCAGCGAAAGCACAACTGATAGAATTTTTACTATTAATTGAAATAACGTATTTATCGCGATTCTTCGATATAAAGTAGCTAGAATCATATTTTGTACAGAATAACACGCTCGTATATAATTAACAAACTAAATGATATATTCCATATAATATGAACTTACTAGTTATAAGAAATTCCTATATAGTTGCTGGAGCTGAAATATATTATCTAAAATTGCAAGATTCATTCAATAAATTCAAAATAGATTGTCAGATAATCCTTATTACCAATAATTACGAATTGTATAAAAAAGCTAAAGACCACCATATTGAATCGCATCTAGTACAAACATTTGGGGAAGAAGTTGGGACAAAAAAGGGTCTTTTGAGACTAGCGATTTACCTACCGATATATATCTACAAATATTTTACAACAATATTTCGAATAAAAAGAAAAATCAAAATAGATGCTTTAATAATATCTGGTAAAACGGAAAAATATGCAATTACACCTTTTTCAAATTGTATTAAAATCCCAATTTTTTGGCTCGAGCATGGAAGGGTATTTACCCCGACGATGTCAAGATTAGCATTATCAATTTATAAATTTTCCAGCAAATTCTGCAGGGCGATATTCGCAGAATCACATGATACGGAAAATGATCTTCATAAAAACATGATAACGGATAAAATAATTTATTTAGGTTCAGGCGTCGATACCACCTTATTTTCTGCTAGAACTATTAGCAAAACTGATACTTTTACGGTAGGATTTATGGCAACGATCTGTTGGGAAAAAGGAGTAATTGATTTGGTAGGTGTTATAGAAAGTATTTGCAATCAAAATCTACAAATCAAATTTATAATTCTCGGAGATGGACCCCAATTAGATTATTTAATCAATAAATGTAAAAAATATAAAAATGTTGAAATCGTTGGCAGAATACAAAGCGTGCATAAATATCTTAAAAGAATGCATGTAATATTGTCCCCAATACATCACCCTGGAGGATTATCCTTATCGGTACAAGAAGCTATGTCAACTGGTTGTATCCCAATTGTAACCGATGTTGGAGGTAACAGAGAGCTTGTCACTAACGAAGTTAATGGTTTTATTTATAGCTCAGATTTTATTAATAAGGCTTCAAATAAAATTATTGAACTTTCAAATAACTACGATTATTCAATCAAACTTAGCCAAGCAGCTAGAAGGCAAATCACCCTGAATTATTCGAATAAGCATCTTTCCAAAAAACTTGTTAATTTGATATCAACTTCTATTATAAATAGTAATTGAACTTATTTTGCATACTTGACTAATAGCAATTATTAATAAATAATAATTTTAATGTACAATAAAATTCTAAATATTGTATATAATTTTCTTCTAGTTTCTTTTTTCTATTCTATTTTTTTGAGCTCGAATGCTATCGCCTCGTACAATTTTATAAAACTATCGAATAACCCAATATTTTCGGTATCACCAGAACATTGGGATAAATCTTCCACTCATGCACCGTCGGTTATTAAAGATGTATCAGATTATAAAATGTGGTATGAAGGCAACGCCGGTCAAGGATGGAGAATAGGATATGCTCATTCACTCGATGGAATATCAAATTGGACGAGATATAGTCAGCCTGTAATTCCAATCGGTTCAAATGATGGATTTGAAATGGATACTTTAAATCCAAATGTAATATACAATCCTGATCTTGGAAAATATCAAATGTGGTATACATCACTTTCATCGAACTGGACCGGTGGGCCTGATAGATTCCGAGTGAGATATGCATCCTCGGACGATGGATTAAATTGGACTAGATATGATGGTTTTGTTTTGCGAGGATCGGATATACCTAACAGCTGGGATAGCGGAGGTATCGCAAGGGGAATATCTGTTATTTACAAAGATCACAAATATCATATGTGGTATTCGGGAACTGATTGGGGATTTAATTTTAAGATTGGGTATGCGACCTCGTTGAATGGGATTGATTGGGTAAAAATGAATAGTGGCAATCCAGTTCTTGTACCAACAAATTCATGGGATCTCGCAGGAGTTAATTTTCCAACTGTTGTTAGCAGTAATGGAATTTTTGAGATGATTTACGGAGGATCGCATTTCGATGTACCAGTACAATTCAACTATGCAACATCATCCGATGGAATAATTTGGTCAACTTCTGAAAGCAGCAACCCTATTTTGACGATTGGCTCAACTGGGGCATTTGATTCAAATTGGGTAACTGGACCATCTTTCATGAAAACTCAAACAACAGCGTATCTCTGGTATGGAGGAAATTCTTATAGTATAGGACTTGCCACAGATTCAAATATCCCAACCCAAACTCCAACCCCCATACCCTCTCCAACTCCTCCACCAAAGAAAAAAATAATTATTGTTCCGGGACTTGGCGGGAGCTGGAATCGCGAGGCCTTAGTTGGATGTACTGAATCTCCTTCAAATGGCAATTGGACCAGAACGCTGAGCTATTACACGGATCTTCAAAACAAATTGCAGTCTGATAATCTCGATACATTATTTTTTGCCTATGATTGGCGACGACCTGTCCCCGAAAACGGATTAAAACTGAAACAATTTATCGATTCTCATACTGAAGTCGGGAAAAAGGTCTATATTGTAGGTCATAGTATGGGCGGACTGGTAGCCAGGTCATATTTGGAGCACGAGCAAAGTCAAAATAAAATCGAAAAACTTCTTACCGTTGGCAGTCCCCACTCTGGATCAAATCTCGCCTATCCGGCCCTTGCCGCAGGAAAATCTTGGTCAGCAAATAAGATGATGACCGTCGCTTTTACTCTTTTACAAGCGACATGCAAGTTTTACAAAGGCATTAATTCAGTAGACACTATCAGAACAACCCTGCCTTCTTTTTATGATATCTTGCCAGTGTATAACTATCTGACAGATAAAAAATCAAATACAGAAAAGTCAGTTTCATCCATGTATTTTCAAAATAGATGGCTACCCACACCATATTTCCAGTTTCCATTTTACAATGCGCTAGTAGGCGCGCTCTCCGGAACAGGGTTTCAGACGCATGAACGGTATCTTACAAATCCTCCAACAAAATCTGATCTTTCAAAACATATATGGACAGATGGATTCCCGACTCAAAAACGTACCACAAATGCGGGAGATGGTACCGTCTTAAATATCAGCTCTTACGTTCCAGGTGCACAAAATTGGACTATCTTACAAAGCCATGGGGGTTTAACCGAAAACGATGAAGGCATACAGGAAATATCTCATTTTTTTACTCCATCAGTTGTACCGCTTAACGCCCAACAACCCCGTAACCAGCAAAAAGACAAACAACATGAGCAGGACCAAGAGGAAAAAATGCAAACGATTGTTGTGGTCAGTGAATCTGGCAACTTTACCGTTATTGACCCCAAAGGAAACAGCACCAGTGATACAGAAGGAATTGCACTGATTACAGATCCAAAGAAAGGAACATATCGCATCACTCTCACATCACAAAAACCCAAAACGATGATTTTTGTGGGTCGACTATTACCAAATGACGAAACAGTATGGAAAGAATTCAAAATAGAACGCAAAGGTCAAAGTGATATTCGATTTGAGGTCGACAACGAAGACGAACGGCAAGAAAAGGAAGACTAAATCAACGTATCTGTGGGCGGTATAGGAATCGAACCTATGACCTTTTCAATGTCAATGAAACGCTCTACCAGCTGAGCTAACCGCCCTAGATTATCAAGTAATTGTTCTTGACGACCCTTATTATATCACCTACACTAGTTTATAGGGAATCTCTCATATGGATTTAATTAAGCGTTTAATCGCAGCAGTTTTTGATTTTCTTCAGGGAATTGTCGTGGTACTTGCTGTGCTCGTAATGGTATACCTGTTTCTCGTATCCCCACAAGAGATTAGTGGCGCCTCCATGGAGCCAAATTTTCATAACGGCGAATATATTCTTACAAATAGAATTCTCACAAAATTTAGAGATCCAGAGCGAGGCGACGTAGTGGTATTTAAATCTCCAAAAAACAAAGAGGTCGACTATATCAAACGGATCATCGGGTTGCCAGGCGATACCGTAAAATTAGAAAATAATTCCTATTATGTAAACGGTCAAAAAGTAGACGAGCCGTATCTAGAACCAGGGGTCATTATTTTTGGGGGCTCCTACTTACAAGAAGGTCAGGAAATTATCGTCCCACCGGGACAGTACTTTGTATCAGGGGATAATCGTCCACATAGCTCAGATTCCCGTGAATTTGGCCCCATAGCACTTGAAGATTTCATAGGGACAGTATTTTTTAGATATTGGCCATTTACCCAATTAGGAACCATCCCCCATCCAACATACACTATCCAATAATTGAGCCTACGGATTTAGAATAAAATGACAAAGAGGATTTATCGTCCGAGCTTTTCGTGGATTTCTTTGAGGATTTTGCTTGTTGCTTCGAGATTTCCTCTCACAACAAATACCAAACGCGCTTCTACTTTAGACTGAGTTATCTTTACCAATCCACTCACAGATTGTGCTAAATCTTTTGCCATGGTGTCTAGTTCATCGCTGTGAATTCTCTCTACTCTATGTGTTGGTTTCTTATCATATTGAGCTTTCAGTCTTCTGGCTAAATCTTCTGCTCTTCTGACCGATGCATTCTCTGAGAGGATCGTCTTGTATGCATCGACCATGAGTTTCACATCTCCAAGACCCGCGATAGCGCGTGCATGACCTTCGCTGATTGCTCCGGATATCAAACCATCTTTGATAGCGTCCGGCAATGCTAAAAGTCTCATCGTGTTAGATACATATGATTCGCTTTTTCCAACCCTCTTGGCTATTTCATGAACTTGGAGTCCAAACTCTTCGATCAGTCTCTGAAACGCCAATGCTCTCTCAACTGGATTAAGATCTTCGCGTTGCACGTTTTCGACGATTGCCATTTCAAGCATCCCTTTGGCTGTCGTTTCTTTCACGATAACTGGCACTGTTGTTAATCCGGCTAATTTTGAAGCTCTCCATCTTCGCTCTCCAGCGATCAATTGATATCCAGCTGGTGTGCGAGCAACGACTAATGGCTCGATGATGCCATGCTCTTTTATGGAATTGACCAAATCATTCAGAGAATCAGGAGCGATAAGACCACGAGGCTGAAGCGGGTTCGCTTGAATTACTTCAATATCTAGATGCAACACTTGTTGTGTTTCTGCCATGGGTTATGCAATAGGCAAGACTGATATAAACTGTTTTCCCCGGACAGTGGAGAAGGCTACTTTTCCTTTTATCAAAGAAAATATTGTGTAATCCGATCCCATATCAACACCTTCGCCAGGGTGATATTTGGTTCCTTTTTGTCGTACGATAATATTTCCTGGTTTTGCTACCTGTCCACCATAAATCTTCACTCCAAGTCTCTTGGATACTGAATCTTTATTACCTGCTGCTGTACCGCCTGCTTTTACATGTGCCATATAATTATTGTTTTCTAAATATATAAAAATTTCTATGTACTATTGCGTTTGGACGACTGTATTCAATTGGACCGTCTTCGATAGTATATCCGAGGCTTTCACACATGTCAACAACTTTTTTCACGAAATACACTCTATGGGCTATAGTATACGATGGTAACGCTATAATTACAAGGCCATTCGGTGCTACGACAGTTTTCCATTCCTTCAAGCATCCAATGTACAGTTTTTCCAACCCTCGGATGATATTTTTGATTTTTTCAGGAGTCACATGCGCTTCATTCACGATATTTGTCGAACCCATGAATGGCTCTGTGGCGATAGCATGGATACTATTGGGAGCAAGAATCTTTGACACATGCACGGCATCAGCCTGAAACACTTTTGCGACCGCTCCGCGAGAGTCAGGATATTTACTTTCTATCCAGTCCATATTTTTTTTACATTTTTCCACAATTTCCTCTACAATATCAGATCCTATAACTCGAGCTCCCATCACAAACGCCTCACTGAGCACTGACCCCATCCCACAAAAAGGATCATAGAGTGTGCGTTGATTTGTTTCAGATGATTTTTCCGGCCTGCCAATTGCGATATTCACGATCATTCTGGATACCTTTATCGGTAACATGCCATTTTTTGCATCAGCAAACGGCCTTCCCCAATCCCTATCGTTCCAAGATTCAAATTCCTGCACAGCCAGCGTATGAGCTAACTGGTAGTTTGTCCCCTCTTGAATTACAACGACTTCATATACTTGCTTCTTATCCAACACCACCGATGTCAACTGTGCTCCCTCATGAGATGTTACGTACCGCACACTCTGTCCACCTGTTTCAAGGATATCTTTCATATCAGATAACAAATTTTTTGGGAGAGCGGTGCTTCCGTAGATACTCACTCCGAACGTGCGATGATCAGAGTCACTCTCGATAATCGATGTCAGAGATAGGGCATCTAGTGAGTCCGTGTTCGACCTGAAAAGGGCAATTTTTATTGTTCCCCCGAGGATACCGATCCATTTTTCAGCCACGATTGGTTCGGGTGTGGTAATTTTGGCAATATCAGAAACGACGAGAGAGGCTTCAGGGAAAAACGCACGAAGTTCTAAAAATGCAAGCTTAGGAGTTCTCCCGAAAATAAAAAAATATGTATAAGAAGCCATGAATTAGCCAACAGAAACGATTTCTAGCTTCGTTTGAAGGGCTCTGAATCCAACATGACGTCGATGACGAACCTTTTGTTTGTACCGGACGACATCGATTTTTTCACCTTTTTCCTGGGCCACAACCTTTACTTCAACCTTTGCGCCCTTTACCACAGGCGTACCAACGGTTGTTTTTGCTCCTTCACTCGTCAATAGGACATGATCAAAGGACAGAGTGGCGCCCGCTTCCCCGTCGATTTTATCGACAGTTATGACATCGCCTTTTTTTACGTTATATTGTTTTCCGGAGATAGTTACGATCGCAAACATGTGCGTATTGTATCAACAAAATCAGCCTATTGCAATGGTATGCTCTGACTGATTCCTATTTTGCAAAGCCCAAAGGATACCAAAAGAGATAGATAAAGATAAGATAGAGCTCCCACCGTAGGACACAAACGGGAGGGTTATGCCAGTAATGGGAATTATTCCCATGTTCATGCCAACGTTGATAAATATCTGAGCAAACACACAGGCAAACAATCCAAAGGAATAGATAAATACACGGACATCAGAAATTTTTCCGATGATAAATGGCATAATAATCCGCAAAAGTAGCAAAATATATAATAAAAATAATACAATCCCACCTATAAATCCTAACTCTTCAATGAGTGTCGCGAATATAAAATCCGTATGGTGCTCTGGTAAAAAACGCAGCTGACTCTGTGTCCCCCTCCCTAAACCTCTTCCGAACACCTGCCCACTCCCAACAGCAATCATAGCTTGGAGAGCATTATACCCAGCCCCTTTAGGATCTAGGGCCGGATTTAAAAATGTATAAATTCTATCCTTCTGATATGGCAACAAGTGATTCCAGGCCAGAGGAGCGACAAGAGCCCCTAATCCAATAGCAATCGCGATGATGATAATAGGCAATCCTCCCGCAACCAACATTGCTACCCAGCTTGCCGCATAGACCAAGCCACTCCCTAGATCAGGCTGTTTAAAAACCAACAAAAACGGAATCAGAAACGACACAATATGGAGGGGTAGATATTTCAGATCTCTCGGACTAAACCGTACCATCAGGTATGAAAACGCAAGTAAAAAAAGTGGTTTTGATAATTCAGACGGTTGCAACTGTGCCCCACCGATAACAATCCAACGAGTAGCCCCTCGGATATTTGGACCAATGTACGATAAGGATAAAAGAATTACCCCAAAAACATACGCATAGGGCGCAAACCACCAGAGAAGCACTGGATCAATATTGGAAATCAAAAACAGCAAAACGAGACCCAAAAGGAGATAAAGGAACTGCTGACCAAAAACATTCAGCCCAATAGTAGACAATAGGAATAATCCAATGAGCCCCAAACAGGACAACAGGATTGCTCCTATCCAATCGAAATGTGCAGTGTATTTCCCCATGTGATAGTCGTGGCAACAGTCTCTGTTGCGATAGCATCAAGAAGCTTTTTGGGTAGCGTCTTGAATTCTTCTGGCAACTGAACAACTATTTGCTGTGATATGGTATATCCTAACTCTTTACGCATAGCTTGGATGCTTCGAATCAACGTGCGCGAATTTGCCATATGCTCCAATTCATCTTCACTCACAAGTATTTCCACCTTTGGAAACACCTGTTTGGCATGAATTTGGATATTAAACGCGTTAAGCTCTTCTAATATAACCGTCCATACTTCATCTGTTATATCGCTGTATGAAATAGATGTTTCCAAAGAAATATGTGCCAGCGGTTTTTTTAGCGGAATATTTTCTGATTTCCGCTTCGCATGCCCCTCAGCGACAAGGAGTCGCGCCGTATTCATCTGGGCTTCAAGCGCGGTGTCAATTCGTGCCAA
>CAYHHA010000010.1:35098-44127 GCA_964356315.1 uncultured Gammaproteobacteria bacterium
GTGTGTTTTGCTTATGATCCATCGGTCAAGGACATGGTTGGCCTTTGGCGTACCTGTTGGAGGAGTATGGTTTCCAGCATACAGTTTGTAAAACGAACAGACATTCCATACGATAGATATCACGTTCTGATACACATCCGCGACTTGTTTTTCAGAAAAATTCAAATTTTCTGCTTTCATAACCACTGATTCCATTAAGTAGAATCGCAGTGCATCAACGCCATATTTTTCAAACAGTAGATTTGGATCAGGATAATTCTTTTTTGACTTGCTCATTTTTGTTCCATCTTCAGCAAGGATCGTCCCTGTGGTTACCGCGTTTTCAAAAGTATGAGTATCAAATAATCCCACTGACATCACGTGCAAGGTATAAAACCACGCGCGGGTCTGAGCAATATATTCAGCGATAAACTGAGCAGGATGCGTATTTTCAAACAACTGCTTGTTTTCAAACGGATAATGGATAGATGCATACGGCATGCTTCCTGACTCCACCCAACAATCAAACACTTCAGCAATTCGCTTACCCTTTATCGTTTTTTTATCATCCACCCATATTTCTATATCATCGATAAACTCTCTGTGAATATCAGCCAGCGATTCAACTCGCGCTGGATCCACCGCCCACTTCTTAAGGTCATCTATAGAACCGATGATTCTCATCCGTGGACTTTCACCTTCTGACCTTTGACTTTCAACTACTTCTTTCCACACTGGCATCGGTGTGCCCCAGTATCTAGAACGAGAGATATTCCAATCAGGTGCAGTTTCTAGTCCCTTTCCAAATCGACCATGTTTGAGGTGATTTGGATACCAATTGATGGATTCATTTGATGCTACCAGATCTTTTTTCATCTTCTGCACGTCGATAAACCAAGCCGGAACTGGAGCATGATACAGCCTCGTTTCACATCGATAACAAACAGGAACACTGTGCAGCCTTGGTTCGTCATGAAAAATTAACCCTCTCTTTTCTAGATCTTCATTCACCAATGGATTCACTTTAAGCATAAACATACCCGCCCATGGCGTCACTTCTTTTTTCAAAATCCCTTCACCGTCGACATGCTCAACCAATTGCACGCGATGTTTTGTCATCACACGGAAGTCATCCTCACCATACACGGCAAGCGTAACTATCCCCGTTCCTTCACTATCAGACACATATTCATCGGCAATTACGACGCCAGATCGTTCTCCAGCTTTTTTGGGATAAAAATCATAGTGGAGTTCAAATTCCAAAGCCTCCAATTCTTTTCCCGTGTGGGTAGATACTATTTCGTACGCAGTATCCCGCATCATTTCGAGTCGGGTTTTTGCGAGAATATAGATGTCTTTGCCAGCTTTCGCACGAACATACTCAAGGGTTGGATTTACGGCCAATGCTGGGGTCGCCAATTTATTCCAAGGGGTAGTACTCCATGCAAGCAAGTATGTGGACGCTTCGCCCTTCACCTTATATTTATAGGTAGTACTTGGACCTGTTAAATCCTTGTACGAATTATCCATAGCGATTTCGAAATTCGACAGAGGAGTCGCACATCTTGGGCAATATAAAATCACTCGTTTTCCTTCATAGACATATCCTTTTTCATTCATACGGGAAAACGCCCACCATACAGATTCCATATAGGTCTTATCCATGGTTTTATACGATGATTTAAAATCCACCCATCTCCCAATGCGTCGTATCACTTTTTCCCACTCTGTATCAAATCGCAAAATTGCACTACGACACGCGGAGTTAAACTTTCCTATTCCCATTTCTTCTATGCCTTTTTTTCCGCCTTTGAGTTCAAGTTCTTTTTCGATCATGTTTTCGATGGGAATCCCATGACAATCCCATCCCCAAACTCGATCGACCCGATACCCTTTCATCGTCCAGTATCGCGGGATCACATCTTTTACTGTAGAGGCTAAAATATGGCCATAATGCGGTAGTCCTGTGGCAAACGGTGGTCCATCGTAGAATACATACCGTTTCTCAGCGCTTCTGGAATTTACGGATTGTTCAAACACCTTAGCATCGTCCCAAAACGCAAGAACTTCGTGCTCTGACTCTGGAACATTTAATTTTGTCTGAAAATTTTCAATTTTTAGTGATTTTGCCATAAAAAAACCGTCCTTACGTATTGTATCAAAGGACGGCTCTCACCGTGGTACCACCTTCGTTTAGTTCAAAAGCATAATCCATTGCTCATTTTTTCCATGAACCATGAACTATTCGCCATGAACCCTTCATTCGCTATTTCGGGCTTACCCGGAATGGTCTACCCTGTTTTTTTAAAAACAGATCTTCATTCTGTGTGGTATTTTTTTCAAAATACCCTTCCTATTGATAGTAGGAATTCACTAGGACGTAGTATAAACAATACTCCGTCGAAAAACAATTAGAACTGGGGGGGGTGGGATGCTATCCAAGATTAGTGACGGTTACCATTAAATTACAAGTGCAACCTGTTGAATCATGACGCTTTTTCATATCCGTTAACGTGTGTTCAACCATAACAACTGTATAATGTCTGAGAATCCGATCTCCACCATATATGATTCCATTGTGATTACTTGGACTGGGACAAGTCCACACAAGAGAGATAAGTTCGTTGTCTTTTGGTTCAAGTTCAACTAACACCCCTACAGTATACTCGCTATTGCCTATAGTATATATGATCAGATTAGTGCAGAGAAAAACTATCGTTCCAGCAAAAAACAAAGAAACTATTTTTCAATCCAAGTTGTGACAGAAAAAATTGTACTTGCTTTTAACCTCGGAAGGGAGAAGCGCCAACCATTTAATAATTCCTCTATTTGAAGTGTTGTACTTTTGTAAAAAAATATGTCGAAGCCATAACTGCAAAGAAAATAGAGGAATCGTAGCTGAATATTTTGCGAAGTCCCAACCAAACGCAATCTCGCTCACATCATCTATAGATACCTTGCCTTCTTTCAAACAGTACGAAATAGCGTGAACAGGAAACTTCCTGTAGGCCGTTTTTATACGAATAAATCGCTCTTCTTCTGCAAATGCCACCAGTTTCCCATTTTGCAGTAAACAGGCCATAGGATTTTGTCCGAACGCAGAAAGTCCCAAGATATTCATATTTATTTATGTAAAGCTAGTGTACAGATTGGGACGAAAGTATAGTTCTTTTCCTGCAAATACAAAAGGATTTTTTCGAGCAAGACCAGTTGATTTCCTTGTTTTTTTCGATAAATATATCTCCAAAATGGTGACAATAATTGCACAGGTTTCACCGTTTGCAAATCATGCAGGTGAAAATCAAATACTATAGTGCTAGGCAAGGGAAAGATATCCAGCAACACTTTATATACCATTTGCCAGCTATCATACTGCTCAGGTAATCTTCCAGAATGATCAGATTCTAAATCAAGAGCTATACATGCATATTTTTTGTTCCCCATATGTCTTTGTTATAAATATTTGGTCTGGTATACTACAGATTATGTGCGGGATCTTTGGAATTATTCTTAGAAATACAAACCAGTCAAATGTACATTCACTACTCCCCGCGACAAATGATTTACTTCTCCTATCACAGTCCCGAGGAAAAGAAGCAGCGGGAGTGATGACATCGTTAAATAATACGATCCACGTGTATAAAGAACCAGTTGGCGCATCTGTATTCATTCACTCGACTCAATACAGAGAATTGATATCAGATCTTTCAAAGTCTAGTGCCACTCCACTTTGCATCATAGGACAAACACGACTCGCTACAAATGGGTTACAAACTCAGAACGTAAATAACCAACCTGTCGTAACTGATAATACTATTGGTGTTCATAACGGCATAATAGTAAACGACAAAAAATTATGGAGCACCATAAAGAAAGCTCCGAGATATGAAGTCGATACAGAGATAGCGCTTGAGATGATAAATACTCTGGTCAAGAAGAACTATTCATATAAAAGCGCAATTTGTAAATTGTATAACGCCATAGAAGGATCAGCGACGCTCGCCATGATGTTTTCACATTTTAAGAACATTATTCTAACAACAAACACTGGCTCTTTATATTATGTCTCCGTAGATGGAAATATCGCATTCGCTTCAGAAGAATTAATACTTCGGACATGGATGAAACGTCATAGTAGGATACTGACAACGCAGACGGAATCAGCTTGGTCAATCTCACATCTAAAAGCCGGCTCTGGAATCCTTGTACCATTATCCAATGCCGACACAGAACTATTTCAATTGAATAGTTCAGAAGCAAATTTAAAAATGAAAAATACAAATAAAAAATGGGCAGACATTATAGACCACTCAGATAAACACGCAAAAGCAGAAGCCAAGGTATTACTTCTCTACAACAAAAAAAATAGTTTAGAAAAGTTAAAAAAACATGATTTCAATTACGATGCCATATACGCCTTGCGCAGATGTAAAAAATGTATCCTCCCTGAAACGACACCATTTATAACGTTTGATGATATCGGGGTATGCAATTATTGTCGCGAGCATAAAAAAATCGTTTACAAAGGGAAAGATTCACTCGAAGCGCTTATCGCCCCCTATCGAAGTCATAGCGATAAGCCTGATTGCATCATTGCCTTTAGCGGTGGAAGAGATAGCTCATATGGACTGCACTATTTAAAAAATGAACTACATATGAATCCGATTGCATATACCTATGACTGGGGAATGGTAAAGGATATCGCCAGAAGAAATGAAGCAAGGATGGTGGGTAAATTAGGAATCGAACACATCATCGTTTCGGCGGATATCACGATGAAGCGCAATCATATAAGACAAAATATATTAGCATGGTTAAAAAAACCAGATCTAGGCATGGTCCCACTTTTTATGGAAGGCGACAAACAATGTGAATTTTATGCAGATAAACTCGCAAAACAAAACGATATTAAGCTTGTGTTTTATTGCAGAGGTAATGAACTAGAGAAAGAAGAATTCAAGACGGGTCAATGTGGGATAAAAAACGCTGACCCAGGAGGAGTCATTCATAATTTGAGTATCGGCGGGAAAATGAAATTAGCTGCCTACTATGCAAAACAATATATTACTAACCCATCGTATATAAATACATCAATCGCTGATACGGCATTTGCTTACTATTCTACCTATGTTCAAAAACATAACTATATATTTCTCTGGCATTACATTCCCTGGGATGAATCTACAATTATCTCTACCCTAAAGCAAAACTATAGTTGGGAAACAGCTCAGGAAACGATACAAACATGGAGAACAGGCGATGGAACACCCCCATTTTATAATTACATATATTACACAGGCCAAGGATTCACGGAAAATGATTCGTTCCGGTCTCATCAAATTAGAGAAGGGTTACTAAACCGAAAAACTGCAGTTGAATTGGTGAACGAGGAAAATAGGCCACAGTACGAGGCGCTTCAATGGTATTTTGATCAAATAGGACTCGATGGAGATGAAGTGCTCAGTGTTATTGATCGCATCCCATTAAAAAGATAAGGGAAATAGTCAAGACCGCGGAGGTTCAGCCAAATTCAACTCTCATGTGATGAGACTCCATCAAAGGCTGTTCGCCTGATGTTTCTCCATATTCAGTATGCGCGATTTGCGCACCCTTATGTTCAGGATGGCTGATAAGGGAAACTATAGTTTCAGACTTTGGAATACCGTAAATATGCCCCATACTCGCAATTTTATAGCTTCCTGGTAAAAGCCGATTACCTTCACGATCTACCCGTTTCCATGCACCAAAATGTTCTGATTGATACAGTAGAATATTCTCTGGAACTGTAGGGTAAATAGTAATTGTCATAATTATTTCTCATTACCGATTCTGCTGTAGAGGCGGGGATCTATAGGACGGTCCAAACTCTATTTTTATACTTGCTCTCTTACACAGCTTCAACTGATATACACATAAGAACTATAAACAAACATTCAAGCAGTATAACACTACATTGCATTCAACGTATTATGGAGTTAGAATAACGTCGCTATGAAGAAAGCTATTACAATTATTGTATGCATTGTCGTGATTGCAGTGGTTGGTGGGGTCATTTTATACAAACAAAAATTTCTTGGTACCAATAGCGTGCTAACAAATAGACCAGCGACAGCGGGTGCAACATGGAAATATAACCAAAACATTAAACAACCTATTACAGCCGTGAGTGGAGTAGAAAAAGATGCTACCCTCGGGAATGTCTCTACAGATTTTGTCTCTGTCTTTGTACCCAAAGGAGCGTTTGAGAACGATGTTACAATTACCTTGGTAAATCCTAAAACAGTCCCTAACTATGCGTCAAATGAGATTACCCCACTAGGATCTCCGATAGAAATTATTACCACCACACCTGTTCGCCTCAACGATAAAGCGATTCTCTCTTTTCATTATGACCCTCTCACAGTACCAGCTGATACGTCTCCATCAGAAATCAGAGTCGCGTATTTCGACGGAGTTTCATGGGAATATATAAAACCAGTATCAGTTGCATCAGATTCTGGCACTATCGTATTTGAGACATTTCATTTCAGTTTGTTTGGTCCAAGTGTGATCACGGATAAAAATGTCATTGCTGCAAAATGGGCACATGATAAGGCGGTTGGAAAAACCCTTACAGGACAACTCAATGGAACATCAGACAAGGTAACAGAAAAAATCATCAGCCTGACGCTCGAAAAAATGAACATCACTGACAAAGAGACAGCCAAAAAAATCCGATCAGAATTATACAAGTCCCAAAGCTACAAACAAATTAGCGAATTCTATGGCAAGGGCGACCCGGCGGAAACGAACAAAAAATTAGCCATGATTGTCGGTAAAGCCATTGTAGAAAACACACCAAAACTCATATTTGAAGGCATGGCAACAGAGGTCGGAAAAATTCCCGGAGCTGTCGCATCTCTTGGGCAAGCTGCCGGATATGCCAAAGAGGGCAATTATGAAGAAGCTGGCAAAAAGATCGGAGAGTTGATTACAGAACAATTTATCATCGGAAAAGCCGGTATTATAGCCACAAAAGTAATCAATTATGAGATTAACAGCTGGAAAAATGCAGAAGTAGAAGCCGCGTTCCTCGCATATAAAAATGGAGCAAATGCAAAATTTTATGGATATAACAACGACAAAGGAGATTTTGGCACTGTATGGGATCAGATGCGGGGAGTCAGAAGACAATTGGAACTGGAAGCGGTGAAAAAAGAAAACGAGGCTAGACGAGAAGCAGGACTTCCAGAGCTCTCACCGTCTCAAATGGAAGATCTTAAAAACACACTGAAAGAATCATTCAAAAAACAGTTCGAGATACGGGTGGAAAAAGAGGCGCAATTTGCCGATGAAGAGGCGAAACTAAAGAAACTGGTTGATGCGTACACAAACGCCGGTTTTTTCTCCTCCACTGGTCCTTCTGGACTTGATAAAGGATTTGATTTTGAAACAAAGCTGGATGTTCTGGATCATTTTGCACAAAAAATGATGAGCGACACAAATCGCTTTATCCTTTCAGATAAAAACGGGCTTATTATGGACAAGGCAATCTCTATAGATGACATTGTTCAAGGGGCTCGCATGTGGCTCTCTGGTCCAGATGGACGAAAACAATACGCAAAATTCTTGCAGGATAGATTTAATATCAGCATGTATCCAAAGCTCACTGAGCTTGCTGGAAGCTGGAGCGGAAAAATGATTATTACTGCCGTAGATATTCCAGAAGAAGTGAAAAAACAGGCAGCGGAGGGAAAAAAAGATGAAAGCGGATGTGACTTTACCATAGATCCCACACAGCTTATCGGTAAAGAAAATCCCATGGCATTTACCCTTCAACCATCAGGAGATGCCGGTGGCAATATGCTCTTTGAATCAAAAGGGACCACGAACCAAACTATTCCCTTTACCTATACAGACGGTGTTATCACAGCACCACTGTCCCAAAAAGGAGCCACGGGATCTATACGACTTCCTATTTCGAAAGAACAAACAGGATTTTCATCAAGTGGATCTCTTACCATGACATTTGCCGAGGGGAAGGTAAAGATTTCCGCATCACTCACCGCTTCTAAATCAACATCAGATGGTACAAAATCGCCTGAACCAACAACATCAACACCAACTCCATAAATGCACCCGACTATTGTATCCTTTACCCTATTCTCCACCACTATCACTGTACATTCGTACACTGTTTTTATGATAGTAGCCTGCCTTACAGTGTTTTTTGGAAGCCTACAGATACTTAAAAAAGGAAATGTACCCTCTCGTGCATCGATAGGTATATTGTTCGGCATGCTTGGAGCAACGTTTATCGGTGCACGAATGCTTCACATTTATCTGAATCTTCCTACATATCTGAAAAACCCATCATTCATGTACTCATTTGACACAACGCGATTTTCTCTATTTGGAGGCATTATTCTCTCTGCTTTTACAGGAATTATCCTAAGTAAAATTCTAAAAATCAATACATGGAAATTTGCTGATAGTATAACGCCATTTACAGGAATCGGGATTGCGATCGTCAGAATTGGATGCCTTCTAAATGGATGTTGCTTTGGTGAAATTACGAATCTCCCATGGGGAATTACATATCCGATGCTCAGTCAGGTTCATAAATATCAACTTATTGGGAATGAAGCTAGTCTGTTTTCTGTTCACCCCGTTCATCCGACACAAATATACGAAGCTATTACTGCAATTATTGGGAGTATTATTGCGATAAAAATAGTAAAAAATAAACTTCCAGATGGAATTGCGTTTCTCTGTTTTGCACTTTGGTTTACCCTACTGCGATGGATAAATTATTATTTTACGGCACTTTTACCCACATTCGCAGTTTCACACAATTTTTATCCTATTTTTTACGGAATAGTACTCACGATATCAGGTGTACTATTTTTCCAAAAAATTCAACAAAAAATAGCATCTCTTCAGCCTTAGTTCTGTGGGTTCACCTCGCCGAAGTCTCGCAATAGAAGGACGAAGGAGGGTTTACCTCGCCGAAGTCTCGCAATAGAAGGACGAAGGAGGGTTTACCTCGCCGAAGTTTCGCAATAGAAGGA
>CAYHHA010000010.1:44227-46174 GCA_964356315.1 uncultured Gammaproteobacteria bacterium
TCGCAATAGAAGGACGAAGGAGGGTTTACCTCGCCGAAGTTTCGCAATAGAAGGACGAAGGAGGGTTTACCTCGCCGAAGTTTCGCAATAGAAGGACGAAGGAGGGTTCACCTCGCTCGCCTCGCTGAAGCTCCGGCGAAGCGGGCAGAATCCCCACTTAGAGGGAGAAGGCGGGGATGTCACAGATAACATATATCTTGTAGCCTCGGTATATACTCCTACCCTGAAAACGTTCGATTACTTTCTATATCTAACTTACTCAGATTTGCAGCTTTCTTAAGCGAAAAATCTGATTAGATGGGTCTATATTCGAAAACTCAATTGCAAACCTGAGTTTTTGCAGTATACAGTCAGAAAGAACACGCGAGCATATCATTTATATCATTGAAGTCAAATACCGAATCCACACGTGTATCCCAGATAACTCTTCAGTTACTTCAGACTCTTCAGAAGATTATCTTCATATAACCGGAGCAAGAATAGAAGCTCGTCACTTAGTTTCTCCCGCACCCAATCGCGCTGTTTTATATCCAATAAATCTCCCAACCCAGAAAGGAGTTCGGATTTTTTCACAACAGCAATATTCTTCTGTGCTTTTGCGAACGCATGAGCAAGATCCAGTCCAGTTTTAGTTTGAACAACGCCTTCATCTATCTGCCAATTATTTTTCAAAAAATACCATAGATCAAACATATCCCGAGCGGCAAACTTGTTGCGTGTCAATAATGCAGATAGTTTTCCGGCAGCCATCTCTGGCTCGTTCATGACAAGCATGGAAATCCCGAGATAATTTTTCGGACTATATGAAGAACGACCGTCTGATCTTTTTGAAACCTCAACTTTGAGATTGCGTTCCCCCTTTTGATACGAAAGCAGATAGAACAGTGTATACTGCTTTTCGATTTCCTCCGAAAGAGCTCCATACTGGTGGAGTAATGCTCCCAGCTTTTCAAATACGAGTTCTTTTTTATCGAGATCCAATAAATCAAAATCCAAATCAACAGAAAATCGTGGAAGTCCATAAAATAAGAACGCGGCGGTTCCACCTTTAAATCCTAAGATAGTACGTAGCTCTGGATCCGAATAGATCTCTCGCAATAGCTTTATAAATATAGTTCTATGAAGATCAATGTTTACCATATTCATTTTTGTAATCTTTGTAATAATCGTTGACTCGTTTGCTGAATGCCGCATTTGTATATATGTTTTTATACTCTTCTACCTTTTCCCAATCAATTCCGCCGAGATTATCAAAATGATAATTTTTATACATATACACTGCATCCAGAAACGCCCTCTCTCGTGTCGCAATGTAATATCCAGTTTTTCTTTCAACTCCGATAGTGTTTATGAGTATTGAATCATGCATCTTACGAAGCGAAACAGTTACATTGTCCACTGTAATCTCACGAGTCAGATATGATACTGCAAATACTGTTTCATAATGCTGGAACACAACGCCATGTGCTACTAGGACTGTCTCGAGACTAATATATGAAGGGGTGTATATTTTTGTCGCAAGTTCTAGCGGATTATATGATTCTTTTGCATACACACCCCTATGAAGCCGTTTTAATTTTCCTGATACAACTGAGCGATACAATCGGTTGCGAAGATTTTTCGGGTTTACGTCAGGCTTCAACTGGGCAATTTCATCAAAAGAAAATACCGTTTCTGGACGATTGTAAAGCTGAGTTATAAGATCTGGATCCATATATTTCTACTGGAAGTCACGTTTTTCAGGACTTCCAGTTCATATTATCAATAATTTGCAAATTTGTCAAGCGCATGTATCCCCAGGATCTCAATGGTATACATATTGATATATGTTGAAACTCATTACAAATGGTAATACGAAGGGATTACACACACCCGGTGTGAAATACCTGCCTGCCGGCAGGCAGGGCTAGACACATCAGGAATTTAGCAAAACTTTTGAAACTACTT
>CAYHHA010000011.1:0-12524 GCA_964356315.1 uncultured Gammaproteobacteria bacterium
CCGAGGTTGGGCAAATAGTAGCTTCGTAGCTTAGGAAGAGAGTGGCTTAGACGGCGGAAACAAGTGGGTGTAGTAGCTTTGCGAACTGGAAGTAGCTTAGACGGAGGGAGTAAGTGAGCTTAGTGGCTTAGAAATTAGTATTTTGTATACGGTATACAGTATACGGAATACACGATTCTGAATACAAAATACTGAATATGGCCTATGCAAGAGAACACTGTGACAATAGGAAAACATGTGCATGAGGGGTTTACGTATACCCTGATTCTTTACCTCGTCTGTTTTTTGCTCGAAAACCTATTTACCGGATTTGTATCGAATGCATTTGATCTCAATATCCTCCTCATTCCCCTATTTATTCTCGGCATTGCTACTAGCTTTTTCCCTACTCCGATCAAAGAGAAATCTACCGAAGTAACGCATGGAACGAAAGAATACATCATGCTCGCTTCTGCTAGCATCCTGACGTTTATCATCATCTATACGAAGCTTGCCGATCTAGGAGCTATCCGACTTTGGGTAGCCGTGGGAAGCAGTGTATTTATCGCCATGGTATCGGCGATGATGTTGTTTTTCCCGGAGGAAACTATAGAGAACGAGACATGGGACAAGAAACAAGAAACACCGGACATGGGACAAGAAGTAAGAAACATGGGAGCAAGTGAGCTTAGTAGCTTAGTTGGTAGTAGCTTAGAAAACAAAGATGAGAGACGAATGAGAGAGTTGCAGGAGACATGGGAGATGGGTGCGAGTGGGCTTAGTAGCTTTGCGGTTAGCGGCTTAGAAAGCAGAAACCTGGGAACAAGCGAGCTTAGTAGCTTAGTTGGTAGTAGCTTAGAGACTGCTGGACAAGCAAGCGTAGTAGCTTCGCAAACTGGAAGTAGCTTGGAAAACAAAGACATGGGACACGGGACAGGAAGCATGGGAGCAAGTGGGCTTAGTGGCTTAGTTGGTAGTAGCTTAGAAAGTAGGGACAAGGAACTAGAGACTGGGGACAAGAGACTAGTAACATGGCCGAAGATTACAGTACCAAACATAACATTACCTACGGTGAGAGTGAAAGTGCCTAGAATTACATTTCCAACACTTACCATGCCACGGGTGTCGGCAAGTGCGGTGTACTATGTGTTGTGGATCATCCCCCTTTTGATGGGATTGCAATTTGACAACATGCGATATGCAAAAATTCGTGAGAAGAAAACAGCAGAGATTGCCATGCACGCGAATGACAAACCAAATACCGTCATACTCGTCAATCGGACGGGAGGCACAGATATAGAGAAATACAAACAGATGCTTGCTTCAAAAGGATTTGTGAATACTACCCCATCTCCTACCGATCCATTTCCTGCAGATATCCCAAACACAACCGTGCTATTTCGAGAATCTGAAGTAGGAGCTGGAGATCAGGCGGCACAGGCGCTTAAACCAGTATTTAGCACCATCCAAACTGGGCCACTGATTGGCGCAACCGATGACACCATCGTCGTAATACTCGTACCTGAAACACTATGATCGCATTGATTTTTATCTATTATTTTTTGATTCGATTATATCCGTATTTCTTTTCCCCCGTGCCTGTTGGGTATGATCCTGGATTGTACCTCTATCTGTTCCGTCAGTACTCGCATGTGTCGCCGTTGGCCTATACAGCACTGCCTGATTGGCTTCTAACCGTGTATCCGCCCCTCGTGCCGTTTCTCGTGCGTATGGCAACGCCGTTTGTGGCACCTGAGCAGATGTTGATCCCACTCATTCTCCTAGCCTCCATGACATTATTTATCAGCGTGTATTACAGCGCAAAGATGCTCTATGACAAAAAAACAGCAATTGTAGCGCTTGGGCTTATGACCTTATCGATCGTGCAGTATAGACTCTACTGGTACTACTATTTGAAAAATATTTTTGCCCTCGCCCTTCTGGTCATCCTGATCCCGCTTTATAGAAAACAGTCGAAAATCGCTTGGATTATCGCGCCCGCCATCATCCTCATGCATCAACCAACATCGATATTCCTTGGGCTACTGCTTATCGTGCCACTCTTTCAAAAGAAGGCATCTCGGTATCATGCGGTATCGATTGGCCTGACCCTCATGGCCTTTATGGCGTACTATCTGCCGAATTTCCAAACGACACTTGCTCCATTTTTACCTGGATTTATCAAAGGGCTAATTCCCTCTGCGGAATCGGGAACATTTTTTAACTTTTCAGAAGCGCTCTTGTATATGGCGCCGTATATCCCACTGGCAGTATTTACCATGTGGAAGGAAAAATTTGAGACGTATCCGGAAATTGGAGTCATGTTGATTGCAAGCGTTCTTTCGAGTCTGGGCATGTTTTTGTCTCGCAGGTTTATCCCGTTTTTGGATATCTTTCTGATCCTCTTGGCGGCACCCGTTCTCTCTCGAATGTCCAAAAAAATCCAGATTTCTGTGTTTGTCATCCTCATCGGTATGAATATCTGGTATGTAAAAACCAATTCCGGAGCACTTATATTAACGGACGAGTATCGGGAGATCCAAATGCTTCGGACGACCGAACCTGAGTCGTATATCCTCGTTGCAGACAATGAGTATACCCCATGGGTCTATGGGTATTCACTGCGAAAGCCGATCACTCCTGGATTCGGAGAATATGATGTGTACTGGACCAACGATGAGTGGAACCAGTTTTGGATGAGTGGAGATCCGATTGTGGAACAGCAACTGTTATCGAAGCTTCCAAAGCCTCTCTATATCTATACAGGAGATAAAGATAGGCTATTTAAGTTTAAGCCAACTGGAGCGTGCTTTGAAAAAACCTCGTGGCATGTACATAAGTTTGTGTGTGAGTAAGGGTTACGAGTTACGGGTTGCGGGTTGAGGGTTATTCAACTGGACAATAAACAATAAGCAGTAAACAGGTACAGGGTTACGGGTTGCGGGTTACGGGTTGCGAGTTATTCAACTGGACAATAAACAATAAGCAGTAAACAGGAACAGGGTTGCGGGTTACGAGTTATTCACTGGACAATAAACAATAGCAGAAAACAGGTGCGGGTTATTCAACTGGACAGTAAACAATAAGCAGTAAACAGTTACGGGTTACGGGTTAAACCTCTACACCATTTTTACTTCGTAATAGGACTTAGGACCCGATTCAAATTGCTTCAAAATATGATTCTCTACAAGTTTTTTTAGCTTAAATTGAGCGGTGCGCTTTGGAATATGAAGGATATCACAGACATCTGAGCTGGTTATCCGACCAATGGAAAGTGCGTAGTCGATAATCTTCAGCTCATCTGTATCTAGGACTGTTTTACCTTCACTCCCACTTTTTACGACGGACATGGTTACCATACTGTCTTTAACTCGCCGTGCTTCTTCTAAAAATCCCGTCGTAAAATATTCAAGCCAGGCCGTAAGATCCACACCCTCTCGTTTCCGGTACGTTTCGCCTGTTTGTAAATTTGTATAGTAGTTTTTTCTATTTTGATTATAATAATCCTCCAATACCAGAACTTTTCTAAAGTCCCATCCTGACTGATAGAGATGCAAGAGCGTTAACAGCCTCCCTGTTCGGCCATTTCCGTCAAAAAAAGGATGAATAGTCTCAAATTGATAATGAAATATCCCCGCCCGAATAATAGGATGTATATCTGGACTGCTGTGTGCCCATTCTAGAAGTTGACCAATTAATTCATCGACATGATTAAACGGAGGCGGTGTATATTGCACGTCTTCCTGTCCATCTGGACGAACATTTACGATATACACGCTCCCGGTTCGGAAAAAGCCTGCTTTTTTGGCATCCACTAATCCATCTACCACCTGTCTGTGTATAGATAAAATATCTTTATCCGTAAAAGAATCTTTCGTACTACAGAGACTGTCTATTGATGAGAGGGCTGTCAGATAGTTTTGAACCTCTACAATTTGATCTTTTGGTGCGATGACAGGTTTTCTTTGTACCAGTTGTCCCACCTGATACTCGTCGAGGATATTTCCCTCGATAGACGTTGAGGAATGAGCCATTTTGATAACTGCTGCTCGCCGCAAAAAACCCTCTCTTGCAGGGATGAGATGTGACCTCTCTACCATCGATTTTATTTCAGCGATATCTGAGAGCTGACTGTTGATTTTGTCTGTGATGGTATAGCGTGGAGTAAACATAGGAGTATTATATCACGCAATAATCGCGCAATGTATCGCGCAACCGAATAGAGCATCAAGGAATTATCAATCCTGTTGAGGTTGGGATGATCGCAGTCGCCCAATATAAACCGTCATACGTACCTTTATAAAAGCTCTCGAGCCAAACAGTGCCTGATTCGCTCACGAGGGCCTCTTCTCCAAAATACGGAATTGCATACGCATCTAGATCCACTTCCCCTACATACCCATTTTGTGAATCAATTATCGATAAATACACGCGACCATCTGTGCCTTTTCTCATGCCGGTAATCGCTGCATAATGAGACCATCCATACGAACCATAATTTGGATTAGGTTTTTCATCTGACGTTCCACCCCACGCTGTATTTCGACCAAATAATCCTATGAGTACCCCTCCTTTGCTAAAAACCTCTGTTTGCGCGCGCGCGATAAATGCATCGGTGTCGGCATGGGCCAGTGGCGCATGTGCAGAAAAATTCTCGTTTCCGAGAATAATCTTCGTACTCCAAAGATTTGTTTCTGTACCCAGTTGTTCCAAAATGCTCGCAACCGCAGAGGGCGACATCGTGCCGTTTCTGTTGAGCGCAATGCCTTTACCGTCATGGGCAGGTGCTAATTCTCCATCTCGAATAAAGTATTTATTCATAAATGAAGATATCTGAAGAGCGCTCGTGGTATTTGTTTTTGCGTACATCATCAAATCTAAAATTGTGAGCATAGAGGCTTGGCCACACGTGTTTTTTCCTGTTGTATCTCCGCGAATATAGGAGTTAAGTGGTTCTGCAAAAGGTACCGTATATTCAGAACCGGAAGATTGTAGATGCATGAGTCGACGAATATCATCTTTAGAGAGGTAGACGATTTCATTTTTATCTATTTCTGGTGTATAGATATCCTCCGGCTTTTCGGTGCTTAGCGTAAACTCTACAGTTGGTAGTACTGCTCCATCGCTTGATGGAAACGTTGTGGGCACTATGACAGGATGGGATTCACTTGGAGAAGCGCAGGACGAAAGAAACAAACTGAGGGCAATAATCGATTCTACTCTGGACATAGTGTACGCACATGGTTTTCCACATATCGGCGAGCCTATAATGTAACATATTTTTCTTGAGGAGCGTGTGATATGCCATACAAATTTCTAAAAATGTATCTATATCCCTAGTTGCCACAGGTGTTGGAAATAGGCAATAATAGCGATATGAATCCCGACTTTCAGTCGTATTTGGAAAAGAAATCTGATATGTATGATGTGTACTGCGGATGTGGGGCGGTATATTATATATTTGTCACACTGCAGGACTGTTACTCCCTATGCCCTTCATGCAACAAAAAGAACTTCGAAGTCATGTGTGAATTTTGCAAAACAGGATTTCGTTATCCCGAGGACAGCAAACAACTGAACATACAACAGAGCACATGGACCTGTGAACAATGTAAAAAAATAAATAGTCATATACCAAATCTGAAAGTTTCTGTGTATAACAAAGGCGATCTTCCAAAAGAAATTCTGAAAGAAAGCGAAAAAAGACGAATACTTCCCCGATGGGTCATATTTTTACTACTTGGCGTAGTGGCAGTTGCGTATATAATTCAGATCGTTTTCAATCTGTAATCTATACGACAGCATATTGAGGGCTAGGACATTGTGATAATAAACCCAGCAGTCTTGTATTCAGTGAGGAATGTTTCGATATCTGATTTGGCCACACCTTCATCTACTTGATATTCTTTGCAGACCTTTGAAACTAAAACATCTAAACTCTGAGCCTTGGCCACTAATTCCCAAACAAAACTCCCTACGTCGTTTAACTCCCTCATAGTTTTTTTGTCATTCTCGAGGATATACCACTTTTCTTTAATTTTTTTTGTATAAATAGCGGTGTTTCTCGTATACTTCATGGGAATAAGAGTTATTTGTTTATGCGCGGGCTATTACTTCGATATTCATATCGCTTTGCTACGCACCCTTAGCGCCTCATCTTAAGACAAACTATGGAGTTTCTGCGAGCACGACTTTGAGCGTGATCTTTTTATCTCTTGGAGCCTCGTATTTCTTCATATATTTAGACTAACAGCTTTATATTTTGCTGTCAACTATATTTCGTTGACCCTTCACACCCCGAATGATTGGACGAAACGGATAGAGTATGCGACCCAAAAAACGTTGATCTGCCAGTGATCGGTATACCGTCTTATCTACCACACCCGCTTTTGCGAACGCTTTCTGGCGTACCATACAGGTCAGACAATCTGATCCACCGCATTGAAACGGTTTTGCATGATAGCATGTCCATGTATGTTCTAGAGGGATATGATGACGGCACGCCCATTTGACCAAATCGGATTTATCGAAATATATTCCCGTTTCTTTTTCAAGACAGACTGAAGAAAACTGCCACCGATAGTCCCCTGTCGTAATACACAAGTTATGCATCGTAGAGCGAAGCGCAGTAAACGCCTGATACGGCACCACATCTCCATCGCTCGCCGTCACCGCACAAAAGATACTCCTGATCTGAAGGTTTTGCGTCAGGTTGAGGTACTCGCCGTAGAGCTTGGCATACGAAGGAAGCATGATAAACCCACCGAGAGACACATTCATTTTGGGCTGAAGCTCTGTTTTCCCTGCGAAATTTTCTAAAATCACGTCTGGATGCAACTTCTCTAGAGCGGTATCTATAGGAAGCGTCATAGCAGTGAGATCTAGTGCTACACGCAGTGGCGTATGAAAGAGCGCAGGGTACCGTTTTTCGTAATACGTGGAAAAATAGTCTATGGATGCTTTTTCTTTGTCAGAACGCGCTTCTGCCGTATCAAAGGAAATAGGATACACAGAAAGTCCATATTCTTCCATAAGGATGCCCCACGCGACAACAGAATCCAGACCCCCAGATAACAGCAGAATAACTGAGGACCCTTTTTTCGGTTGTTTAAAGATATACCCACGGAGTTTCAGAAGCGTTTTTTCCAGTGTGTTGATAATACCTACACGCTCTGTTTTGCGTTTTTTTATCTTTTCGATAAATTGTTTCTGAGAAATACGAGTTAGCATAAAAGTATGTTCTGGTACATTATACGGACTTGTTTCCAATTTTTATAACTTTTCCTAGATACTCGCTACTGGATATCTTCCATGAATCCATGCCGTAGGCATTATCGCCTTTTGTAATGCATACTCTTTTTTTGTGATCGTACAGAATATCTATGATTCGGTGCACGATAATCTGTGGAAGATTTGGCAAGTGAAACAGAATAATATCGTCTGGTTTGATAGCGGTAAATGGTACTTTCTTGGCAGTAATAGTGTCCCCTGTCTTGATGAGCGGATACATACTGTTGGACGATGCCTCTGCGATAAAGGTCTTTCCCTCGGGCATCTGATCGATAAATGCTATAGTTGCCTCGCTCTGTTCGTTTACAAGAGCGCCATTGTCTAAAATAAGTATCCGGTCACAGACCTTGAGCATAAGTCCGAGGTCATGCGACGTCAGAAGGATACTCCTGGAGGATTTCATCTGGAGTAATTTTCGAATACTTTTATCTCTGAATGACGCGTCACCTACCGCAAATACCTCATCAAATAGAAGGATATCTACTTCGGAAAATATCGCCACGGAAAATGCTAAACGAGTTTTCATACCAGAGGAATACTTTTTGACGGGAACATCGATAAATTCAGAAAGCTCGGAGAATGAGACTATTTCATCCATATGATCAGAAATAAATTGTTTTGACATCCCCAAAATAGAGGCATATAACAAAATATTTTCTTTCCCCGTTAATTCTGGATGAAGTCCTGAGCCAAGCTCTATGACGGGAGCTATCGTCCCTTTGGTGGAAATAGTGCCAGAATCAGGCCTAAATATGGTTGCGATTAATCGTAAAATGGTGCTTTTGCCAGATCCATTGGGGCCAATGAGTCCGACTATTTCCCCCTTGTGAACCTCGAAGGATACATTCTTGATAATCTCCACAGGTCTATTTTGACTGCTACCGATATGAGACAGTCGCCACTTCAAACTATTTTTACGATTCAGTGCAAACGACTTTGATACATCTTCAAGCACAATAGTGGGATTTTTTTTCATAGATTAGATATGTTCCGCAAACGCGTATTCGGTTTTTTTGTACAGAAGGTATCCAAGTATAAAAACAGCCGTGCTAATGCCCATAAGATTCCAGATACCAGGCAATGAAATGGATTCTTGAAACAGCGCCATTCTATAGGCGAGGACGAACTGTGTCATGGGACTCAGTTCAATGATCGTTCTAAAATACGTAGGAACAATAGAGAGCGAATAGACAATCGGCGTACAATAAAATAGTAGTTGAAGCACAATATCGAGAATATTTCTCCAATCCCTGAAAAATACATGCAACACTGCCGACACAAGCGAAACCCCCGTCTGAAAAACTAATTGGCATACGCTTATCAATAAGAAAAGAGAAAGACTACTCATGCTCAATTTCTGATGAAAGAGCGCCATAAGAAGCGTAAGCACAATGATATTTACCGAATAATCGATGATGTTAGTAAGAACGATGCTAAAGATAATGGATTCTGTGGGGAATTTATTGTTCAGGATAAGGTCGCGGTTTGCTATGAGACTTCGGGTGGCATACACCACCGTCTGACTAAACCAAAACCAACTCATAAACCCAACGAAGACGAAAAGAAAATAGGGAGTCACCCCAATCGTATCTCGAAACGCTATGGAAAATATGCCAGCACTGATAAGGGCAAACGTAAGCGGATAGATAACAATCCAGAGCGACCCAAACAACGATTCCGCATAGCGGGTCTTGATCTCCCTTGTCGTAAAATTTAGGGTGGTAGAGAGCAAATGAGAATGATTATGTCGCATGGGTCACGTCAGAAAAAAATTCAGCTATGATCTTTTTTCTCATATGGGGCAGATAAAAGAATTTATATATACGCTCCCGTTTGGTACTGTTTGGATAAAACTGTATGGCTGTTTTGGCAGGATACAACCAGTACTTGGATTCAATGCTACTGGGTAACGCGTTTCTTTTCAATGATCGGAATATCACACCACAGGAAAGGCTATGCTCGTGAGTGATGACTTCTGCGTTTGGAAAATGTTTTTGTAATTCGCTCAAAAAATACTGCTTGTTTTTCTTTTGCAATTCGACCATATTCTGGTACCCTTTTTTTCCGAACATATGGATCGCAGACCAAATTGCGGCGGCGGGTGCCCCTGATCTGGAGCCTGATATGGTGACGTCTAGAGCGTCTAAATAGTCTATCGGTTTTTCTATATACTTCCGAAGCGCCGTGCGATACAGCACGATCCCTGCCGAATATGGTACTAAGCCAAATTTGTGAAAATCCACAACTATAGATTGGATGCGACCAGATGCAAAAGGGGCGAACGAAGGTTGTATAAAGGGTTCGATAAGGCCGTTTAGCGCCGCGTCTATCCAAATATAAAAGCGTATATCTGTATATTTTTTTTCTAACGCTTCAACCGCCTGTATGAGTGACGCGATATCGTCACTGGAGCCTGTTGACGTGTAACCAAGTGTGAGAGGAAGCAAAAAGCCACGGATCCCCTTTTTGTATAACCGCTTGACCGAAGTATTCAAACCGGATGCGCTTATACCCCAGGACACGCTATCTAGCGCGACCGTATGTGTGGAGATATTGCAAATATTTGCTGCTTTGTAGATGGAATAATGAGTGAGATTAGAAAGAAGCATTGCCATGTTTTCAACCTTGGTAAACTGAGCTAAATATGATCTGCCAGTCCATACAGAAAATAGATTTCCTTCCGTGCCACCGCTCGTTATATACCCTTCTGTCTCGCCTTTTTTGGCATGATAGAGGTAGGCCATTTTTTGTATGACTTCGTATTCGAGGCGCTGGGTAGTATACGTTGTGGGAGTTTTGCACCATGTGCCGAGATGGTTTACATTGTCTCCAAGGAATGATCCATACACTTTCGATACATATGGGTCAGGATGTGTAGAAAGGGCTCCCAAATTATACTCGTGATTTGAAGGCGCGAGATTTCGCTTCACACTCAGCAGTCGAGCGTTCAGTTTCATGCGTCCAATCGATTGGTCTGGAAATATATCTGGTGATACTCCAGCGTTAATGACGCGATCAATGGCATTTCTAGAAGCTGTTTTAAGTCCTGTTCGCATAATAGTTTTTCATCGAGATACCTCGATTTTACACCATATATGCAATCATGCTGATTTCGAGTATAGCTCCCATGGGAAGCGCGCTCACACACACTGTTTCCCGCGCTGGGAACGGCTCTGAGAAATAACCACCATACACGTCGTTTATACGCCCATAGAGGGACATATCTGTCGTGTAAATGGTAGTTTTTACAACATCGGCAAATGTACCACCAGCTTTTTCCAAAACATTTTTGAGATTTGCCATGACTTGATGCGTTTTATCTTCTATCGTTCCTTCGATCAGCTTCCCATCCTTTAGGTAGATGTGACCGGATATGAAAATAAAATTTCCTTTTGTGATACTGGGAGAATATGGTGGCGTGTTCATGTGTTTGATTATAACACCAGCGGAGTATGCTTACTTTTCGTAAAACGAAATTTGGGTGGAATTTTTTTTGCACCAATAAATGCAATACACAGCACACAGACTTAGAAATGAATAGCTTGTGCAGTAAATGTTTCACAGCTTGAACCAATTATAAAGGAATGGGAGCTGTGGAGGCAATGTTGCTCACCTACCGTCTTGGCGTAGCTGAACGGAATTAGCAATTCAATGCTACTGAATAGCTTGATACAGTGGTTCTACAATTTCACTATCCGCCGTAACTTCATGAAAAAGATTAATGACGTCTCGAACCCGCTGGTTGCCAAGCAGTTGCTCTGTCTTATCATGTAAATCTGAAACTGAAGGCATATCATTGGATAAACTTCGAACTACCAACATCCCCATCACCAAATTAAAACATTGAGGGTACTGGGACAAATCGTTGTTTGTTTTCACAGATTCTGGAATATCAAACCGCAAAATCGATTCAAGTGGCTCATGCAACTTCGATATATCACCCTGATTTAAATCTTCTACAAGAAAGGGACGGACGTTGGGAGTAGAAAGGATAACTAGCGCGTTACCTTTGAGCCATGAACGGAACTGATCGGGATCATCAGATGGTTGGATAAGAGATAGAGTTTCAACCGCAAACCGGAAGGCTTCTCTAGGATCTTTTGTAATCGATTCAAGATCTCTGTTAATCTCGTCCCAATAAGGTTCTGTTTCATCTCCTCGATCGGATGCTTCTAAACCGCTTGTGATACGGGTGCGAAGAAGTGAAAGAATTACACTTCGAGAAAGTTTATCTTCGGTCGGAGAAAATTCTGATAGGAGCGCATTAACAGCATCTTTGCTCATAAAGCAATTATATCATTATAGACAAATAGGACTCTATCTAATGCAATTAGACATGGTACCCGCATCGGATACTCCATTCTAAAATCTTTTGAGGCTAAAATGTGCAGACGAGAGGACTTGAACCTCCACCCCTTGCGGGATACGCACCTCAAGCGTACGCGTATACCAATTCCGCCACGTCTGCATAGATTTCCTGAATTACTTCTCTTCCCGAACCTGATTTGAAATACTTTTCGAGTCTTCTAGCGTCTTTAATATCAGAACATAATTCTACATGAATTAGTCTGAAAGGTCTATTGCATCGATTCGATTGTGTCTTCCCGTTGTTATGTTCAGCTAATCTTGATTCAACATTTTTTGTTAAACCCTTGTAAAATGAACCTGTATTAAGACTTTGAATTACGTAAACGTAATACATAATCCGTATACCCCTGCCTGCCGGCAGGCAGGAATTCCGCCACGTCTGCAATACTTTCCATATTATACCTCGATTTGGTATTCAGAGCTATAAATCCTTTAGGTTCACTAAAAGCTAAACGCTCTCTCGAGATATATCAAAAAACGCACTGAGCTTGTCGAAGTGCTGCCGAGCTAGGATGATGTTCACCCTTCGGGCTTCATGAATGATCCGCTTATTATCGAAATCGTTGTTTCGATAATACTCCTCATTCCCGAACCGGCGGTTCTCACCATATCTCAACAACTTCACCAATCTCAATGCAAAGCACTGAGCTTGTCGAAGTGCTGCCGAGCTAGGATTCGAACCTAGAGTCGCGCTGATCCAAAGTCAGGCGTGTTACCATTACACCACTCGGCAAATCATTCAGTCCTATTGCATGCCAGCCTTGTGTGTTACTCCCGCTTTGCGGGACTTACTGACAGTACGGCTCATCTCTTCGCCTACTGTCAGATAAAGCATTACACCACTCGGCAAATCATTCAGTCCTATTGCATGCCAGCCTTGTGTGTTA
>CAYHHA010000011.1:12624-12973 GCA_964356315.1 uncultured Gammaproteobacteria bacterium
CAGTACGGCTCATCTCTTCGCCTACTGTCAGATAAAGCATTACACCACTCGGCAATTTAGTAGTTAATGGCTCACAGTTCATGGCTCATGGTTCACAGAAGAATTGTGAAGACGAACGTGCACCATTGAACAATGAACAGTTAACTTTCTTGAGCGGGCGACGGGAATTGGACCCGCTACCTTCTCCTTGGCTAGGAGACGTTCTACCGATGAACTACACCCGCTTCAAACGCGACCGACACGTAATCTATGCCGATTTCGCTCTATCTATTACTGGCATTTCTTACAAATATATGTGCCGAGACTAGGAATTGTTAGAGTCGACAGTTGATAATTCGATTCATATCGA
>CAYHHA010000011.1:13073-42563 GCA_964356315.1 uncultured Gammaproteobacteria bacterium
TGTGCCGAGACTAGGAATTGTTAGAGTCGACAGTTGATAATTCGATTCATATCGAAATATCTTACTGTCGCTTAATCCCGCAAAGCGGGACACCCAGAACTGCACGTGTGCCGAGACTAGGAATTGCACCCAGATAACTTGTTTTTCAGACAAGCGCCTTGACTAACTCGGCCATCTCGGCAGGTTTACCTGCGCTATGTACTTGTTAAATAGCTACTCTTAGACCAACAAACACTCTAAAAAAGAGGGTTGAGTTGTATTATACAGAATGTCGCGTATTTTGTCATCGAACATTTATACATATCGTTCAGATCTATCGAGTTGATACAAAAAGCAATAATTTGGTAAAATGCCTAATAGTATGTCAGAAAAAATCGGACAAACAGGAAAAATATCGTACGAGGAATCGGTTCAAGCTTTTCTAATAAAATTTGATTACGTTCCGAGTACTCAACCGAAACGTGTAGTTTCTGATTTCAGGCATGCAACACTTATCGCTCTGGCCCGGGAAGATGAAGCAATGGAACTAAGACGTGGGGGATCAGCGCGTATATTTCTTTATTCACAGGTCGCAGACACACCACTGCCGGTCGCAAGAGCAGGATCAGCAGTTTATTTTGAAGCACTTGTGGGATATTGTGCAGCAAATGGGCTAGACCCCAAGCAAACGTTAGTGGAAAACGGGATTAAGACAGAAGATGCTCAAATGTATCTGGAATATGCTCAATTTGCTCACTTAAAAATTACTGAAGCACTTCAAGCTCAACAAGGACATTCAGCTTAGTCTCGAAAGCTATATCAATTTCAACATACGATAAATTTTTGTCTAAAACTTTCTATTTCTTGTATAATGTGTTCAAGCTGCACATCATTAAGTGCACTAAATGTTAAAAATACCCTCACTTTCTTTATCAGAGATTGGAGGTTTCCCGCAACGCGGGATTAGGTTGCAGTAAGACTCTTCGTTTGAACGAAATCGTCAACTGCCTCCTGAACAAGTCCTCTCGTCTGCACAAGAAGAGATACCACCGTCATCAAAGGTGCAAATTGATTGATATAACTGACTAATTTACAACATAGTTAATTATTTGCGTTATTAACCCAATTTCCTTTCGTCATTTTCCTATATCTAGCCTCAAGAGCGGTTCAAGTCTCGTCTCTCTGTTTGTATACATTTAGTTGCTTATTCTTGACTTTACGTATCATTATGATACGATGGGAGCATATGAATGATACGCAAGTAAACACGCGCCAACAAAAAATTCTTACGTTTTTGTTTACAAATCCAACTTCCTCAAGAGCTGAACTAGAAACATCTATTGCTGATGAAAAGGGGTCACGCATCACCATCATTCGTGATTTAAATCACCTTATTGATCTTGGCTGGATTCAACAATATGGTGGTGGGAAACACGTTAAATATAGTCTTAAAGCAGGTAAAGAGCTACTTATTCCTGTCGATATTGAAGAATATTTTTCAAAAACAACCGATGCAAGAAATGTTACATATCAAAAATTCAATGCTACGGTAATTGATAATTTGTCCGAATTATTTTCAAAAAGCGATCTGGATGTTTTTGAGAAAGGAAAATTGAAACTACAAGATAAATTTGATACGTTGGACAAAACACTGCTCAAACGGGAATTAGAAAGATTTACTATTGAACTTTCATGGAAATCATCTCAGATTGAAGGTAATACCTATTCGTTGCTTGAAACCGAAGAATTAATAAAGAACAAAAAAGAGGCAAAAGGACACGACAAAAGTGAATCAATCATGATTTTAAATCATAAAAGCGCTTTTGATACGATACTAGAAAAACGAGATAGCTTCAAAGACATCACTATTTCTGATATACGGTCAATTCATGCTGAACTCACCAAAGATTTGCAGATTACCTCTGGTATTCGTGAATCAGGCGTTGGCATTACGGGTACAAAATATGTGCCACTTGATAATAAATGGCAAATTGAAGAAGTGATGGAGAAAATCGTCATCCACGCAAACGAGACAAATATAGTTCCGGAAAAGGCGTTGATCTTTCTGGCCATTATTTCATACCTTCAGCCATTTACTGATGGAAATAAACGAACGAGCAGGATGATTAGTAACGCAGTCTTACTAGCCAATGGATATTTCCCACTCTCTTATAGAAGTGTTGATGAGGTGGAATATAAAAAGGCGCTGATCATTTTTTACGAACAAAATAATCTATTTCATTTAAAGAGGATATTTTTGGAACAACAACAATTTGCCATTAATAATTATTTTTTTTAGGTTTGTTGGTCTAAATAATTGATTGCTAATTGTCTAATTTATTCCCATCAAATGATCGTGCGAACGGTGTTCAAACTGACGATACTTATGCGCTCAAGAAGAGATAGTAAAATATCAGATAAAAAAATATTTCTATGCCTGGCAGACAATTTTCAATCTATACGATAAAATGACCACTTGACTACTAGAAAATAGGTACTAAAATAGTAGTATGATCAAAAGAAAGATACTGTCTCAGCTCCAAGAACACCTTTTGTCTGACCAGATGACGATAATTACCGGTCCTCGTCAGGTCGGGAAGACTTATTTGATGAGTGAACTGCAAAAACAGATTCAAGATCAGGGTAAGAAAACCATTTGGCTAAATCTGGACAACGAAGAAGACAAGCAAAAATTTACTTCGCAAGGCGATTTACTAGCCTATATCGAGCTTCAAGTTGGCAACGACAAAGCCACTGTTTTTATTGATGAAATCCAACGAAAAGAAAATGCCGGACTTTTTTTGAAGGGTATTTTTGACATGAACACTCCCTATAAATTTGTAGTATCCGGATCAGGTAGTCTTGAGCTTAAGGCTAAAATTTCTGAATCTATGGCTGGAAGAAAACAACTTTTCATGGTTGATCCGGTAAGTTTCGAGGAATTTGTCAATTTTAAGACCAATTATCAATACGAAGATAAACTACTTGATTTTTTCAAAATTGAAGAAGGAAAAACAGCTAGACTACTCTCAGAATACATGGTTTTTGGTGGTTACCCTAGAGTAATCTTAGCTGAAACTGCTGAGTTAAAACAAAATCAAATGCAAGAAATATACAGAAGTTATGTTGACCGCGATATCCATGATTTATTGCACTTGGAAAAAACTGACGCTTTTAATAACCTGTTGAAAATATTGGCTTCACAAATTGGCAGTTTAGTGAATTTAACTGAATTGGCGGGGACAATAGGGATCGATGTCAAAACGATTAAACAGTATTTGTACTATCTAGAGCAAACATTCCTAATTAAGAAAGTGACACCTTTTTTTAGAAATACCAGAAGTGAAGTCACTAAAGCGCCTATTTATTATTTTATAGACATTGGTTTACGTAACTGGCTACTGGGACTGTTTGGATTACCAGAAATCCCCATATCAATTAGTGGACATTTATTTGAAAATCTTGTTTTCAATATATTAAAAAGTCAAACAGAATTATCGCCAACTCAAATTCACTTTTGGCGAACCAAAGATCAGGCCGAAGTTGATTTTATTTTAGAAAAAGGGTTGGAAGTTATTCCTATCGAAGTAAAATATACAAAATCATCAAAATTAGAGATACCCAGATCTATGCGCAGTTTTATATCAAGGTATAAACCATCAAGCGCTTATATGGTAAATAACGGTAATGAGGAAAGCAGTGAAAAGGTTGATAACACCAACATCCAGCTTTTACCTTACTATCACTTGATTTTTAAAGACTTAAATTAGTAACGTAACCGTACGTAGTAAAGCTAAAGAGCAGGAGCTAAATACGATAGATTACTTTTCGTGATCATTTTTGGATGTCAGATAGGTTCTAACATCGTTCAAGATGGTGCACAAGAAGACATAGTGTCTACTTTCCAAAGTTTTTTACCAGAATATGGTAGGTTCTAAAACGAAGCGCATCACTTTCAGCGTTCTGCACGAAATGGATTTGTATATGGTATTGTTGACTAATATATGACTCAACATTTAGTGAAACTATCCATAGTTATTCCAACGTTTAACGAACAGGAGTACATAGGCTATTGTCTCGATGCAATTAGATCTCAAACTGTTTTACCCGATGAAGTTATAGTGGTCGATAATAATTCGACAGATAACACAGTTGAAATTGCACGAAGATATCCTTTTGTTACGGTCATGAATGAATCTCTACAGGGCATGATCCCCGCCAGGAACACGGGTTTAAACAGAGCGAAAGGTGAATTAATTGCCCGAATAGATGCTGATACCCGTATTCCAAAAGAATGGGTAGCAGTTGTTCATACTATTATGGATAGTGAAGAAAAAAGTATTATCGGAGTATCCGGTCCACAGTACTTTTACGCTATGCATAATCGTTTTCTTCGAACCGTTGTAAGTAATCTACTATCAAAATTTGGGTATTTTTACATTAGTCGACTGTTACTTGGTCACGAGACTCTTTTCGGTTCGAACATGATTATTACAAAGCGTACTTGGCAAAAAGTGAAAGATGAAGTTTGCAATGACGGTCAAAAGGTACATGAAGATATTGATCTTGCACTGCATATCGGACGATACGGTCGGATTATATTTGATAATCGGCTTATTGTGGGAGTATCGAGTAGACCACTTTTTGAAGGTCCTGCAAAACAAGCATGGCGTTTATATACATGGATTTCAACTATTACTCAACATCGAGGATTGTTTGCACGTCCAAAATCTACCGATACAGTGGATATGCAATAAGAACGTATTACACACGTCTTTTAGAGAAGACCTTCATGAAATACATCACTGCAAAACAGAAAACAGAGAGACCTCCCAATATATACAGGCTATATACCTTTGATCTTTGGAGTTGAGCGTCTATAATCTCTGCTTCAATTGCATCCATATTCCTATTTGTTTCTTCTGACACTGTCGTTTTACTTCCCAGCTCTGTTTTGCTCACCGTTACCTCTTCTCCGGCTTTTACCGAAGTAAGTTTTTTACTTACCAAACTGCCCGCTACAACAGAACCTTCATACACCTGAAGCGTAGATCCATCTGGAGTAACGGTCATTTCAAACTGTGTACCGGTGATCGTATAAATCGCTGTTTTACTATAGATATATATTTTTTTCCCTAATTTACGGAACATAAACATAAATTTTCCATTGTCGAGGTATATCCCATTTTTATTAAATGATATGGTGCTATGTTCACGAAGTATAAATTTTGTTCCATCCGCAAATTCTACTACGGCGCGACCGTTCCCTGTTCGAAGCATATATCCATCGGTCAACCGCACGCCTTTAAAGGGAGTTTGCCATCTATTTGATACATCAGAATCACTATTCTCTACTTGCGTATCTCCTTCGGTATGTGCCGTCTTTGGATGCCTTCCAAAAAGCATATCATTAAGAAGTATTTTAAAGCTCGTGACTCCCTGTTGGATGATGTTTTTTTTGTTTGCTGGATCTGACACATCAACATCGCCGTACAACTTGCTAATAACGGCTTCATTTTCGTCGAAATGTGTGTCTGGTGGGAATGTTTCATTCCACGGATCAAGGAATTGGGATGTAGCATCGTAGGTGATAGGTTTAAGGCTTTCCATTCCTGGCCAGTTTGCAAAGACTGCGGGATTATCTACCGTATATTTGTAAACTTTCCCGTTTAGCATTAGCTCAAAGTAGGCCCCGTTTATAAGTTTGTATTCATAGGATCCAATTTTTGCGACCCCATTGGGTCCTCCGGAAAAAGTGCCTTCCACTGGGGCACCTACACCACACCCGCGTGTAGTAGATTTCGAGCAATCTCCCGATGATATGGCTTTTGCATATTCTGGATTTTCTGACAGTTGTCCCACATTCCAAAATGCTATTTGGGAGTATGCATCGCCAACGCTCTCTCCATTTACCGTGTATTGGGTGATGAGAATAGATGCATAACTTTGTTGTGGGGTAACACTGGGCGGAAGCAAGCCAGCGAAAATTCGAGTCGGATAACTCAAAAGAGCACTACATACCAATACGAGTGCAGGAAGCACAGAGTGATACTTCTTCATGGTGTGAGTATACTGCAATATTTCAGGTTTGCAACCGCTTTGAGTACATACATCCTACGTATCTCACAGATTATTTCAAACGAGGTGTTCTCGATTGCTCGCGAACATTGCACCAATATTTGCCTCTGTCGAAGGCCCGTTTGTGGGAAATTTTATAGCTTGGACGCAGAATGTTTTGGTGAAAGTGGGATAAATGTACTGGTTTTTTATTGTACATGCTTCCCACCTGGCATAAATCACTACATATTTAACCTTTTAATCGCACGCTTGTGTTACCTATATAAATATCTTACGATCAGACTATACGTCTGAGTTAGGAGGAGGTATGGATGATGCATCTTCAAACACAAATACAGCAACACCGATTGAAACTACTATTCCACAAGCCTCTCAACCAAACGCCAATCCTCAGGTGATTCAACCTGTAACCCAAACGAACCAGCTACCAATGATTATAACGTCAATTATTGCCATTATTGGAGTAGCAGGGAGTTTATTTTTTGGGTACAAATATTTTACGTCAAATACACCTCCTTCACCCTCAAACACATTACCTGAGACTGTCATGCCAAACACGATACCGTCAGACACGGTCGCTCCAGAAACCATCACGCCACAAAAAATGCAGACTACAACAAAACTACTTAAAGTAACTTCTATGGGCGGTGGAGCGGATGGCGGAAGAATTGATTATTCATTTACATTTCCCACGGAAGCAGGAGATCTCAGTACCATCAAGAAAAAGGATCTGAAAGAAATACAAAATACATCAGGTCTCGCACAGGGCGCGGTGGATGAAGGATTAGAAATCAAACACAATGCAACGACACTGACGATCACACCTTCATTTGAAGGAAATGGATCATTCCCACTAAAAAATAAAAATAAGACAATCTTGACCAACAACGCGCTAACCGATTCCCCTATCTACAGAATTAGCTATAAGGATTTTTCTAGTGTCGCTATGTATGCCAAACCACCCGTAGGGTCTATCTACACCATAGGGTATGAGGATAATCCAAAAAATTGTAACGAGAATTCTCCCTCAGATCCTGCATGTATGAGGAATATCGGTGTTGTGCTCAAGGATGATCACGACCTTACCATCACGTGTTCAGCGACTGATCAGTCTGTCGAGTGGTGCGATATGATAGTCAAAAACATGAGTGTGTCCGTAAAAAAATACTAGCTAGAACGATACTTCTCACTTTGTTTTACATTCGGGAAATACCGCACTATACTGATAGTAATGAAGCGAAATTCACCATATCCATTTTTCGTCCTAGTCGTCCTTGCTATTGTCATTGGGGTGAGTACGAGATATTTGAATTCTTCGTCTCTTCAGTTTAGCAATACCTCTAAGGCTTCATTTAACGATGACGTGATCGTGGAATTTGGAAAAGTAGAGACGGTGTTTGACTATTCTACCCAACATTGCCCAAATGATCCCGATGATTTTCCGGACATGCCGATCCGAGCGCTCTTAGATAAAACAGGAAAAGTTCAAGTATACGGCGCAAATTTCTCCACTAACAGGAGAAAAATAGGAAATACCCTCTCGGACGTGTCACATGATTGTCAATCAACTCCACTCAAATCGGCATTAATCCCAGACATTACCAAATCAGCAGATTATTCGTGGCTCATGTCACCCTATATCGTCGAAACAAACCCTTCGTTGCCGATTATGGCACTCGTGCACAACGAATTTCATGGATATGATGATCCCAAACATGGAAGCTATCGAAACTGTTCCATAACAGACGATACGAAATATCTAAAATGCTGGTGGGGCAGTGTCACACACGCTGTGTCATACGACAACGGGGTGAACTTTCAATTTGCAAAAAATGGGGCTCATCTCGTATCTACCGTAGATGTGCAAAAATACGCACCGGATAATAAGGATCATTATGGTGTCATGGAGCCAAGTAATATCGTCTTTCGTTCTGGTTTTTATTATGCACTGGTCACTAGCCAGTCTCCGACCAGAGAGAGCCCATTTGTACGCGCTGGAACGTGTTTGATGAGAACCAACAATCTTCTGGATGCAAAGAGCTGGAAATATTGGGATGGAAAAGGGTTTACCACTCCTGCTATTGAGGGAAGCACGTGTTCCCCTGTGATGCCAAGCGGTTGGAGCTTATCTTTGACGTATAATTCCTATTTACAAAAATATATCTCCCTTGGGTGCCAGTGGCAATCAAAGCCCTGTATGCGAGTGTCAGAAGACCTGATCACCTGGTCCCCTTCTGATATTCTCCTTGATGTCCCTGAATTTGCTAAGTACTATGTCTATGGAAGCATCCTTCAACCTGGTGATCAAACAAGAAATTTCGAACAATCCGACCGCTCCCCCTGGCTCTACTATGTTTCGTGTGGTAGTGGCATAAATGAAAATTATTGTAGTGGACCCGATCGCAACGTAAAACGTATTCGAATCCGATTTAATAAAAAGATCGATTACGCGAAACACCCACTCCTTGATCTACGCATGAGTGAAATACTTGGACAAAAAACACTGGACGCTTCTTTTTATGGCAATGACGCATCCCTTGTTGGTGACGCTGTATTTAGTGCTGATACTGCGGAACGATTCGTGAAATTTAACAAAAAGGGATATCTTACGGTCCCACAATCTAGTTCTGTATCTATAGATGGTTCGTTTTCCATAACTGCTAGACTTCGAACATCGGGTGGATCTGAACCATACGCAACGATCATCAATAAGCCCCAAGGGGACTCGAGAAATTATGGACTATTTCTGTCACCCACGGGAACACTGCATTTCAGCATTATGAATAATGGAGCATTTTCAGGATCCATTGCAAAAAGATCATTAAATGATGGCGCCTGGCACGACATCATTGTTTCCTACGATGCAAAATCAACCACAGTGAAATATTTTATCGATAACCAGCTCGATGAAACGTCCCATGTGTCAGGATCGCCTGCGCAAGGGGTTAATTCATCCTCAGCGTATATAGGCGTTGGTTTCGAAGGAGATATAAGCAGTCTAACGCTCTATAATCACTCTATCAGGTAGTGCGCATGCAACAAGCCTCATGTCTTGGATTCCTATATTTTCGGTGGCAGTGGGAAAAACATACTAGTTTTTTGGGTATACGCTTCCCAATCTGGTCTTCCTTCATATTTTTTCTCCAAAAGAGGAATACCGGAAACATAAAGAATCAAAAGAGTGATTGTTAATGGTCCAACAATCGTATAGAACCCATACGGAAGCGATACAGCAAAAACAAATATTCCCCACCACAAAGTGACCTCGCCAAAATAATTCGGATGTCGGGAATACTGCCAAAGCCCACGGTCCATGAGTTTTCCTTTATGAAGTGGGTTTGCAATAAATTCCTTAAGTTGTTTGTCTCCTACGACTTCAAAGTAAAAACCGATTCCCCAAATACATAGTCCTACCAATTCCAGTACACCCAATACGTCTGATTGGGATTGGTTTATGTGTATAACCGGAAGCGCAATAAGATACAGAAACACTCCTTGTAGCATATATACCTGAAAAAAACTTCGTACATAAAAATTCTTCCAGGTTTTTCGCCATGCAAGATAGCGGGAATCTTCATCCTTTCCGGCATTTCTTTTGTAAATATGCGCTCCAAGTCGCAGTCCCCAAATAGTCACCAAGATATTGACCAAAAGCGCGCCAATAGAAAACCCAGAGATAAAAAAAGATAGCCATGCTACAAACACAAAACCCAATCCCCAGGCAACATCAGCGATATCGTTTCTTTTTATAATAATGGAGACGACAAACCAAGACGTCATATACCCGAATAGGGAAACAGCAACCAGGAGGAGCGGGTTCATAATACTATGGCCACTGCGATAAGGTATGTAATTATAGAAACAGTAGAAGACAGCGTCATACCCCAAAGCAAATCCACAACAGTTATGATAATCGGCCAGTCTTTCACTGTTGCAAGATTCGTAAGGTCATACGTCGCATAGGTAACAAGCCCAAAGAACGCTCCTACTAGAAGCGCGTGCGACCATGATTTTTTGTCCAGCGATGGAGCAATGACGAAAAAAATTAATCCTGCGATAAAAATGAGGTAAAAAATAAACGCTGCTAGTAGATTAGGATTTTTTGCCATCAAGTACCCAAGGTGTTTGCCGTAAAAACCCTTTGCTATCACGGTCAACCACGCCATATCGATTGCCAAAAATACGGAGAGAGCGATGAGGTAAAGTTTTATAAACATATTTCTATCTAAAATGCTCAAAATATACACTGGCGAACTTTCAGTCCTCCTTGAGTATAACAAAGTAGATTGAGGGTGACAATGTAATTATATAGCACCGTATGGAAGACTTGTAAAATTCAGCTGACGATAGAGGGCCTATTTGATATCATACTCTTTTTTATATGTTTCGATAATTTCATTTGCCTCCCCTACTCGCTGTGGAAGGAGATCGTGTTGCTCTTTGGGATCCGAATCTAGATCATAAAATTTATACGGGTATACGCCATCAGTCACACTCACAAAGACTTTTTTATTATCGTACCGTAAGACTTTTGTAAGTTGTGGGGTCATATAACTTTCAGCGATAAGCATGCGATTAGGCAGTTTTTTTCCTGAAAAAAGTGGCAATAGGCTCATCCCATCAAATGTATAGGAATGATGTATCCCGACAAGATCCAACAATGTTGGCATGATATCTACAGATTGAATAGCATCTTCAATGGCCATTTTACTAACACCCGGTATATGCATCATAAATGGGACTTTTAGATTTCCGTCGTATAAGACTGTATGACCGAATACTCCATGCTCTCCAAATTCTTCTCCATGTTCTGCTGTGATAATGAGTATCGTGTTGTCCCTCAATGAAGTGGTTGTAAATGCTTTGGCTATTTTTGCTAACAAGCCTCTGTCGACCCCATGGAGCGTTTCATCATACAAAGCTCGTAAGTATGTCATTAATCTTGTATCTAAAGGATTTACTTTCACATCGAAGTAATAGGCAAAATATTGACTATTGAATAATTGAGTATTAAATCTCACATTTTTTCGAAAGTCTGCATACGAATTTTTCGCATTTTCAAATGAGCCTGAAGAAACGAGCCATTCATACGAGTACACATAAAAATCATGTAGATTTGGATCGGCGGACTCTGTCTTTACCATATTTTGAGCCGATGTTATGAGTAGTTGTCGATAAAACCCATCGTCAAATACAATATCTTTAAATTCCATATCTAAAGGAACCTCAGGAATATAATCTGTGGTAAACATTTTTTTATTTGAACCTAACAGATATTCATAGTGACACTTACTCGAATACAGCGATAAAAATGTTTTCTTTCCTTTTTGAATATTGGTTTGTAGCTCTGCAAGCGCAGCATCGATAGAATCATCTACTTTGTACATATTCTCTATAATCTTTGTCATGCCACGGTTATAAATGATTGTATCGGATAGAATTTCATCATAAGTTGGCATATAAAAAATTGTTTCATATCCATTTTGATGAAATACATCGGAAAGAAGCGGAATAGATGGCGACAATGGATCAATATATTCTTTGTTTACCTTGTGATGAGTCGGAAGAAGTCCTGTAAATATTGATGCATGACTTGGTAAAGTCCAAGGAGCATTCGCAAACGCATTTGTAAAAAATATATTATCTGAAGCAAATTTACAAAAATTTGGTGTGGTCTCCCTGTCATATCCATAGCAAGGCATGCTTTGAGCGGCGCAGGAATCTATAGTCACCAGTAGCACGTTGCAATCTTTGCATAATGTCTTCGGGCGAAAAAGTGATGATATTTTTGAACCATAAACAGTGATAACGAAATATCCTGCGACTACAGCAAGCAGAACGCTTAAGAAGATGCTCCATCTGCGGTTTCTTTCCGTATTCACTCGAAGTATAAGTTTCCTCATAGAAATATCACAACTATACCAACGTATGTATAGTTTATACTACTCGCATCGATTATATCAAAACATTTTTGAATCATTGATTGTAAACAATGACTCTACAGATTAGAATACATGAATCATTTGGTATGAAAAAACACTATAACCCAACAACGTGGATAGATGAACGATTAATTGTCAAAGAATCCGCCATTAGTGGAAAAGGGATCATCACCACCGCTCCCATCAAAGAAGGAGAAGTCCTTATGATATTTGGAGGGGAAGTTGTCAAGCAAAAAGACTTAGATGAACAACGCTATAGACTTCAGACCGCGTTTCCTATCGACCGCGATGTGTTTATCGTTTTGCCCGTCACGAATACCTCTGACACTGTGGATGAATACCTGAATCATTCCTGTGATCCTACGGCATGGCTGACCGATGAGGTGACCGTAGTTGCAAGACGGGATATCGATTCCGGCACGGAGATCACCGTTGATGCGGCGACCTGGGATATGGATCCCGAATGGCTCTATTCGGAAGATGGAAAATGTTATTGCATGGACTTGCATTGCAGGAAAGCATTATCACCTACGGATTATTTGAGACCAGAGCTGCAAGAGCGGTATAAGGGGCATTTTTCACCGTATATTCAAAGACGCATAGACCGTCAGGTATGATAGATATCCAACCGAGTAATTTCCTGCCGGGAAAACAACTGTTTTCTTCCCATACGTCATCGTACTTTGAAGCAGGACGGAGCTACGGAAAATTTGTGTCTCGCCATATACACACACTTCCACGCCCTGAAATAGTAAAAACCAATCGAGGATTAGAGCTCATTTCAACGGTGGAAAAACTTCGAAATGACCCAGCATTTGTTCTATCGGGTAGAAATGTTCTATCTGAATATCTCGACCTGCTCTATGGGTATTGTGATGGCACAGATATAGCTCGGGAACATGCGGTAGCATTGCAAGCAGAAATCCAAATCGGGTGCCAGACTTGTATAGTAAAAAATCTTTCAGACTCCTCTATCGCGCTGTTTCATACCGAAGAAAATTTTGAAGATCAACAGCTTATGGCGCTCTACGAAAAGCTGGAACTTCATCCAGAATGGAATCCTACACTCCCCCTCTCTTTACGCGATGAATCGCTGTATTCATATACGCTTGTTACCATGTCCATAAAATCGCTCGCCTATACATTTTTTGGATACCCTGAGCTCTGTTTTGGCGGTCCCGCAATGAGCTTTAATGCAAACACCAATACATTCATGTGTGTGGACACCATATCTCCAAATACCCCATACCGTACTCAGGCTCTCTGGGCAAATGCAGTAGTTTCTATGATGTTGCTATTAGGAGATATACCATCTATCCGGGTGTTTCTGCGACAACTGAGTGAAGCGCACATATATATATTGAACGGATATGCCGTGCATATGATAGACGGTACCACGAGAGAAATCACTTCTTTTGAAATTGGGGGGGACATCTATACCGAAATTCCTCCGACCACCTATGAAGGACGAGAATATATAGCCCAAGCGAACTATCCTCGATCCGAGGCATATAGACGCATTGACGCATATACAAATACTGCGGAGGGTGATATTTGGACCGCTCAATCTGCATTGCAAATGCACCATCGAGAACAAAGACTTCAGGACATCGCAAAGCAGATACAATTTCCTGTATCTAAAGAAATTATTGCTCGTATCGAATCATTGTTTTATAGCGCACCTGGCGATATAGAGACGTATGAACGCAATCCTGATATTCACCTGTTTACTGGACTGCTTTCCCCATATCTTGCGGGATATGGCGTGGGCGTTATGACTGAAAAGGAATCAACAGTAGTATTTGGGAAAATGTATCCATATGTGCCACGAGTTACCAAACCCAAACTCTGGTATGCCAAGCAGGACGCTGTTGATCCACACTGCTGCAATCTCTATGAAACAGCGCTGTTAAATCGACAAAAAAAAACGATATAATACGCTCGCATGAACATAACCATTATCTATAATGTCCCGTCAGATACCGTCACAGCAGATAACCGCGCCTCTGAGGAAGACACCGTCATGGCGGCACATTTGGCGAAAAAAGCCCTCGAGACAAAACACCACATCGTCACACTTCTGCCTATCTCGGTACAAACCGTTGATCGCATAGGAAGTATTCAGGCGGATTGTATCGTGAACTTTGCGGAATATACCGGCATGGAACTTCACCATGTAGGAAATGTTTTTTTGGAGTTGAAGAAACTCAACACTCCATTTACCGGATGCATTTTTGAAAGCTATTTCACGACCGCAGATAAAATCACAATGAAAAATGCATTTGATGTGTATAAAATCCCCACGCCAAAATGGCAATTGTTTGAATCTAGGAAAGAGAAGATTGATCCGAAATTGAGCTACCCATTGTTTATAAAACTCGCCTATGAACACTGTGGTGTTGGGCTAAACGAACACGCAGTTGCGAAAAATTCCAAAGAGGCCCGCGCGCAAATCGCTCACCTACGTGCGACATACAATCAACCAGTAATCGTCGAAGAATACATAGACGGGAGAGAACTTCAAGTGACGCTCATAGATGATCACGGATCTGTTACCATGCTTCCAATTGCCGAGTACTGTTTCCCTGAAAAACAAAAACTTCGCATACTCACCTACGAAAGCCGGTGGCATAATGAGGCTCAATCGCTCGTGAACTATCATGTGGAAATCGCAAAACTGTCCCCTGCAGTAATTCAGAAAATTCGTGACATATCTATAAAAGCGTACCGAGATTTATGTTTTACCAATTATGGTCGATTTGATTTGCGACTTCGCGGGGACATGCCATATATCATCGAAACAAATTCTAACCCCGGACTCGATGATGATCCTGAAAATGGACTCGTCGCCTCGTATATGAGCGCAGGGATGACATACGCAGATTTTTTGGAACATATCATACGGGAGGCGAGGGGGAGAAAGTAGCTTAGTAGCTTAGAAAGAGAGTAGCTTAGACGGAGAGAACAACTGGACTTAGTAGCTTAGAGAACTGGAAGTAGCTTAGGGTTGCGGGTTGCGAGATACGGGTTATTCAACTGAACAATAAACAATAAGCAGTAAACAGGTACGGGTTACGGGTTATTCGATGCAAGGGACAGGAAACAAGAAGCAAGAAACAGGAGGCATGGGTTGCGGGTTGCGGGTTGCGGGTGATAGGGAGAAAGTAGCTTAGAAGTAAAGATTTAGGATTTAAGAATTAGGAATTTGGAATTGAAATTTGTTTGGATATTGGAATTTGCTATTTGGAATTTCTAGGCTCTAAACTCTCATTTCCTTCTAAGCTACTACCAGTTTACTAAGCTACAAAGCCCTCACTACAGCGTATCAAACACCAGGGAGTCGAAAATCTTTTTTGCAGTGTCTTGAACTAATGTATCTTTTGTTGTTCCCAGTATCCGAACCTCATACAGCATTTTTGGTGTCGCAAATATCGTATATTTTTGTGTATTCGTCACTGCTTTTCCTCCTGGATTTGGAAAATATTCCGAAACAGTAAGATCTACGGTTGGCACGTTCCAGTGCGTTTGAAAATAGTACGACGAAATCCTATAGGTAAGCGCTTCCATCGTCTCTCCACTGCCCTTTAGGTTATACGCCGATATATTCTTAAAAATAGCATCGAGCAATGTTTTATTGGTATAGTTATTGGTATTTGGTATACAACTTATCGCCACCGCTGAAGGAATTTCTCCACTCGCGTCTGTGTCTGATACATACATAGCTGCTGTTGTTTGATAGGACTGTCCAACTTCAAATATCTTCGATAACATATTTGGATACACAGATCCCCTCGGGAAATTCCAATACCGATCTATTCCAGTATCTTTTTGGTTAGCTGATGAAAGATTTTTTGGCAAAACTGCAACGCTCACCCCACAATCATTGCTATGCGTGTATACCCACCCATCTGCAGTCTTTGGTAAATCGGCTCCAACAGAGGGTGCAACAGCGCTTGTCGAGGGTGAAACAGAAATTGTTGCCGTCGATGAAGATTCAGACGTCGAACCTGCCATTCGTGGCTGATCTCTCGTCATATAGAACACCACGGCAATAATGCACAGGCAAATGACATAAAACGATTTCGGTAAATAGGGCTGATGAACGGGCCGTAGTGAAGGGACATTTGAATTCGTTTCGCCACTGTTTATTGGTTCAATTTGCTCTTGCTGTGCGTTCAGCTGTGTTGCAGTAGGCGCTGAAGGATGCTCTATCGATATAGGAAGATTGACTATTGGAGCATCATTAGGGACTGGAGATTCTTCTATACTTTCCATAGATACTCCTTAGTATACGCCTACTTATTATTCATAGTATGGCTCATGACGTGAGTTTTGATGGGCATTGTCGATTTCTACCCTCACCAATAAGAATTGATTCGGCAAGAAACGTCAATGTGGACGATAAGGGACTCGAACCCCTGACATCTTCAGTGTAAATGAAGCGCTCTACCAGCTGAGCTAATCGTCCCTTCGCCGTTTGAACGGTCTCAGGGTAAACCCTATGTCTGTATTATATCAAACTCATCACTCATAGCGAAGTGCTTTATAAATTTTGTCATCCCCTGAAAAGGGGGATCTATTTTATTGTATCGTATCCAATTGAATACATGGATTCCCGCTTTCGCGGGAATGACACGGTAAGATTACTCATAGCGAAGAGCCTCGATGGGATCCAGACGAGAGGCGCGAATGGCAGGGGCCACACCGAAAATAATACCAATCATTGCAGAAAACCCAGATGCGAGAAGAATGGACCACGGTGTCACTGAACTTTGGATAAATGATCGAAGCGCGAGTGAGCCAAGCATGCCTATAGCAATGCCAATCCCCCCTCCAACCAGACTCAAAATCACCGCTTCGATAAGAAACTGAAGTAAAATTGCGCTCGGTGTCGCCCCTACGGCTTTGCGAAGCCCGATCTCTCGAGTGCGCTCGGTCACTGACACCAACATAATATTCATAATACCAATGCCACCGACGAGTAATGAAATAGCAGCGATACCACCTAACGCCACAGTGATAACACTGAGAAATTGGGTAATGGTATTTAATAACTCTGTCTGTTCAAATACCGTAAACTCATCTTCTTTCAGTCGTTTTAATAAAATCCGTTTCACATCGGCAGTAGCCTGAGCAACTGTGGATGCGTCGGTCGCCTCTACTAATAATATATACGGACGTGTCTGATCAAATTGTCGCATAGCGGTCGTAAGCGGAATAAATGATTGATTATCTACGTCACTCCCTAAGCCCCCTCCACCACCTTTTGCTAACGTTACCCCTTTTACCTGATACCGAATATCATTAATCGTTACGAAGCTATTTATCGGATCTGCGTCACCAAATAATTCCGTCGCAGGTTTTGAACCGAGCACAATGATTTTGCGCGTTCGCTCAACGTCCGCTTGCGTCACCGTTTGTCCTTTATCTATGGTGAAGTTTCTCATCGTAATGAACTCTGGCCATATACCATTTACCTCTAAGCTTGTTGAATTTCCTTTATAGGAAATAACGGCATTGGACATGATAACCGGCGTCGCCATTTTGACCGCATCTGTTTGACGCATAATATCTGCGACATCTCCGATTTCGAATTTACTTACAGATACGGTTGGCCTTCCCCCTGCCCGTTTTAAATCAACTTTTCCCGGCATAACAAAAATCATGTTTGATCCAAGTGAAGAAAATGTCGTGGTAATATATTCCTGAAGTCCTGTACCGATAGACACCAAAAGAATGACCGAGGCCACGCCGATAATAATACCAAGCATGGTTAAAAGCGCACGGACTTTATTTGTTTGGAGCGCCCGAATAGCAAGCAGTAAAAATTCAAAAATATCCATAATATACAACTATTTCTTTGTTAGATTTTTATAATCTTTCACAATCTCTCCATCTGCGATACGTACAATTCTTTTTGCATGCGTGGCCACGGCTTCGTCATGAGTGACTAAAATAATCGTTTTTCCTTTTTCGTGTAACGTGTCAAACAGCGCAAGCACCTCGCTCCCTGATTTACTATCGAGATTTCCCGTCGGTTCGTCGGCCAAAAGAATAGCGGGGTTCGTGATAAGCGCGCGGGCGATGGCGACTCGTTGTTGCTGACCTCCGGAGAGTTGTGAAGGAGTATTTTGAAGCTTTCCGGCAAGTCCCACTTCGGTAAGCATTTCCACAGCTCGAGCCCGTCTCTCGGCGACTTTTATCCCAGCGTACAAAAGAGGTAATTCAACATTAGCAATTGCTGAAGTTTTTCGCAGGAGATTAAACTGTTGAAATACAAATCCAATTTTCATATTTCTGATTTTTGCCAGATCTTTTTCATGCATGGTTGAAATATCTATACCATCTATGGATATTGAACCTTCTGATGGATGGTCCAGACATCCAATGCTATGCATAAGTGTTGATTTACCACTACCTGAAGGTCCCATAATGGCCACATACTCTCCCTCGCGAATCTGTAGAGACACATCCTTGAGTGCCCAAAAGGATTCATCGCCCATGACATACGTTTTTGAGACATGAGATATAGAAAGAAGCTCTCGTGGTGTACTCATGAGATTTAATTGGTGGTCACACTGCTAAAGCCCTTTATAACAATCTGATCACCTTCTGACAGACCTGAACTGATAACTGAGACATCTTCGTTGGAAATGGTAGTTTGAATGGTGGATTTCGTATAGGAATCTCCAACTTTTTTGAAGACATATTTTGTTTTCCCATCTTCCCGGATTGCTGAAAGTGGCACGACTAGTGAGTCTGGAAGCTCTTTTGTGCCGATGGTCACATCTCCGTTATACCCTACACGAAGCGCGGAATCTGCAGTAATTTGAATTTTGACTGGAAATACCGTCGCACCTCCTGTTGAGGTTTCTGCAGAATAAGAGATCGATTTTATAATTCCTGTGAACGTTTTTCCGGAAAACGCATCCAGAGCCACCTCGGCAGTTTGACCGATAGCGAGATCACCAACATCGGTCTCATCAATTTTGGCTTCAAACACAATACTGGATGGATCTATAACCTGAAAAACTGCTCCAGCTGGCGTAATGTTTACCCCAGCCACTGGCGTGTCGATCCGTGTCACAATACCAGCGATCGGAGAGACCAAGCGGGAATATTCTAATGAAATATTTTTGAGCTCGACGTCCAGTACTGATTTTTCCAGATTCCATTGGTTTTTCTGAAGTATCCGTTTGACCGTGTCAGTGAGTGCACCGTCGGGATTTTGAAGGCCTTTATACGTCACTCTCCACGTTTCTTCGAAGTCATTTCTTGTGTTTGAATAATCCCGAAGTGCTTTTTCTAGACCCTTTTGTACATCACGACTGTCAATTTGTGCAATCACCTGTCCTTTGGCAATTGTATCGCCTTCTTTCACACCCACCCATGTTAACAATCCGGAAGTTTGAAATTTCAGATCGACTTGACGATCTGCTTTTGTTTTCCCCGATGAAGAAACCGATTTTATAAACTTGATTCTTGACGCGGTATGAAGCTCCACGGCGCTTGCCGTTTTTGACTGGACCGTTTGTTTTCTCCAAAAAAATCCCGCCACAATAACCAGTACTATCGATACTACTATGCCAAGTTTTACTTTCGTACTCATATCTGTATTTTTGGGAGCTTTAGATATTTAGTATACGCGAAGAATGAGCGAATGGGTAGAGGGATTTAATGAATTCTCGATATAGAATACACGGTGGGATAGTATAAAAATATGACCGGTGTTTCTTCGACAATTCTTCGCTGGAAATCCGCGTATATTTTGATACGCGATTCTGCGTCAATAACCTGTCTGCCATCTTCAAGAAGTTTGTCTATTTTTACATTTCCAAACCCTGTGATATTCGTTTGCTTTTGTGTGGAATGCCAAAATGGATATTGATCTGGATCCGGCGGAATATCTTGCCCACTCAGGAGCAATTCATAGTCAGAAGGAACAGTGTTTACTACCTTTACAACAGTAGCCACGCCAATACTGGTCCAGCTATCTGCTATTGCCTGGGCTGTATCTGCATACGAAGCGAAGGTCGTGAGAGTGAGGACGCCTGACTCCGTGGAACTTTTATTGGTTCCGAGCGTTTTTTTTGCCAGATCTAGGTTGGTATCGTACTTTTTGATTTTATCGGTATAGGCCCAGGATTTTTTGGAGATCGGTGAAATTGCCCGCTCACCAGGAAGCTCTGGAATTGCCAGAGCGAGTGCATGGCGAAAGTTTTTGTCCTGAAATTGTGGATTATTCACATTTATATACACAGATACAATACGCTTGTAGTCCGTTGTTTTTATTGCTTTTGTTTTCCCCCATGCATTGAGATCATAGGAGGAAGACAAATCAAATAATTCATCTATATCGCCCATTTTATATGCGAGTACCGCGGCGGCTTCGGTGCCATAAAACCGGTATTCTTTATCGATAAGTGTCGACTTGGTATCAACGGGAGAAAGCTTCAAATACGTGATTTTGTCTCCATTGAGTTTTATACCAATAACACGAAACGCGCCCATCCCTTGAAGTCCACTTTCAAACAATGGCTTTGCCAGCAAAGACGGAAAAGGGCTATAGGCAGTGGGAAGCGTTATACGAACAGATTTCGGATCAAGAATATCTATCGAAACGTCTTTTATGCTGTAGTTTACATCACTTGCAGTAACAGGTTCTCCCGTATGCCACACTAATGTATCTTTCAAATAAAAGGTAAACACTTTACCGCTATCTGTTGCCACCCAGGTTTCTGCGAGTCCTGGCAATACTGAACCATCGTCTGCAATAGTGGTAAGACCAGTGCTGATTTCTTTTTGGATGAATTGTGGCAAATTACTCGGAGAAAATTCCCCAACGACACCGATACGATCGACTCGGGCAAATAATGGCTTAATTGCAATCGGATATATCTTCCAAAATAGTAGGGAGAGCAAAAAACCTGCAATAAAGCCCCCAAACAGTGCCTTGGTGTATTTTTGTGCGAGTTCGATAATAACGAGATAGAAGATTCTCCACTTCTTGAATGTTGTCATAACGCATCCTATTTACGTGTGTTGATTTCCTATAGCGCTCTATCAATGGATAATCAGATTCAGAATTGATGTGATGAAAAATATCACACTAAACACAATGGTGGATACAAATACCACCCGCTCCGCGCCTCTTTTGCTTCGGTAGTAATCCGCTCCCCCTATGCCACTTTGGAGTCCACCTTTGCTATTTTGAAGAAGTATAAGGCCGATAACTGCAACGGCAGCAATAATGTGAACGATCAATAACGCAAGCTTCATACAAATATCCTTTCAAATTAAATATATTATGAGAGACCCATGATAACCGATGCTAATTTCATACTATCATGTCGTATGAGACTACGCACCAAGGTATCTGTTTTTGATTTTTGGGTAAATTGTCGACTCACCACGTCAGCTCGGACGATTTCGCAATGTTTTACCTCATCCATATCATCGAAAACCTGCTGTTCATGGGATTGTTTATAAAAATCGACTGCCTTTTTTGGAATCTTTGAATTATTTATGATCACCGCATCAGGATGAATTCCCACATACCGTTCTATCATTTGTACGTGGTCTTTCGCAGTGAAATTATACGTCTGCCCATACTTCGTCATAAGATTTGCCACATATACTTTTTTCGCTTTCGAGCGTCTGATTGCCTCAGCGATCCCGTCTACCAAAATATTTGGCAATACACTGGTAAACAGATCCCCTGGTCCCAGGATAATCATGTCAGCTTTCAATAGTGAGTCTATCGCTTCGGGATTTGCGATAGCTTTAGGCTTTAGGTACACGTCGGTGATTTTCATTTTCCCATCGTGCGGAGGTTCATCTATCAAATGTTCCTCTGCCAAAACATGACCATCTTCATATGTAGCAAATAAATTTGTATCCGTGAATGACACGGGGATAACCGTTCCCTGAATCCTCAGTACTTTACTGGTCTGACGTATAGCTTCTTCTTGCGATCCTAATATATCTGAAAGAGCGGCCATAAATAGATTTCCAAACGTCATGCCCGAGATACCGTTTCCTTTTTCAAAGCGGTACATGAATAGTTTTCGAAGCACGCCAATGCCTCCATTTTCATCTGAAAGAGCAACGAGACACTGTCGTAGATCAGATGTCGGAAGTAGGCCAAACTCATCGCGGAGGCGCTTATTGCTCCCACCCGAATCACTCATGGTGATAATTGCGCAGAGATGGTTATGAAAATGCTTCAGACCTTTAAGCACGACAAATGTCCCCGTCCCACCACCTATACATACTATTTTTGGAATTGGTTTTGTCATAGTAGCTATCCTATCAATCTTCTGTAACGTAATGCAAAATATCTGTCATCGTTGAGATACTAAACGAGGTAAGAATAAGTGCCCAAAAATACGAAATATCCATCCTCGGTATCACAAATCCTGACCACGTGCTTCCTTCGAACACAAATGCGCGCACTTGAATCTCGGGAACAAAGACAGTAAGTAAATATATCACAATCACATTGATACACCAAGACAAAAGTCCGAACGTAATAATATTGATTGGAATAAATAATATTTTCAGAAGTGGCACAACGATAAGCATAAGGATACTAAGCGTGAATCCTGCAAATAAAATTGTCTGCCACCCGCCTGGGGCGACAAGCGCAGGAATCCATTCACTGGTAAGCCAGAGAGCAAACACGTTAAATAGAAATACCCGAATCATGTGCTTCATCGCACCCGTATCGTATCAAATACCGAGTCGATCGGTCAAACTTAGGGAGAACCGTATATCATGAAGCAAGGAATGCTTTTTTTCGAAGTGCACGGTGATAGGTAAGCGCAAACCGATGAGATTCATCCCGTAGTCGCTCGAGCATATGGAGCGCTTTGCTTGAGACCGCAAGTCGCAACACCTCGAATTGATCGCCTTTTGGGATAATAATTTCTTCAAAACGCTTTGCCAAACCGACAATGGGAATGGAAACGCGAGACGCATGCATAACCGTCACTGCAGATCTGACCTGGCCCTTTCCGCCATCTATCACGATCAAATCTGGAAATTGCCATTCGTCATGCTTCAGACGTCTTGTCAGGACTTCCGCAATCATAGCAAAATCGTTTGGCGCGTCACGGGTCTGAATTTTAAACCGACGATACCCAGACGTGTCTGGTTTTCCGTCAACAAGCAGGACCAGAGACCCTGTGGCATACGTACCCTGGGTATTTGAAATATCTATACATTCTATGCGTGAGATAGTGGAAAGTGTCGGGTAAAAGGGAGAAAGACGAGCAACCAATTCGGCCATCTCTTCTTCGTAGACGGATTCGACGAACGAGTCTGATTGTACGTATAACGCAGGGTCATAATGCGCCCGAAGCATTGATTGCATGAACAATACTGCTTTTTTGGTTCCTTGTGCTAATTCAAATTGCTCCGACTGGGCATAGGATTTCATTTCATTTTCAAGGTCGTGCAGAACATCGAGAGACTTTCCACTAAAAATCGAAGAAATCCGTCTAATATTTGCCCGATACTTGGCAACGAGTCGCGACCGCTCTTGTCCCCTCTCCATCTTGGAAAGAACCGATGCACATGGAGTACAAAGCCCTAGATGTGTATAAAAGCATGGTCGTCCCGTGCGTTGTTTTTGCGTACAAAAAGGGATAATCACACGCAGTTGACGGATGAGTTTTCGAAGCGTCCCTGCGGACTGAAATGGACCATAATAGATACGCTTCGGAATATCTACAACAGACGTTTTTCGCACACACGCTACCCGAGGCAATTCTTCATCAAACGAAAGAGAGAGATAAATGGGGCTTTTATCATCTTTGGCGATAACATTATATTTTGGATTATATGATCTGATAAGCTGAGCTTCCAAGACTAATGCATCGAATTCACTATGCGTATTTATGGTGTCTATGGAAATGATCTGAGAAACAAGTTGGAGAGTTTTCGCTCCAACAGCATCGTCTCGGGAGAAGTATTGAGTGACTCGTCTCTTGAGATCCTTTGCTTTTCCTACGTAAATAACGTTTCCCTCAAGATCTTTATATATATACACACCAGGACTATGAGGAAGACTCAACGCTTGTTTTTTTAGTGTTTCCATACCCTCTCCCACACCATCAAACCCACGAGTAGTACTACTACGATGGTAATGGCAATAATAGGAACGCTAAATGTATAAATAAATGGCACGATGATAAAATCAAATCGCATCGATTCGTCTCCAGCCGTAGTAACAATCATCCCAAAGTTTTTGGTAAAAGAATTTGGAATGTGCATACTAATGGGAATAGTATAGTTTGCGTACGGTGGCAGATCTGGAATTAGCTTCGTGATAAACACATCAACCGGAGCTGATTGGATAGTCGCTGTGACGCCACTGATGGCTACTTCCGATATATTTTCTATGGTCACAGATCCCGAGCCAGTGATACCAGAGGTGATGGTCTTTGGAAACAGATATGATATGGCGAGTTTTCCAGTTTTTTCTGCCTGCTTTCCTTGAGTAAACTGAACAAAAACATCTTTTGTAGTACTTCCTGCTTTTTTATAAAAACCTGCAGGATAGGGATAATCACTTGATTTTCCATAATACGAGAACACTATATGATTGAAATCCAATTTATCAAAATAGTTTACCCCACCTGTTGTGTCTGCCCACGTTGGATCGACGGGAATCCATATTTTCGATTCTGTATCATAATACTCTGGCCAGGCATGGAGCACATCGGTAGAGAGAGAAAGCGGACGAAGTTTTGCATTTGTGGTGTAGGCATACCCAACTGCCTCGCGAGCGGGAATTCCTGCGGCACGTGCGAGAGCGATAAATACATCAGTAAACTCCATGCAGATAGCAGATTCTGGTGTCGACAACGCCTGGACCGCCCCCTTTCGAATCGGAGATTTGTTCACTCTGCCATAGTCATAGGACAACGTTCGCACTACATACTCATATATCTCTCTGGGTGTTTTATATTGAGAGGCTAATTCCATGATTTTCGGGTCCTGGGTTTCCCAATATTTCGCAGGCGCAGTATAGAGAGAACTATCCACAGGTTGTGTGACAAAAGAATCATTTGGATGCAAAAAAACTTTAATGTTGACCTTCGCCGAAATGCTAGTATTGGATTGAGCAGAAACATCGTACTGCGCAAGCCAATTTCCGTCTATATCCTTCACGACTGTTTTCGGTTTTGGATCAAGGGATTGAATTGATATCTGTTGATAGGCGGTGTCTGGTGGAAGTGCAATTTCCATTGTTTTGGTCGTCACGGTAGGATTGTCCAAATAGTAGGAAAGCGTGGATTCGAATTGTTGTACATTGCCGTAGGCAGCGCTTACACCACCTCTAATCATTTGATCTTTTGTCCATTTGTTTCCACCAGCAGGGGGTGGAGACATGTATGCGTTTGCTCCGAAGGTGGGAGGCACTGAGATGCTTACGAAGTAGTTTTCAAGATCAGGTCCATCGGCGACTCCTGGGATATTTATCTCCCAGATTTCTCCATTTTTCTGTGCGATATCCGTATTTTCATATCGAAGGGAAAATTTTAGAGATTTGCCCATACCGACAATCTTTTCATTAAATTGCAACACAATCTCTGTACGGTTATCTTTTTGTGTTATTTGAGGTTTTATAATGCCACCATTGTCGTAGGCAATGACATTTTTTATATGGACTGAATCGATGAGAATCGAATACTTTTGAGGATATAAATTTGTTTTTTTATTCGTAAGGGAGACATTTTGCGTCACAATCGTGACTCCGCTGGGAGCAACTGCGTATTGTACGTCGTAATTTTCAGTAAATTCGCCAACGGCGAGAACATGAGATGGTGAGATAAGACAGTAAACAATAAACAGTAAGCAATAAGAAACAAAGAACAAGCGACGGAGCACAGGAGACTGGCGACTAGAGACTGGAGACAAGAAACAGGAGACAAGGGATACGCAATAATTAATACACAATACACAATAAACAATAAACGATAAAAAATAAGCAGTAAGCGTAGAGTGTGCAGAGAAAGATCTTTTCGTGATCATGTTTCAATTATTAGTCCTTATTCCTCATTCGTTATTCCTTATTCCTTATTCCTTATTCCTTATTCTATTATTTTTCTCAGGAATTGTCCCGTCGACGATCCAGGCGTGTTTGCAATATCTTTTGGTGTCCCTGTGGCTATGACACGACCTCCACCATCACCACCTTCTGGCCCCATGTCGATAATCCAATCTGCGTTTTTTATGATATCGAGATTGTGCTCGATCACAACAACCGTATTTCCAAGAACGGTAAGCTTGTGAAGCACATGCAATAACTTTTCCAGATCGGCAAAATGAAGCCCAGTCGTCGGTTCATCGAGTATGTACATCGTGTGTCCTGTTTGTCTGCGATGGAGCTCTGTGGCGAGCTTTACCCGTTGTGCTTCCCCACCAGAAAGAGTCGTCGCGGGTTGTCCTAAATGCATATAGGCGAGACCAACTTCCTTTATCACCGCCAGTTTTTCCGATAACAATGGATGGTGACTAAAAAAAGACACCGCTTCTTCGACCGTCATATCCAATACCTGTGAGATGTTTTTGTCCCTGTAGAGCACTTCGAGTGTTTCTGCATTGTACCGAGTTCCGCGACACACTTCACACGTCACATAGACATCAGAGAGAAATTGCATTTCAATCTTTCGTTGCCCTTCTCCCTCACATGCTTCACATCTACCGCCTTTCACGTTAAAGGAAAATCTCCCGGACTTATATCCACGAAGTCGTGCTTCAGAGGTAAGCGCATACAGTTCACGTATTTGGGAAAATATACCCGTATAGGTCGCAGGGTTACTGCGTGGTGTTCGCCCAATGGGCGACTGATCAATAAGTATGGTTTTATCGATCTTCTCAGCATTCTCTAGGCTGTCGTGCAAACCAGGGCGATCTTTTACCAATGGATTTACTTTTTGTGCAAGCGCCCGATAAAATGTCTCGACTATCAACGTCGATTTGCCAGATCCAGAAACCCCTGTGATACAGATAAATTTGCCCAAAGGAAATGAAACATCGATATGTTTCAAATTATTTTCATGGGCACCTCGTATCGTTACTTTTCCAGCATCATCACCTTTTTTCATGGATACCGTTGGCCTATGTATCTTTTTCTTGTCGGTAAGGTATGGCGCGGTTATGGAATTTTTGTTTGCAAGCACTTCCGCAAGCGTTCCCTCGGCAATAACTCTTCCCCCGTGTTCACCAGCTCCCGGACCAAAGTCTACGAGATAATCGGCATTTTCCATCATCTCTTTATCATGTTCGACAACAATAACGGTGTTTCCTAGATCTCTGAGTGCATGAAGTGTTTGGATAAGCTTGGTATTGTCTCTTGGATGAAGTCCGATAGACGGCTCATCCAAAACATATAAAACTCCAGATAATCCTGATCCGATTTGAGAAGCCAAACGAATACGTTGTGCCTCTCCGCCTGCGAGCGTTGCAGCGCTTCTGCCGAGTGAAAGATACTCAAGTCCGACGCGTTCCAAAAATGTAAGTCGGGCGGTGATCTCTTTGATGATTGGCTTTGCGACCTGCTGTTCCTGAAAATTTGTCAGCGCCCGCTCCCCCTCCATTGCAAGGCTTTTTATCCAGGTTGTTGCATCGGTGATGGATAAATCTGTAACGTCTGCGATAGAAAATTTATCAATCGTTACCGTCAGCGTGTCCTTTTTCAATCGTTTTCCATTACATGATGGACAGGTTTCCCGTCGCATGTATTTTTCGATTTCCGCTCGGACAAATTCAGATTCCGTTTCGGATAATCGTTTTTTGAGTTCAGGGACAATGCCGATGAATTGCTCTTCTATAGTCGTTTTTGCTCCAAAACGGTTTGTGCCTTCTACCCGATAGGTTTTGTCCCCGGTGCCATAGAGCATAATTTGTTTTTGCTTTGCATTCATTTTGTTGAGCGGTGCTCGAGGATTCACCCCATTATCCTCTGCCACTTTCATAACCACACGGGAATACCACGTGTCATGCATAAACGTCCTGGCAAACGGCAAAATACCACCTTCGGTCATAGAAAGCTCTGGGGAAATAATCAGCTCGGCATCAACGGTCAACACGGTCCCGATACCGCTACACTCTTCGCATGCTCCGTGGGGAGAGTTAAAGGAAAACGAGCGGGGCTCTATCTCTGGAAGAGAAATATTACATACCGGACAGGCGAATTTTTCTGAAAATATATGCTCTGAAAGTTCTTTTGGTTTTTCTGGGAATATAAATCCTGCATCGTTTACGATGACACTCGTGACGAGACCATCTGAAAGCGTAAGCGCTTGTTCGACACTGTCTGCAATGCGTGACCTGAGAATCGTATATGGATCGGTCGTGTCTCCTTTGGCGGATGGTTTTTTGACCTGCGTCGCATCGAAGGTAAAGCGATCTATAACCGCGTCCACTGAATGCTTGTTTGTTTTTATAAGCGAAATATCTTCTCCGGTGCCGAAAAAATATCCATCGACTCGAACTTGGCGGTATCCTTTTGATCTGATGTTATCGAACAAATGGACAAATTCTCCTTTGCGGTCCCGAACAACAGGTGAAAGAATCATCATGCGAACCTGCTTTTTTCCGCTTTTGAGCTCTGACTGTGCCAGGGCAAATAACTGATCGACAATTTGCTGAGGAGAGAGCCTGCTAACCTCACGACCACACACGGAGCAATGCGGATGACCTATCCGAGCAAATAGAAGCCTGAGGTAATCGTAAATTTCTGTCACAGTTCCGACAGTCGATCGTGGGTTATGGGACGTGGATTTTTGATCAATGGAAATGGATGGGGATAACCCTTCTATACTATCCACATCTGGCTTATCCATAATGCCCAAAAATTGACGGGCATAGCTGGATAATGACTCGACGTAGCGTCGTTGCCCCTCGGCATAAATCGTATCAAACGCGAGGGATGATTTACCCGACCCAGACACTCCGGTAAACACAACCAATTTGTTTTTTGGGAGTTCGAGTGAAACATTTTTTAGATTATGCTGACGAGCACCTTTGATGATGAGTTTATCCATAATATTCGTATGTCATTGCGAGGAGTCCCGACTCAACTTGGACGACGTGGCAATCTATTTATATATTGTATATAAGAGATTGCTTCGCCGTTTGAACGGACTCGCAATGACAAAAGCTATAAACGCGAAAAGTGCCCTCGGATGGTTCCGGGGCCAGTGAGTAGTATACCATGTTTTTTTGAGTTAGGGGTATGGAGTAAGTAGTAAGGGATAAGGGGTAAGCAGTAAAGGCACGACATCATTTTCCTTACACCTTACTACGTATACCTTATTGTTCCGCAAATAGTGGCTTAGTAGCTTAGCAAGCTGGAAGTGGCTTAGAAGAGACTGGAGACAAGGGACAGGAAACATGAAACATGGGTGTCAAGCCCCCCAATCGTGAAGACAATAGTCTGGATAATGTAGTGTGGCAAATTTCACGGGTGACATCTTGA
>CAYHHA010000012.1:0-13164 GCA_964356315.1 uncultured Gammaproteobacteria bacterium
CACCAGGATATAAAAAGCTTCTACCAAGTCTTCGATCTAAACCTACCCCTTCGAGTACCTGCTCAACATCCGCTCCAACTTTTTCAGCGATAAAAGCAATAGAGTTCGCAAATGATATTTTTGTAGAGAGAAGTGAGTTACTTGAATATTTGATAAGCTCAGCTGTTTCCACGTTAGTCAGCACTAACTTTCCGCCGATAGGTTTATGAAGCTCTGTTAACAATTCTCTGGCTTTTTCCGATAGCGTACCAATAACAACCCGATCTGGATGAAGCGTGTCATCTATGGCCGTTCCCTCTCTCAAAAATTCAGGAACTGATGCGATATCAAAACTTGCGGAATCCTGCTTATACTGTGTCAACATCATAGCTACCTTTTGATTTGTACCTGGAGGAACGGTGCTTTTTGTAACGATGACCTTATATCCTGAAAGTTCCGTTGCGATACTTTTAGTGGCCTCAAAGACGTTTGTTAGATCCGCTTCACCTGTAGGTTTTGGAGGAGTGCCAACGCAGATAAACACGACAGAAGATGGCTCAACTGCTGCTTTATAATCCAAGGTAAAAATCAATCGACCTGCGTCGACATTTCGCTTTACTAACTCTGCAAGTCCCGGTTCGAAAAAAGGGGCAATTCCAAGCTTCAACTTTTCGATTTTTTCTTTCGTTCTTCCGACGACCCACACAGTATTCCCCAAGTCTGCAAATACTGCTGCCGTTACAAGACCAACATATCCATGGCCAACAAATGTAATTACCATATTAGAATAAAAAAACTAACGCATAATATTCTCTACGCGCGCCAGAACATTATAGTATCATAATTTATCGACTTCTGCCTATATCTCTTGCTCTTTGAGCTTCAAGAGACCATCATGAAACGATACAGGAGCTATGCCTAATGCTTTAATTTTCCCTTGAGTAAGCACAGAGTATTGAGGAGCTGGAGCTCGGTCTTTAAACAATTCTGAAAACGTTGTTTTACTCACCAGTTTTTCATCACAAGAAAAAACTTGTGCAATTGAAAGAGCGGCATCAAACGGAGAGAGTGGCGTATCGCTCACGACATGATATACCCCGTGGGCGTTTTGTTTAACCAATGCCTCTATGGCAAGCGCTAAATCATCTATAAATGTTGGGACAAATAACTGATCAGATGGCGCTTTAATCTCAAGTCCTTGTTGTAATCTCTCAAGCATTTTATGAACAAAGTCTTTTTTCCCTACAGGATGCGCCCGATATGGGTTTGATATTCGTATGACCAACCCCTGGTCTCCCATAGTCAGAATCCGAGAAGCTCCTTCTGTTTTTGTAGTCGCATACCACCCAAGTGGGTGAGCTATTGCATCTTCTGCATAGGGACCAGAAGTTCCATCGAACGCATAGTCTGTATCGATATACAATAGTTTTTTATGATATTTACTGCAGTTTTCAATGATATATTCCGTAGCTAGTACATTTACTTTCCAAGCAACACTTTCCGTTCCGAGGCTTCTTTCTTTTTCAGCCCCTTGCACATCGGTGTATGCCGCTAAATGGAACACCCACGGGGCATCTGATCTTGAAAAATACCTATCGACATCTTCTTTTTTTGTTATATCTACCCCTGTTTCCAAACTTAAATTTTCGAATATATATTCACCTGATAACATTTCAACAATTCGCGATCCAACGAGCCCCGACAAACCAGTCCCTAATATATTCATTTCACACCTCCGTATTGTTTTTTATAATAGGCAGTATACTCCCCGCTCTTTATATGCCTCCACCAGGATTCGTGCTCAACATACCAATCAATCGTAGATGCAAGATACGTATCGAAGTCATACGCGGGCTTCCAGCCTAATTCTGTATTAATTTTTGACCAATCCATTGCATATCGCTGGTCGTGCCCAGGGCGATCGTTTACAAAAGAGATACTCGATTCATCTTTTTTCATATACGTGAGTATTTTTCTAATGAGGGTAATATTATCTATATCCGTCGTCATGCCTCCTACACAATAGGTATATCCTATTGTTCCCTTTTCGAGTATTAGATCGATTGCACGACAATGATCTTCAACGTATAGCCAATCGCGTACATTTTTTCCATCCCCATAGACAGGTACTTTCTTGTTTTCGAGGATATTTGTAATCGCGAGTGGAATAAGTTTCTCAGGAAAATGAAACGGTCCAAAATTATTCGAGCAATTTGTTATTGTAACTGGCAATCCATACGTGTGGAAATATGCTCGGACCAAATGATCAGAAGCCGCCTTGCTCGCTGAATAGGGACTTCGAGGATCGTACGGAGTATTTTCGCGAAACTTCGAGCTACTTCCAAGTTTTAGTGAGCCAAACACTTCATCAGTTGATACATGATGAAATCGCTTCACAGAGTGCCGCATTGCGGCATCTAGTAGTACTTGAGTGCCCACGACATTCGTTTGAATAAATGGAGATGGTTCTGCAATCGATCTATCTACGTGACTTTCTGCAGCAAAATGAACAACTGTGTCTACACCGACCATAGCTCGGTCCATGGCATCTTTATCGGTGATATTTGCATGGATAAATTGATAGTTTTTTTTGTCAGATACTCCAATAAGATTTTCTAAATTTCCTGCATACGTAAGAGCATCTACATTGACAATAGAATCATCAGGATGAGTCTTCATCCAATATAAAATGAAATTTGATCCGATAAACCCAGCGCCTCCAGTTATGAGAAGTTTCATGTATTATGTGATGTTTTTATTTGTAATAGGTATACCATCTACCCAATCGTACCCAATGTCAGCATCATCATAGAGAATGCGTCCCTCTTCATCTTTAGAATAGATTCCACTTGTCACGTACACAAGATCGGCTGGGCCTTTCATAACTTTCAAACCATGCGCAACCCCACAGGGAATTTTTAATACTAAATTAGGACCCTCTGGAACATTCAATAAAAATTCATTACATTCTTTGTACGTCGGTGAATTTGGTCGAGCATCATATACCACCGCCTTTACCAGACCCTGCGCTACATACCACCAATCAATTTGAGTCTTATGAATATGCCATGCTTTAACTACTCCCTCCAACATAAATGAATGGGAGACCTGCGCAAACCCTTCTGCAAAAAATTCATCAGTCTTACGTATCATTTCTTCGAAAAACCCTCGCTCATCGGGATGTCGCACTAATTCTTTTATTTTTACTCCATCGATCATAATTCCCCCTTTTTAATTTTTGATGCTACGTCATTATTTGCAAATAATAATTCATCATATGAAGTGCCTGCGTCCACCCACCAATCGATCACCTGACAACTCAGCGTACCTTCCTTCAGATAACAATTATTCAAATCGGTAACTTCCAATTCCTGCCTCCCTGAAGGCTTCAATGTTCGAATATAATCGAATACTTTGCTGTCGTACATATAAATCCCTGTTTGGGCGATATCTGATTTCGGATTTTCTGGCTTTTCCTCTATAGAAAGTACTTTCCCGTTTGAATCCATTTCGATAACCCCATATTGTTTTGAGTCCGTATCTCTGTTTACACCAAATATCATGGCGCCACGCCTAGATTCATTCATCTTTTTTACCGCGTCTCTTAGATCAAAGCTGAAGATATTATCTCCTAGTATTACGAGAATCGGCTCATCATGTGCAAATTCTTCCGCAAGTGCTATCGCTTGGGCTATGCCACCTTTTGGATTTTTTTGAATTGCGTAGTAAAGTTTTAGGTTAAAATCCTCTCCCCCGCCTAATAAATTTGCAAAATGCCCTGCATGATCCGGTGCAGTCGAAAGTAACACCTCAGTAACTCCCGCTTTTTTCATTGCTTCAAGCGGATAATAAATCATCGGCTTGTCATAAATCGGCAATAAATGCTTATTTGTCACAAGAGTAAGAGGCTGAAGTCTTGTGGCCATACCACCCGCTAAAATAACACCTTTCATAGAGAGTCCTCCTTTTAAGACCGAATAATTGTAGAGAGAAGTACAATCGCTATTGCACCTATAAGCAAATATTCTACCACAATCCTCTTATGAAGACTGTGATCGATTGCGTGATGGATAATTCCCCAGAGAACATAAGAAACCGAGGTAACAATTCCAATGAGAAGCGCGGACGTCGGGTTTCCCCGTACACTATAAAAAGACGCTATTCCACCTGAAAGAATCAAGATTAAAACAGCATAATTCAATATAAAGTTTCTTTTCATAGAAGCGCCCCCCGGCCGATAGACCCCGCCAAGATAACTATAGCACTCAAAAATAAGAAATGGGCGATATTGTGTCCAGCTACTCGAACAATCTTCTTTTTGGATACTATCCATGCATCCAATAACAACACCCCCATGAGCACACCAGCAAACACGAAAACAATATCTCGGGATAGTGTGGGAATGTTAATCGCTGGAGTTTTTAAAACGCTTGAAAACGAATTAGTAGAGCCTGCTATATTTGAAGGAGGGGGCTGAGAGGTTAAAGATTCTGTCCTTACTGGATTCTCTATCGATGGGGCTTGATCTACCGCAAGTGCTTTTTCTAATAATACTGGCTCTTTATTTGTTTCGGGCTTCGTAGCGATAGCGTCGGTTGACGTTCCAAACATCTGGACGACCAGAGTTGTTTCTTCTCCATTCAGTTTCCCATTTACAACAGCAAACCCTATTTCTTTATAACTTGGTTTAATGATATTTGCCCAATGCGTCGGAGATGCTTTCCATGCGGTAACAACAGCCTGACTCGTGGAGAAATTTTTGGCGAGATTTTCACCCGCAACAACATACTTATATCCAGATGCGGTGATAAAATCCCATGGTGTAGCGCCAGTTGGGCTGTTATGCGCCCAGTACCCTTTTGCGAACATATCCTGAGCTTTCTTTGCCGCAGCTTCAGAGAGAACTGAATTTAATGTGAGCTGATTGAGTCCAGATGCGACCCGTTCTGAGTTCGTACGTTCTAGAAGCTGTTCTACATTGATATCTGTAGCGTACCCCAAGACATCTGGCAATACCTTTTGACCACCTTGAAAGCCAAAATTTATTACGGCAAAAAACAAGATATAGGCAAAGAGAGCATCTAAGTGCAATATCTTTGATCTATGATTGTTTGATGCGTGCGGAACAAACAGATGACGCACGGTGTGAAAAAACTGCATATATCTACTATATCGTACTTTCACAAAAAAATGCTATACCCTATAGCTTGACTATTCTACAGGTGTCTCCTCTGTGACTTTTGAAGATGCGTCATCGCCGAGCATAATGATAACGTTAGTTTCTTTCGCATTTTCTTCTTGAGTAATGGAAAGACTTCCACTATATTTGCCTTTGTTTATTGTTGCGGTTGACGTTTTTCCAGCAGTATACGCAGCATCCTCTGTCCACCCATTTTTTGGTAACGCTGTTTTATAGAAAGCTGAAACTTTTTCAAAAGAATCCGGAGATGAGAATGTCAGCCAGAAACCTGTATTTTTTTGTTTTTCAGTGCCTGACATAGAACTAAGCAATTTCATACCTGCATAAATCGGAAAATCTTTTGGAAAAGTATCTGGAATCTTATCAGAACCGATATTTATAGACGTCCCTGTTTTACTATCGGTAAACGTCATTTTTCCTTTTTCTAAATCCTGAATATTTGTTTTCACCCCGGTTTTACTCTCTATGACATTTTGAACAATTCCTTTTCCAATTTTTTCAGCGAAAAATTTCATGGCAAAAGAAGCAATAACCCCAATAACGACGAGAAGTACGAGACAACCTATTCCTATAAAAACCAATGGATTTGTTGATTTTTTTGTATCTGTAGATTTAGTTTCAGCCATGGTACCTCCTTAAATATTTTAAGATCCCTTTGATTGTACGTTTAGTATATAGCTTTGACAAGGCTATGTTTTCCATTCACAGGAATCTGAAGTAACGTCCCGAGACAATTTGCCACGGAAATACCAACCCGAACACCTGTAAACGACCCAGGACCAGGATTGACTTGAATAGAATGAATATCTTGAATTGATATATGGTGATCAGCAAGTAGTTCTTCGATTAATAGAAGTGTCATTTGAGATCTATGAGTTTTAGAATTTGAATCCTTTGAAAAGACTCGTCCTTCAATATCTAGCGAGACCTTTATTGAAAGAGTCTGTGATGTATCTATTGATACTATATTCATAGTACGACCTCTTCTGGAAGGATAACACCTCCCTGTCTTCTAATGTAGATTTTCTCTCCAGAACAATCAACAACCGTAGATGCCTGCTTCATGGAGCATTCACCGGGTAAAACATAGTCGACTAATTGCACCAATTCAGGATCGAGATCTTCGTACTTATAGGGGGTAGGCAATCCATGAAAATTTGCTGATGGACCTAAGATCGGCACTCCCACTTGATCGATCATGGCAAGTGTATCTCGATGATTTGGCAGACGAAGACCAATGGTATTTCCTCCACCTCTCACAAGCTCATTCACACGAGAGTTATCACAACCAGAAATTATCGTTAATGCCCCAGGCCAATATGTTTGCATAAGATCAATAACCATTTTTGAAGGATGCTCAAAGTATGAAAGTGCCATGTCAATGTTCGATACGAGCACCGGTGTAGGCTGAGTAATAGGACGTCTACGAATAGAGAATAATCTTTCTATGCTTGTGTCACTGTCTATGCGACACCCAATGCCAAATGCTGTATCAGTCGGGAACACGACAACACCGCCATTTATCAGCACTTCAATGGCTCTAGCGAGCTTGTGTGAATCTGATGTATGTTCAGTCATATTGTTTTATTTCTATTGTATGAATACTCCTGTCATTTGCGCTAAAGGATAGATCAATTCTCCTGGGAGGAAGAAATGATTGAAGCTTTTCCGCCCATTCCACAACGACACACGCATCAGGATCAGAAAAAATGTCTCCAATGCCTATGCCCTGTAACTCTAATTCATTTTCCATCCGATAAATATCCATATGGTAAAACATATGTCCTTCAATCGGGGTGGTATAGCGCTTAGAGACTAAAAATGTCGGAGATACTACCCTGATTGTGAGCCCTAATCCCCTTGCAAAGCCCTGTGCGAATGTGGTTTTCCCACTGCCAAGATTCCCATATAAACAAAAAATATGCGGATTTGTTGAGGTATTATGATTCCAATCCTCTACGACACGAGAAGCCATTTCTTGCCCAAGGCGCGAAGTTTCTTCGGAAGAATGGGAAATAATTGTTTGATACTTATCCATGAAAGTACTACTCCTGTGGTATCAATTATAACATCACGAGGACGTCCGTCTCGGGTAGGAACCACTGTTTGATGTATTTCATCAGTCGCAGCGTAGACGACAGCGATAACAAACGAGAGAAACAATGAACGAAATATGTTTCGTCTATCTTCAAAATGAATTGCCCGAAACAACAATATGTGAAGCACTGCGTATTCAAGAACATGTAACGTTTTGAAGATCAAAAAATTTATAGACTCTTCTTCGGAAACGAGCACCTTTGCCCGAGATGATAAAAAAAAGATCATCCCCATCCATAAAACAGCTGGCAACCATGCAAATATTCTCTTCATACCCTATTATACGATTATTCTTCAATTTTCAGGAGTCTCCCATGGATCATCCATGCATAAACGCCTGATAATAGGCCAAACCCCATGGCAATCAACAGCGTTGCGATAACGAGCGATTTAGTTTGGATGAGCGAAGATGGAGTTGCCACCGTGGTGAACAGCGGATCCATAGCTTCATCAGATGCGCCTTTAACTTCTCCAGATGGAGTTCCAATTTCCATGGAGTCATCATCTATTGTATATTCTATTGGTGTGGGGCTTTTTTTCGGAACCAGAGTAACGTTTACTGTTGTGGTAGGACTTGGTGTGACAGTAGCAATTGGAGAAGGAGTGTGCGTAGGTGTGTGTGAATTTGTAGGGGTTATTGAATTTGTTGGTGTAATTGTTGGAGTAGCGGTATGCGTCGGGCCGGTGATCGCTATGGTTTTTTCTGATGACCAAGTCGGAGAACTACAACTGGATGTATATCTCCCAATTTTAAATTGATACTCACCAGGACCATTAAAATATGAACTCTCACTATCAGGCTTTATCCGAAGCATCCCGCTCCAACTTCCTTCTTTTAGCATACCTGATGTTATCGGGAAATATTTCGTGCATGATCCACCAGGGGCATTTACCCAATTGTTTTCACTTGCCAGAGTGTATCCGAAATAATTACTACTTCCAGTGGTATAAAATACTGCCCGGAGATAGGAATCACTTGAACAATTAACACAGTCGAAACGAAGAGATATGTCTGATTCTTGATTTTGATCTACGCTCGTTGATGCTTCCAATATAGAAACAGAGACAGCGATAACCTTGGGAACATACGCACCCGAAAGTATCAGACAACTACCAATCATGAATAAGACAGACAGTCTCATGATCACGTTGAATTAAACATTACTGAACATGCAAATATAACGAAACCATTCCATCTCCATGCTCTATATATTTTATCTTTATCACACTGCTTGATCCACATGCTTGACTCGAGGAGTAGAGCGTTCCGTCTTTTGGAGCACGGATAACGGTACTCGCCGTAGAGATCATATCTATCCCGGTGTGGATGCCATTTGAGTATGCGTAGCGCCATGAATACGGTGTTTTTCCAAAAAACTGTGTAACTCGCACGCTGTCTGACAATGGCCATACCCAATTCCCTTGTCCAATCGTAGCATTCCCCCCGTTTTGATCATCTATAACGCTTTTTGATGTCAAATAATCCGCTGGATTTACCCACGCGTTATTCTTTCGCACTTCAAAATGTAAGTGCGCTCCGGTTGAACACCCTGGAAATCCAGTATTACCGACTAGAGCGATTGGATCGCCTTGTTTCACTGGTCCTAGCGAAACCCCTTGCATAAGTGCTTGTTCAATAGCGGTCTTTTCAGCAAGCGCCTGTGCAAGTAATTTTTGATACACCAGTTCACTATTTTTCGTTTGGTCTAAAAGTATTTGTTTTTCCCGTTTTTGCCTATCCAGCTCCCATGATTGCTGTTCAAATTGAATTTTGAGTGTTTCATGTTGAATTTTCTTTTTTTCACGAAGATCTTTGCGTTCACCATACGTGTCCTGCACATTTTGAAGCTGTCTATATAAAAGTGTATTTTCATCTTGCACACGTGATAGATACTTTATCCTACTCATAAAATCCGAAACATCTTTACTGAAAAGAAGCACGCCAAATTTGGAAATCTGATACCGTTTATATGTTTCTGGGATTCTATGAAGAACTAGTTCCAAGCGTTTTGTTTTAAGCGCTTCTAATCGATCTATTTCGTTATTTAATTCTGTGATTTCAATGGAGAGCTTAGAAATTGCGTCTTTTATACTCGAAAGCCTGAGCGTCGTTAAAGAAATCTGGGAAGAAATCAAATTTATTTGTTTAGATAAACTATTTTCTTGACCTTGAAGTTCCGTAACTTTTTGTTGTAGCTCATCTATGCGTTTCTGCGCATCTGTAGAGGCCTGTGCATTGACAGAAGAGATGCAAAGAAATAGGACAAGCACACTGAGTAGTACATTCCGGATTTTCTTCATGAGAAAAAATTATAATTTTAAATACCGGCCAAGCGCGACAAGACTCCCTATCGATCCAAGCAGAAATCCTGTAGAAGTTAATGAAAAAAACATCACCACATTAGCTAAGATAAATTCAGTAGAAGTAGCACTGCCCAACACCAACTGAACATACGGTATCATGCCGATAAAACTTAACAACACTGGCCGAATCCACACAACGAGAGCAGAAATAATTACTGAAGAAATGCTTGCACCGATAAGTCCGTACAATCCACCTTCAACGACAAACGGCATCCGCACATACCAAGGAGACGCTCCGATAAGCGTAAGGATTTCAATTTCGTCTTTTTTAATTGCGATTTTCATGCCTATCACTGTCATTATGATAAGGATAGAATTCAAAATAAATAATCCCACCATAACCATACCAACTAATCGAATTGCATTAGTCCATTTGAGTAGCGTATCAACGACATCTTTTTGAAACACCACTTCTTCGACACCCTTAGTATCTTTAATAATCGGTTCGAATTCATGCAAATATTCTGGATTTTTTGCTGTAACTTCAAGTGATGCTGGTAAGCTATCTGCTGTGACCATTTCCAAAAGTAGTGGGTCATTTTTATTTTGTTCTTTGTAAATAACAAGCGCCTCCTCCTTTGACACATACTTCATAGAATCGACTTTACCGGTATCCTGCAAAATTTTTTTCAATGCGTCGGCATCTGCTGGCGTTGCAGCATTGGTGAAAAATACAGAAATCTGAGGCTTGCCTTCAAAATACTGAAGGACAAATGATGATCCGAGGGTTATGAGAAAAAATACACCAGCAAGAAGCATGGTCAAAAACATGGTCATGATCGCAACCATACTCTGGTACGGGCTTCTCCTTATGTGTTTCCACGCATTAGACAGTATTTGCATGTGTTTATTTTCCTTTCGCCCGAGGGATAGCTCGGTATTTTCCCTTTTCCTCATCATGAATTATTTTACCTTGATCGAGAGTAATGGTTCTTTTTTTCATGTCATTTACGATCGTTTCGTTGTGTGTGGCCATAACAATTGTTGTACCGATTTTATGGATCTCTTTTAAAATATCCAAGATATCCCATGATGTCTGAGGATCAAGGTTGCCTGTTGGTTCATCCGCAAGAAGTATGGATGGCCCGCCAACTATAGCGCGGGCGATGGCAATTCTCTGCATCTCCCCAGCTGACAACTGGAGTGGGAAATAATTTCGCCTTTCTTCAAGTCTCACTAATTCTAAAACATCCATGACTCGTGTAGAAATTTCTGATGGTTTTTTTCCTAAAATCTCCAGACCCAACGAAACGTTTTCATAGACTGTTCGATCCATAAGAAGTTTAAAATCCTGGAATACTGTCCCTACATGCCGTCGCAATTTGTATATCTGAGAACGAGGGAGAGACGAAACATTCCAAGAATCGACATGAAGTGATCCGTGAGAAGGAATTATTTCATGAATCAATAAGCGAAGTAATGTGGTCTTTCCTGCCCCAGAGTGCCCAATCAAAAATACAAACTCTCCGTCTTTAATTTCAACGGTTATATCAGACAGGGCGCTGTGCCCGGCATACTGTTTTGAAACATGGTCAAATCGAATCATTCCTTGATTGTTTCTATTTTTCCGACATCCATAAGCCAAGACACTTTTTTTGCGGTCATCGTCTGACCCCAGACGGTAACTTTTTTTCCGACAAATTCATCAAGATCAACGATTGAGGACATCAAGTATGCGGTCTGTGAAGGTCCGCCATCTCGAATAAGTTTATGAGTGCCTTCTCCGCTTGACCCACCAGCCTCAATAACTCCTGTCGCAGAGTCTTTAAAGGTCTTTGTGTCAGTACTACCGACTGCCTTATCTGAACTTGGTAAAGTTGAAGACGACGTTGACGCTGTGTTACCGACTATTGAGCTTTTTGAGAGAAAATACCCTGTCGTCACGCCTAATATTACGATAACCGCATACACGCCGATAATAATATGTGAATTAAATTTCATAGTTTCTTCCTTTTCCTCTTTAGAGTCCGCTTCCGGATCAATTGAGTGAACGAGCTCTGTGTCCAATACCTCACGTTGTATTTTTTGGACACTTTGATGCAAGCGTGTACTTCGTTTACTATCCATACCTTTACATCATTATTACCGTTTACGATGACTTTTTCAAGTATGCGACTATAAAATCTTCAATGTCACCGTCAAGCACCCGATCAGTATTCCCCGTTTCAAATTGTGTGCGTAAATCTTTTACCATATGATATGGGTGTAACACATACGATCGAATCTGATTTCCCCAACCTGGAGTTTTATAGACGCCTTTTATTTTGCTTTGTGCATCTTTCGCTTCCTGTTCACGCATGGTCCATAATTTTGATTGAAGAATCTTTAGGGCATATTCCCTATTTTGTCCTTGATATCGTTGCGCTTGACTGGCAACAATAATACCGGTCGGTATATGCGTCAGCCTGACCGCTGTAGATACTTTGTTTACATTTTGACCGCCTTTTCCCCCTGCTCTATAAAAATCCCACTGCAGATCCTCATCTTTTATTTCAATATCTGCGCCTTCATCTAGAATAGGCAACACTTCCACCATAGCAAAGGATGTCTGGCGTAAATTATCGGCATTAAACGGAGATTGTCGCACTAATCGATGTACGCCCACTTCCGCTTTAAGAAATCCGTACGCAAAAGATCCTGAAACGCTCAGGGTAATACTTTTTATGCCTGCCTCATCGCCTGGCGTATAGTCGATTTCATCTGATTCCCATCCTTTTCGCTCTATATATCGAAGATACATTCGATATAACATCTGCGTCCAGTCCATAGCTTCTGTTCCGCCTTGTCCTGCATGAAGGGATAAAATCGCATCATTTCGATCGTATGGTCCTGATAAATATAATGAGAATTCTAGCTTGCCCACCTCACGCTCCAAATCCTCTGTGGCCCGTTCAGAAATATATAATTCCAGCATCTCGCCTTCCCCTACTTCTCTTTGAAGTTCGGCGATTTTTTTCATTTTTTTTGCGGCAATCTGTGGATTATCCCAAAACCCGGGGTGTGTACTTAGCGCTTCGAGTTCACGGATTTCCCGACGCTTACCATCTAGGTCTAATTTTTCCAAAACACTTTGTGCACGTGCCAGAAGTTCCTCATCCATGGGATTATTGTATCACGGAGGATTGTTCAACTGTTTCTTGAGGTTTGCAGAGAGCTTGCTGAACATATTGTTTTTGATCTGGGGAAAGGCGATCGAATTGTCGAGTGAGCTCGTTTACGGCGTTACTCACGATGATTGTTTGAATCCGCTTCTCTGCGGTATTTTTAACCCCATTTATTCCATCTGATACCATCTTTCCTATGCTAATGGGCTCCACTTTTGATTCATCAGTAACCCCCAACACTTGAGCAGCTTTTTGACCAGCGTCAGTCTTCAGGGTAATTTCACGTACTCTTTCAAGAAGCTGAGGACGTGCCTGTGTCGTAAATCGAGGCCATGCCAAACTACTTCCGGCAAGTGACGTTGCGGCGACGGCTAGCGCGAGTATAAATTGAACAACTGGACCCATATAAGTGATATTATA
>CAYHHA010000012.1:13264-36182 GCA_964356315.1 uncultured Gammaproteobacteria bacterium
TATACCTAATATCAGTATGATTATTCTAGGAATCGATCCAGGCATAGCTCGTGTTGGTTGGGCAGTGATAGATGCACAAAGCTCAAAAATTACTCCTTTAGGATTTAACTGTGTTGAAACTGCAAAAGAAAAGATTGCAGAAGAACGACTTTTCGAAATTCATGAAGCGATCAAAACTATTATTAGGACCTATTCTCCCATGGTGATGGCGGTAGAAGACCTTTTTTTTGCCACAAATGCTAAAACCGCAATCGGAGTCGGACAATCTAGAGGAGTAATCCTACTGACAGCTTTTGAATGTCATATTCCCGTGGTATCATACTCTCCGCTGGCTGTTAAGCGAACGATAACAGGCGATGGTAAAGCCGACAAAAAACAGGTGAGCCGAATGGTGACACTAACTTTAAAATTAAAGGAAACTCCAAAGCTTGATGACACAACAGACGCGCTTGCAATCGCTATGACGCACGCATATTCATACAAAATTAAACAATTACAATGATAGGAAGACTTACAGGTCACATAGAATCAAAGGAAAAAAATCCAATCATTATTGATGTGCATGATGTGGGGTATGTGGTTCAAATTCCTGAATCTATTCTTCCAAAACTTACGACAGAAACTCCTCAAACACTATACATCCATACTCATGTTCGGGAAGATGCGTTGGATTTATACGGATTTCTCACGCAAAAAGATCAGGTATTTTTCGAAATGCTTCTGACCGTTTCTGGCATAGGACCAAAAACCGCTCTCACGGTTATCGGCAAAGGATCTGATCAGGTAAGACAGGCTGTGGTAAACAATGATGTAGATTTTTTTACGGGGATACCAAGACTTGGCAAAAAAAATGCACAAAAAATTATTATCGAGCTAAAAAATAAAATGGGCGGACTCACGGATCTGGATCTCACAGATATGACAAGCGACACAGAGACGATGACAGACGCTTTAAAATCTATGGGATTTGGGAGAAATGAAATCCAAAGGGCCATCGAGTCAGTAAAAAATTCAGGTGAATCGATAGATAATAAACTGAGAGCCGCCCTAAAAATTCTTGGGAAATCACTGTAACTATATGGGAGCTATAAAAAATCCTAAAGTAAAAGATCCTGTTGCAGAGCAGACAAGCCCAGATGAGGAAAAACTTTTTGTTTCCCTGCGAGCCGCATCTTGGAGTGAGTTTGTAGGACAACAAACCCTAAAAGACAATCTTGGCGTTGCTATCGCTGCCGCAAAAAAACGCAAAGAGTCCCTCGAACATATCCTATTATATGGACCTCCAGGGTTAGGAAAAACAACATTAGCACACATCATCGGGAATGATATGGGAGTAAATGTCAGAGTAACATCCGGCCCTGCGCTTGAAAAAGCTGGGGATGTCGCGTCTATACTTACAAATCTCGAACAGGGAGATATTTTATTTATAGATGAGATTCACAGACTAAATAAAGCTGTCGAGGAGACACTATATCCGGCGATGGAAGACTACGCGTTGGATATTGTGATTGGGAAAGGGCCATCTGCGCGAACCCTTCGACTTGATCTTCCGCGATTTACCATTATTGGCGCAACTACCAGAATTGGGCTCCTATCATCTCCAATGAGAGACAGATTTGGTGTCATCATGCGACTACCATTTTATGAAACGCAAGATCTGGCACAAATTCTGGAAAAAGCAGCAAAAAAACTTCAAGTTCCAATCACTAGCGATGCGACAAACGAACTGGCAAAACGAAGCCGAGGCACGCCTCGGATAGCACTACGGCTACTGAAGCGAGTTCGCGACGTAGCTCAAGTACATGGAGAAGGCATTATCACGCCACATATATTGCAAACGTCTTTATCTATGCTTGAAGTAGATGCAGCTGGTCTCGATGCCTCTGACCGGAGACTCCTTTCCATCATCATCGACTCTTTTGGAGGTGGTCCTGTTGGGCTTGAAACCATTGCCGCATCCTTATCTGAAGACGTAGGAACTGTAGAAGAAGTTCTTGAACCCTACCTCATGCAAATTGGATTCCTCAAGAGGACGCCAAAAGGGAGAATCGCAACTCCGCATGCTTTTGCGCACTTAGGAAAAAAGACTGCGTAATTCTCCCTTCTTCTTTAACAAAAATTATTTCAACAGCCCATCAATACTAGGCTTGATCTGATCCAATGGCACTGCTCCTGGAATAACAACCGTTTTACCGGATTTGATCTCAAGCAAGATATTCCCTGGAGTACCAGAAACCCCTTCTTTTGAGCCTTGAGCCATCTGATCTTTTACCTTTTGGGTATTCTTTCCACTATCTAAACACTCTGTAAATTTCGCCTCGTTCACACCCATTTCAACAGCAAGCGGTGCTAATTTATCTAAGGCAAACCCTGTGCCATTTGCAGTGGTTCGCTCATAGATCGCATCGATATATTTCCAAAATGCGTCTTCTCCACCCAAGTCTGCGACACACTCAGATGCCTCAGCTTCTTTTTGAGCGTTTGCATGAAAACTCAAAGGGTAGTGTCGGTAGACCCACTTTATTTTCCCTTTGTATTCGTCCATCACTTGCAATGCTGTTTTATGGAATGTTTTGCAGAATGGACATTCTAGATCTGAATATTCGACTAATGCAACTTTTGCATTTTTATCACCTCGTACGTGATCTTCAGGTCCGATTTTTGGAGCTACGACGGCGGCTTGAGGTGGTGGGACAGGTTGCCCCGCTCCAGCTCCAGCTCCAACTCCGGCGTTATTTGCAACACTCCCGCCTTTTTCAAGAATCTGAACTTTAGTCCAAAGTGAGCCCATAAAAAATGCGCCAACGACGATAACGAGAACAAGTAAAGATTGGAATGCATTTCCTGAATTGAGTAACCCATTTTTAACTGAATTTTTTTCCATAAGATCCTCCTAATAAATATATCAGCATATTGTAAAGTCCATTTTAATAAATGGCAATATCTCAATTGCTAATTCTCAGAAGTAGTTGTCATACTATTGAGGGTGGTCAAGCGCATTCTGAACTTGAGGTGATTATAAATAATTCAAGTTTTCCCTATTTTTTCGAAGAAATACCTAAAACAATATAATCTATAGATCGGCTAGTAGGATTAGTAAGTTTATGAACCTCTTTTGCTTCGATTATTATGACATCTCCTTTATCCAATAACACTTCGGCTTCATTTACCGTTGCAATTATTCCTCCATCCAACATAATAAAAATTTCCTGCATATCTTCGTGAAAATGAGAAACGAATGATTTATTTGGAAGAAGAGAAGCCCAATTAACCATCTGCACCTTTCCTATTTGAAGCTCACTCTCATGCAATAACACTTTTTTTAGAACTCCAGGGTCTAATTCAGATTCGTGCGATGCTGGAATATAGTTGATCGTCGAAGCGATGATATGTTTCATGTGTTAGTTTAAAATATTTGGAAGCATAGATGCTTGACCGAATAAAAATATACACCCTACTGCGATACTAAATACGGCGGTAACACCGGCGAGAAATAGATACAAAAGCGATCCTTGTTTTATGTTGACGATACCTAAAATAGAAACTAACGTAATTATGGAATTTGAAATAACAAGTCCGAGAACGAATGTGATAACCAGCATGCTTCCAAAAAATTTTCCACCAGCACCAGTGGCAGCAATAAAAAGTAGTAATTGAGTGGGAGTTTCCGCGCCAACACCATGAACCATCCCAACCAGTACTGCTGTTTTAACACCAAACCTATCAGGATATTGAAAATGACTATGAGAATGATTGTGGGTTATTTTATGCTCTATATAATCATAGATTTTGGAAATAAATTTGAATATCATCATCCATCGACTTTGCAATCTCACCTGTTTTCCGTGTCTAAATAACGAAAAAGCGAGGTAGATACCTAATGCTAAAAGTGTTATTCCGACAAAAGGCTCCATTATGCCATCCACCCAGTCGGGCAAACGCATCCCAAGATTTACGGCAAGAAGTCCAAATACCACGATCACCAGCGCGTGACCCAAGACATACGCAGTGCCAAGAGTGAATGATTCTTTTTTGTTCTCTGTTGAGGTTGTGATATCAGTGATGGCTGCTATATGATCCCAATCTACCCCATGCCGAAGACCGAGAAGTAGCGCCGTGCCGAATAAAAGAAAAGGGGTAACTATATTCATAATTATTTAGTAACCCACCACATTTTGAAATATATACACTGATTGTCTGAATTAAGTTGAAAATGAAATACACCATCAAGGTTTACGCGGTTAGCATTTCGCATGAAGGATGCAGACCAGTGAGCAAAACACTCTTTTTCGTCACTATGTAAAATATCCCAATCAACTCGAATATCATCTTGTTTTTCTAAACTCGTCTTCCATTCCTTTATAACTTCTATTTTATTAAATGGAGGCAAGAACGGAGACTCGAAATATTCAACGTCCCTATGTAAAATTGATGAAAGTAATTCATAGTCTTTCGCTTCCCAAGATTTTTTTAAGTCTTGTAACCATTCAGAATATTTTTTCATACTATTGAATCTAGATACTCAATTGCTTCTTTTGGAGTTGCTACAAAATGGATAAGTCCATCAATGGGCTTGTTGATAAACCCCTCAGAATACATCTTTTGAATTTGTGCACGGAAGTTGTCATAGAATCCGTTAGTATTAATGATCACCACTGGTTTGTTATGCGCACCCTGTTTTTTTAGCTCCACGATCTCAGCTATTTCATCGAGAGATCCGATTCCTCCGACCAAAAGGATGATTGCATCTCCCCGTTCGAGTAGCAATTTTTTGCGCTCAGATAAATCCTTAGTTACGATCATTTCATCTGCATTAGCTCTAGCTAAATGATGAAAATATTCAACGGAAATTCCGTATAGTTTTCCTCCTGCTGATTGAACCGAGTCTGCAACTACCTTCATAATTCCTGTGTTTGATCCTCCCCAAACAAGGTCAAAACCTTTTTGGACCATGCGCGTTCCTAGGTCTTTCGCAGCATCAACATATACTGGAGCCACATCACTTGCGGAGCAAAATACACAAATTGTTTTATTCATATTTTCATTATACAGAAATGCGACTGTGAAATTTAGAAGCCAAAAACGCTGTTATTGGGACTGCGGCAACAAGTCCGATACTTCCAGACAGAGTACGTACAACCTCTTCCATAATAAGTTCGCTATTTAGAATCACCCAAAAAGGAACATGATTTGGATTTAGAACAAGAATAATAAATACGGGCAAAGCTGCTCCCGCGTATGCAAGAACCAATGTATTTACTAGCGACACAATATGCTCTTTACCCACTTCTAACGCTGATCGAAATAATTCAGAGAATGATAGTTTTGGATTTGCTTTAATCAACTCGGACACAGACGCCGTAAGACCCGTTGTCACATCATCTAATACGCCAAGTGTGCCGATGATAATACCACCCAACAGTAGTCCCTTTGGATTTATCGACTGAGTAGGACCTAATTTTAACGAATATGCATCCTCTGTCCCAAGCCCCGTAAGATAAGAGAGTTTTACAAAAGCAACCGCGAGCACCCCAGTTATGCATAATGAAATAAAAGTAGAAATAACGGATATTGTCGTTTTTCGTGAAAATCCATGAGCCAGATACATGGTCATCACCATAATACAGACCCCTCCGGAAATACTGATAAACAGAGGATCCCGTCCGGCAAGAATTTGAGGGACAATATACCAAATAATTACCCCTAAACTAATGAACATTCCAACGATGGCTCCAAGTCCGCGCCATCCACTTAAGAGCAAAATCGCACCAAAAAATAATAGAATAATCGCATTAATCTGATCCAAGCGATACGCATCTACTATTTGGTACTCTGCAGTTCCCCGGCTCCCGATTCCGAGTGTCACAACCACAAGCTGTCCCGTATTCACTAATTGATTTTTATCCAAACTATACCCGGATCCATGTTCTATAGTGAGGATTTTACCTGCCATGTCCCCATCAAGAATTTTCACTTCTACTTTTTGATATGGGTTTGTAAGTCCAAATTCCTTTTTCTCACCAGATTCTTTGATGTCGATTACCTCGGCTTTATAGTACTGTGGTTCTTTTGATTGTTCAGACTGCGCAAAAATATTCGCCGGATACAGAATCCCTACAAACAACAGCATGAGGATGAAGCCCAGTTTTTTCATGAAATCTGATATGAGACCGTAGTCGTTCCATCTTTTTCGATAATTGATACGATCGAAATATGGCCCACCTCGGATGTGGTTGCCACTTGTGTACCTCCATCCGCAACAGATCCAACACCTTCAAGAGTAAGCTTTCGAAGTGGTTTATCTGTAGGCAAATTCGGTTGCAGATAAATTGCATCTTTCTCTAATTCTTCTAGTGGAACAATTGCAGTTGAAAGGGTAAGATTTTTTGCAATCAGTTCGTTTGATGTATCTTCCAATTCTTTTGATATATCCTTCCCAAGTACTCCCGAATACACGATATATGGTTTCTTCCCATGATCTCCTTTCATAGGAGACAGAGTTTTTGGCGAATATCCGAGGATGAACATGGCAAAATCAACGATATGACCTCCGGAATGGAGGCGCATATTCAAAAATCTTCGATCCCAATTAATCATTCCATGAACCTTACGCCCAATAGATGGAATTTCGGATGATTCTATATAGTGCCAAATTTCCCCATCTTTCATCATCACCTGATAGACAGCTCCGTTCCAAGCGTCTGAAGAAAGTGTTCCCTGATCGGTCGACTGTCCTCCACCCATAGGATAAAACACAGTTTGAGACAACAGCACCCGATACCGATTTCCTTGCTCAGGAATTATCTCCAGCACCTCTGCATCCATTTCTTTTTTGTACGAATCAGATAGATATAATTGTGTAGTTTTCATAAAAACAATCCTTTCAGGTGAATAATCACCATAACAGTTTTATGTATTTAAATTTCTCGACATACGTGTCCCCAACTTTGGAATCGTTCAATATGAACTCTACTATTTCCTGTGAAAATTGGCTTTTGTGTTGTTCTAAAGCGGTTTTTTTTACCTCCTTAAACGGTGAAAAATCGAAGTGAAAGTTGCTACTATCCTCATCTGTTAAGAGAATATCAAAGACTGTATGAGGAGATATTCCGTCTTTCGAGTGCTCTGGAAAAAAAGACAAATCTCGGGAAAATGGATACACTGCATCAAGCACCGCTTCACCGATTTTGCGATGATCACGATGTTGCACAAAAAATCCATCATTAGCATACGTGGATGAATAGAACCGACTGGGTTCATGAGTGAATATAATGTCTGGTTTAAATTTGCGGATATAATAGGAAATTTCACTAATGAGCGACATATCACTTTCAATTTCTCCATCCTTATGATTCAGACACAAGAAGTGATCGCTTGGAATATCTAAGTGTGCAAGAGCGCTCGCTTCTTCTTGTATACGGATGTTTGCTAGTTTTTCTTCACTTATCTCATTTTCTCTACTCCCCCTTGCTCCATTTGTAACCACGACGACATACACATCTTTCTTTTCTTGCCGTAATTTTGCAATCAGACCAGCAAAAAATACAATACAATCATCAGGGTGCGCGGTGAAAATTAACGCTGTTTTTTTTGTACTGAAAATTTGATCGTAGGTGTACATATTATATTCGCTGATATCTGATCCATACACAGTTTTTTTCGAGACTTTGTACACTGTGAATTGTGTATTTTTTGGTATCTACTAGAGCTGCTTCTTTTCGTTCGAACAATGAAGGTGCTGAACTTTTATTTAGCACTGTCGGAGTCAAAAGCAAACTTATTTCATCGACGAATCCTGACTCCAAAACCGCACCATTTAATAGACCTCCGCCCTCAAGAAGCAACGTTTCAACGCCAAAGTGAGTGTATATTGCCGGAAAAAGCTCTGAAAAATCAATTGTAGACCTACCACAAACAATATAAGAAATTCCCAAGCCTTTCAGATATGAAAGATACGATGAAGGAGTAGTTTTCGTAACAATAATAACCAAATGCAACGGATCCTTTACATTAGTCAGTTGAATGGTATTGCTTTTCCACCGAAGTTGACCCTTCGTGTCTACACCGAAAAAGAATTTTGTTGAAGTATGTGGTGCGATGAAGTACCCATGTGAATTATTTTCAGAAGTTTCCGGTAAGGTCTCTGAAGTGTCTTTCGCGAATATTTGCATGGTTACGCGACCGCACATCCATCCTGTATGTTCCGGAAGTATATCTTCCGTTTTGGTATATATATCAAAATACTCATCTAGAATATCCACACCCTCACCACTGGCAATCTTGCCATCAATGGTCGTCATCATATGGCAAATAATATGTGGTGTATGTGTTGAAGTCATAGAATTTTATTTGAATATCGACGATTTTAATGAATCCGAAATTTTTTGGTAAAATTTGACCATCTCATCTTTTTGAAAAGGTACCAGCATAATCGGCATATCTGAAGATTGCTCTACAGCTAGAAAATTATGCACTATCTGTAGCACATCTATTTCCTCGTGAAATTTAATTTTCACATCTTTGAGAATGCCTGCAAAAGGATATTTGTTTTCTTTTAATATGAAAAATAAATCAACATAATCTCTGGTTCTCGGGGATACCGCTATTGTCCTTAATTTATTCACACAAATATCGTACTCACTATCGATGGATAATCCCTTCCATGTCAAACCAGACTTAAGTCTACTTGCAGCATAGTTATTGAAATCTACTTTTAAGATCGAATTATCTGAATAGCGAAGGTAACACATTAAAAAACCGTAATCATCATCGAATCGGATTGTTGAATAACCAAGCTCCTTTTCCTGTTGATGAAACCATCGTCGAATTTTTTCGTAGTCAAAAGGTCTCTCTGAAAAAAAATCCAGATCATATGATTCCCTATGCGAGAGATACCATGAGGCAAGAGCTGTTCCACCGCTTAAATAAAACGTTTCTGAAAAATATTGCTCCGCAGCAATTAATGTTAACGTTTGAAGCTGATGTGAATTTAAACCGATTGGTTTTCCCATGGTTTGTTCCATATAAGCCATTCCAATGTTTTACGTTTTTTTAGCGATATTTTTTGCTTGATCTCACTCCAATGTGATGTTACTAGTGTGATGTCTAATTTTTCCCCATCCAAACCGTAATTTATTTGCTGTATTACACGCCAAAGTTTATATCCTTCGGGATCGTTTTTCTTTAATTGTTCCTCATCAGTGTTCCAGTTAATCATATATACCATGCATATATTTTCTAGAGTATATAGTATCATATTATCTCTGAATGATTAATTTTGGAAAATATCGTATAGTTATAGTATGAAAAATCAACAAGTGCTACAAACATTTACCATAGACTCGCTTCCAGACCTCGATACAGTCGTTCTAGGAGCGCTTGAATTATTCCAAGAGCAACCTGTGCCCAAAATTGATGTGAGCATGTATAAACGGCCACTCGTGATCGGGTCAGGAAATGCAGAGGCCACAGGAAGAATAATTTTTCAAGACACCGATGCTGTGTTTGCCTCGGAAAGTAATTTTGAACATCTTCTGAAAAAAATCACCACTATAGATGGAATTGTCATCGTTTCTGCGTCTGGGGAAAAACACGCACCAATCATAGCAAAAAAAGCCAAAGAATATGGCAAGCATGTAACGCTCATCACAAACAGTCCAAATTCGTCAGCGAGCAAAGAACTGGATCATGAACATCCCTATGATGAATATATTTTTCCGAAAAACAGAGAGCCATATACCTATAATACTTCCACATATATGGGGATGATATTAGGGTATACGGGAGAAAATCCCGCACTTATCCAATCGTTTATTCACGATCATATAGACACCATTCAGTTCCCAGATTTTTCAAAATTTTCCAGATATTATCTAATCGTTCCGCCAAAATTTTCAGGTATCATCCGTATGCTGGAGATAAAGTTTATAGAATTATTTGGGCGAAATATAGCACGGGATGTGGAGACATCAGAATATGTTCCACACGCTACAACTGTCGCTCCATCTGATGAGTTGTTTATCAGTTTCGGCACAGAAAATACGACATGGGGGGCACCAAACCATCGACTACAAGTCCCACTCCCAGAAGATGCAAATTATGTCGCTATGATGGCGGTAGGATATTATGTTGTGGCTCAAATTCAAAAAGCGCATCCTCAATATTTCAAAACGAATATTGCAGAGTACACCCAGCAGGTCTCAAAAATATTCGGTCACGAGATAAAACCAATAGTTGAGTAGAAATCAAGAAGTTTTTGGATAATGGCACTTCTTGAATTTTTTCCCACTGCCGCACCCGCCCGCCTCGCTACGCGAAGCATTTCGGGCAGACCAGTACTTTCTTTTAACGTATCCCCGGAACCTCTGGGTAATGACACCGCTTCCACTTCTTCCCTGAGCCACATGGACACAGATCATTGCGTCCCAGTTCTTTTTGAGCGTTCACTTTGGGCTTTGGCGCTGATGTTTCTGAGTTTGTCCGCATTTTTTTCGCGGCTTGTGTAATAGTCGTTTCCATCTTCGGAAGCTCACTTTTTAATTGATTCATGCTTCCTGTTTCCTGTTTCCTGTCTCCTGCCACCTGCGTCTGAGGCGTCATCTGTACTTGCACCTTATATATCCTGTGTACAATTTCACTATCAATTGTTGCCATGAGGCGTTCAAACATAGAAAATGCTTCATTTTTATATTCAACCAACGGATCCCTTTGTCCATAGCCACGTAGCCCAATTCCTTCCCGCAGATCATCAATACCATCTAGATGATCCATCCATAAATTATCGATAACATTCAAGCTCACCCATCTCTCTATTTGAGAGGCTACTTCTTCTGTCATCTGCTTCTCTCTATTTTCATACATATCTGTCGAGACTTTCTGTAAGAATTCGGCTATCTCTGAAGACGAGTGTAATTGGTCAATTTGCGCCACCAATTGTTTTTGAGAATTTTCATCAAATGGGATTATGGAGGAAAATTCGGTCACAATTTTTTCCCGGTCAAATGCGGTATTATTTTCTGTTGCATATGCAGAAACAATCATGGAAACTTCTGCCGAAATACTATCAATGATCTTCTCCTTCAACCGCTCACCTTCCAAAATTTTCCGGCGACGACGATAGACGATTTCCCGCTGTTTACTTAATACATCATCGTATTCAACCAAATGCTTACGGGAATCAAAATGAAAACCTTCTACCTTCACCTGGGCTTGTTCTATGGCACGTGACACCATAGGGTGCTCCAGAGGGACATCTTCTGGCAATTTGAACGCTGTCATGAGTTTTGCTACCTGATCTCCACCGAACAGACGCATAATGTCATCTTCCAAAGAGACGTAGAAACGGGTAGATCCTGGATCACCTTGCCTCCCGCTTCGACCTCGAAGCTGGTTATCTATACGACGAGATTCATGACGCTCTGTGCCTATGACATGAAGTCCACCGATAGCCAACACTTCGTCATGCTGTTTTTGCCATTCTTTTTCCTCTTTTTCCCACTTTTTTTCATCTGCTACTTCCCACTTTTCATGCCTGGATCCACCTAAGATAATATCAACTCCGCGACCAGCCATATTGGTTGCCACGGTAACTGCGCCCTTTTTTCCGGCCTCGGCGATAATAGAAGCTTCTTGTAAATGATTTTTTGCATTAAGCACCTGGTGAGGAATTCCTTTGCGTTTGAGTAGCTCACTAACAATTTCATTTTTATCTATAGACGTGGTTCCTACTAATACTGGTTGTCCACGCTTGTGACATTCGGCTATATCGTCTGCGATCGCACTGTATTTTGCACGTGGCGTTTTATACACACTGTCGCCGAAGTCTTTACGGGACATGCTTCTGTGTGTGGGAATTGCGATAACATTTAAACTGTAAATTTTTTGAAATTCTTCTGCCTCCGTTGCGGCCGTTCCCGTCATACCTGCCAACTTTTCATACATGCGGAAGTAATTCTGGAGTGATACTGTTGCGAGTGTCTTGCTTTCTTGTTGTATAGCAACGCCTTCTTTTGCTTCTATCGCTTGATGAATTCCTTCGCTAAATCTTCTACCGTTTAATAGTCTTCCAGTAAATTCATCGACGATCACAACCTGTCCATCTTTCACGATGTAATCTTTCTCTTTTTGAAAAAGCGCCCTAGCTTTGAGTGCAGCTTCTATATGATGCACAGTCTCAAAATCTTTTTCATAAATATTTCCAATACCAAGCAGTTTTTCTATTTTCAAAATTCCATGATCAGTCAAATGTGCTGTTCGCAACTTTTCATCCACCACATAATCCGTTTCGGCATTTAATTTATCTACAAGCTTCGCATAATCATAGTATGCATGCGTCGCTTCCATGTCTGGAGCAGAAATAATATGAGGAGTTCTGGCTTCATCGATGAGCACAGAGTCTACCTCATCTACCACCGCATAATGGTATTCGCGCTGTGCAAGTTGAGATACGTCCGACGCCATATTATCGCGCAAATAATCAAATCCAAATTCACTGTTTATGCCATACGTGACATCTGCCTTATATGCTTCTTTTCGGGTGATCGGACGAAGATGTTCCAGTCTCCAGTCCTGAGCTTTTTCGTCTTTATACTCGGGGTCATACAAAAATGATTGATCACTGATAATTGCAGAAACAGAAAGCCCAAGTATATGAAACACTGGACCCATCCACCCTGCATCCCGCCTGGCAAGATAATCGTTTACTGTCACCAAGTGCACCCCTCGACCAGTAAGCGCATTGAGATATAAAGCCGGAAGAGCAGAAAGTGTTTTCCCTTCTCCTGTTTTTTGCTCTGCAACGTTCCCAAAATGAAGTGTTAAGGCTGCGATAAGCTGGACATCGTAGTGTCTCTGTCCTATAGATCGAAATGCTGCTTCACGCACCAAAGCGAATGCCTCGGGGAGGATGTTGTCGAGTGTTTGTCCTGATAAAATGCGCTCCTTGAATTCTGCAGTTTTCTTTATAAACCCAGCATCCTTCAGTTTTTTTATTGCAGGTTCCTGTGCGTTTATCTGACCCACAATAACCCTGAACTTATTGATTTCCTTTTCGTTACTATCCAGCCATTTTCCGAGGAATTTAAACATGCACCAATCATACCACAAAACACGCTAATTTCGACAATAAAAAAAGATATTTCTATAATTTTCCTCACTCTGCACCTGAGAAAATATACCTGATAATACTCTTTTAAATTTGTTTGATTTTTCTTTTTGATTTTCAGCACTAAAATAATTTATCATCACGCTCCCTTTCTCCGTTAATCTTCTATGCACAGCATGTACGAATGCAGTTTTAGTCGCAAATTCAGGAACATCATTTCCGATGTATATATCTACAAGCACGAGATCATAGCGTTGCCCATCGGTACGATTTAGAAAATCTTGTGCGCTTGAGCAAATAAGAGAAATATTTGGAATTTTAGATATTCCAAAATACTTTTTGGAAAGATTGATGATTTCAGGGTCTATTTCGATTCCTGTTATTCGTGCATTGGGGTATTTGGCATGAAGATCTACGAACACTCCTCCACCACCGACGCCAAGGACAAGGATATTTTGCATGCTCCCTGTGTGCCAAAGAGACAATGCACGAAGACCTTTGGAAAATAATTTTTTGGTATATATTCCGGTCTGGACAATTCCATTTACAACAAGCTGAATACTCCCAAAAGATTCTATGACTTCTATCTTATGATTAAATCGCGAAGAACTACTATATAATCGTCTCGGGTAGAAATACGAAAGAATACTCATGTGAGCTTATCTCCTGATTTCAGTTTTCCCAATGAGAGATTGCAATACGTTTGGAATCTTAATCGATCCATCTTTTTGTTGGTAATTTTCGAGTATCGCAATTAGGATTCGTGGTGATGCAATAGCCGTGTTGTTAAGGGTATGGCAAAATTTCACCTCACCTTCTTTTGTCTTATATCGAATCTTAAGTCTTCTTGCTTGAAAATCGCCCATTATGGAATTTGACATCGTTTCTCCATAGGCATTTCGCCCTGGCATCCATGTTTCAATATCATATTTTTTCACTTGGGGCTCTCCCATATCTCCAGTGCACATTAATAGTACTCGATACGGCAACTTTAGATCTTGCAGTACTTCTTCAGCATTTTGCAGTAACTCCTCGTGGAGAGTAATAGAGTTGTTCATATCATTTGTTGAGATAACAACTTGTTCAATTTTGCTAAATTGATGCAGTCTATAGACCCCTTTTGTATCTTTTCCATAACTTCCTGCCTCTCTGCGGAAGCACGGTGAAAACGCTACAAATTTCTTTGGGAGATCTTTTTCCTGCAGAATTTCATCGCTAAAATATGCCGTCACCGGAACCTCTGCTGTGCCAGCAAGATATTCATTATCTTTTTCCAAATGGTATACCTCTTCTCGACCCCATGGAAATTGACCATTTCCAAAGAGCGTAAATTCACGGACTAAACTCGGTGCGATAAGTGGGGTATAGCCTTTCCCGATGAGTTTTTGAAAGGTATAAAACAGTACTGCAAACTCCAGCTGAGCTGCTTCATTTTTCAAAAAATATGCCCGTGAGCCACCCACTTTTGCTCCACGGTCCAGATCAATTAAATCGAGTGATTTTGCTAAATCTATATGATCCCGAACTGGAAAATCAAACTTGGTCGGTTCACCATGCTTTTTTACTTCGACATTTTCTGATTCATCTTTCCCGACTGGGACACTTTTATCCGGTACATTGGGAACAGTATACATAGCCTGTAAAAATTGCTCTTCAACAACTCGAAGTTCATCTTCAATGATCTTTAATTCTTCTTTCAGCTTCTTTCCTTCTTCCCTGACTGTAGGATCTTTTCCATCTCCTTTGATGGTATTTCGTTTTGCCCTCACTACTTCAGATTTTCCTATCAATTCGCGACGCTTCTCATCCAATCCTAACAATGCCTCCCAATCCACAACGCGGTTTTTATTTACCGCTGCTGTTTTACAAAGTTCTAAATTCTCTCGGATAAATTTTATATCTAACATAGTTTTTTTAAAATAATAGGAATAAGCGCATCAACCGCTTTCTTTCTATGATTGTACGCCTGATTCTCTGTGGTCGTCAATTCATGGTGATCATAATATTTATGAATCTCTGGAAGAAACAATAATGATCTATAGGGAAAACCTTCTGTTCTGTTTGCAGACGGGGTATCAGCAACTAGTCCACGAATTGATGCTTCAGTCGTCCACACCTCTCCATTTGGCAAACAAAAAGCAAGTACAAGCCTCAATTGAGCACCTCGTTTTTCAATCGAAACATCCTTCATTTTTTTCATCGTGTAAGAAATAAGCTCTTCATCGGTGCTTTCGCGGTTACCATGGACCCATCTATGTGACTTTACCCCAGGAGCTCCATCTAATATATCTATTTCAAATCCACCATCATCGGCAATTGTCGGAAACCCTGACGCCTTTGCATATGTCATCGCCTTGAGTATCGCATTTTCTTCGAATGTCTCCCCCGTTTCTTCTACGTTGAGCGTCAGATGAATATCTGCCAGGGAAATAAATTCATATGGCAAAACTTTTAAAAACCTTTGGAGTTCTTCAAATTTTCCCGGATTGGTTGTCGCGATGAGTATCTTCATTTTCTAGATAAATTCTGTATACTAATACAATGAAACGGCTAATTATTAATTTTGCACTTCTGACACCATATCTCTTCGTTATATTCTATCTTATCATAGGATTTATCACACCTGGGTACAGTCATATGGAACATACGATTAGTAGACTTTCCCTCGGAAAGTATGGGTATCTAGAAACACTGAATATCATTCAATTTTCTTTTGGAATACTGATTATGATCTATCGTGTTCGACATTATATAAAAAATTCTCTTTCTGTAAAGGAAATATCATCTATCCTAAGCCTCTCCGCAGTCGTGTTAGCTCTTCTAGCAATATTTCCAACTGACCCGATTGATTCATTTCCAAAAAGTATAGTTATTCTTTCGGGAAATAGTATTGTCCATTTTATCCTCGTAATCAGCTTTGTACTCTACGCTCCAGTCGCTATCGTTCGCCTATATCGAACATTTTGCCAAGATAAAAACTATTCAAATTTATCAATATTTACCGTGGCATGCGGGGGCACTGCATTTATACTTAGTCTTATATGGTTTATATTTTTTTACGTGGGATTTCTGAATGAATATCGTGGGTTATTTCAAAAAGTTATCGCCCTAATCGCAATTTTTTGGTTATCAAAGATAATGCGAAGAATTGATTCAACCTCGCAATTACTATAGATATCCATAGATCAAAAATCTTAACTGTTTCTTAATCTTCGATTGATATACTAAACATAATCTGAGATACAGTCTCTCATATTCTACTAATTATTAATTGACTGTCGGAGGAAATATATGAATACAAATCTTTTAAAGAAACTCGCCCCTATAGCGATGTTATGTGGCACGTTATTTATAACTACACCGGTATTTGCATCGGATTTAATCGTATCACCAGATCCATCAATGTCATACGGCGGTCATGAAATTTGGGCAAATGGCGAAATAGGACAATCATTTGTCGCACAAGCAGCTCAAGTTACGGGTGGCTTCATGGTGGAGTATGATCCAACTAACCCAAATCTTACTTCCACCTCTACCCAAGTAGTTGTAAATTTGTATAGCGGAGAGGGATTAAACACAGCAAATTTACTGTCAAGCAATACGCTTCCCGTGGACACCACGACCAAGGGTTTTCTCGATGTTGATTACTTAGCATCTGGAGTAACTATGATCGTTGGAAACACCTATACGATAGGGATTTCATCTCCTACCGCAGGATGGTTTGTTCCAAGTGTTTGCACATATCCTGCTAGTCAACTACCAACCGGAGCATATGATCTTGGTCATCCATTTTTACAGGGGCAGATGGTGGTAAATGAAGCCGGCATTTGTGATAATGCGTTTCATTTTGTAGACCAAAATGTTGTCGTGTCACCAACACCAACACCGACACCAGCATCTACACCAACACCAACTCCGACTCCTTCGACATTACCTGTAATGACGAATAAAAAGACAGCAGGAAAAGGAACGATAATGGCCGTAGATGTAAATTCCATAACTGTAAACAAGATAAAAGTTTACTTTACAACTACAACAATAGTGAAATTTAACTATGTTACATCCTTTGCCATCAGCCAAAGAGCTGAATACTCAGGATATAAAAATGCCGACGGATCAGTGACTGCAACAAAAATTGAAGTACGATAAGCTTCCACTAAAAATTTGTCACAAAACAACCCTGAGCAATCAGGGTTGTTTTTTTAGAGTCTGGCATATATAATATAACCTATAGTCCGATACTACAGAGCGTCTGGAAGACCACGTTTATGAAACTATTACTTATCGAAGATGAGGTAAAGCTAGCCTCAGCGTTTAAAAAGGGCTTAAAACAAGAAGGCTATACGGTGGACATGGTCCATGATGGACAAGAAGGCCTTGATCTTATTGAGATTAATCACACAGAATATGACCTCGTTATACTCGATGTACTTTTGCCGAATAAAAATGGTTATGAAATTTGCCAAGAACTTCGAAAACAAAATATTGCTATCCCGATTATTCTTATGACCGCGAAAGATTCGGTAACGGATAAAGTAATGGGATTAGATTGCGGAGCAGATGACTACATGGTCAAGCCCGTTTCTTTTATCGAATTATTAGCTCGCATTAGATCTCTTTTGCGCAGACCAAAAGATACCTGTGTAACATCTATCACCATCAAAGATTTTGTAATTGATCCTAATGCGAAAGAGGTGACAAAAAATGGGAAAAAAATACATCTTACTGCGAAAGAATACTCTATACTAGAGTATCTTATGAGGAACGCTGGAAAAGTAATAAGCAGAGAGATGCTCATGGCTCATACGTGGGATGATTCGTTTGACTCATTTTCAAACGTTCTAGATGTCCATATAGCGAATCTGAAGAAAAAAATCGATACATCAAAACGAGTGTCACTTATTGAATCAGTTAGAGGGGCAGGCTATAAAATCAACAAATAATTCATTTTCTCAGGCAAGGAATAAATTATCCGCGTTATATACGCTTGTATTTGGGTTGCTTATTTTTGCCGTCAGCGGAATTCTCTATCATATGTTTGCTTCAGATATCCATGAGGACATGAGAAGCATATATTCGGATGAAAGCGTACAAACGAGAATTATAAACCAGCATAAGGCGACACTATTTTTCGATGTTATCATCATAAATGGATTAATTCTGATATTTATTTCAGGAGCCAGTTTTTATATTGCTGGAAAAACACTGAAACCAATTTCAGATAATTATGAAGCCCAAAAAAGATTTATAGCAGATGCCTCGCATGACTTGAGAACACCGATTGCCGTACTTACCGCGGATCTGGAAGTCTCTCTTCGAGATTCAACTATGTCTCGACCAGTGAAAAAACTTCTTAAAAGCAATCTTGAAGAGGTAAGTCACATGAAGCAAATAGTGGAAGATTTATTGCTCCTTTATCGGTTTGATAGCAATACGATTGATGTGCTACCTGAATATATCGATATCTATCTGTTACTAAAAAAATGCGCGTTATCCATGAAATCTCTTGCAAATAAAAATACTATTTCTTTTAAATTTCAAAGTCCTACTATGCCTATAGTGCAAGGAGACACTTCATTACTTCAGCGAGCTTTTAGAAATGTATTTAAAAATGCAATTGAATATTCGATCAATGGAAAAAATATTCTCATAGATCTTACACAACAAGATAAATTCATTCATATCAAAATTACAAATTGGGGAATAGTAATTTCAGACGAAGATGCAATCAAGGTTTTTGAACGATTTTTTAGAACAGACAATGCCGTTGTCGCAAGGAGAACTGGATCAGGACTAGGTCTTCCCATCTCGAAAGAAATAATTGAAAAACATGGCGGGACTATTTCTATTTCTAGCGATACCACTGGAAAGACGTCTGTACTAATCAGACTTCCAATTCATCTACAATCCTAATTCTTCATGATTTGCTTGCATCGCATGAAGTGTGATCTCGATGAACTCTGCAAGTGGAATGCCTAATTTTTCTTCACACTGTGCAATGTGATCCCTATCAACAGGTTTGGCAAATTCTTTCGTCTTCCATTTTTTCATAATTGAGCTTATCTCGACAGATTGAAGCTTGCTTTTTACTTGCCCTTCCGAAGCTTCATGCGAAGGAGGGTCCGGGCGAACAAGAGCCACTGCAACGATAAAACCAGTCAGCTCATCGACGGTCTCCAGAGCCCATTCCATAACCGATTCGATTTCCGCAAGGTTTGTAAGTTTTCTGTTGTGAGACTGCAACGCTTTCACAATTGGACCTTTTGTGATACCCATGTCAGACAACCACAACAAGGTTTTTTTGGTATGCTCTTCTGGACAGTCTTTGGTCTCCTCCCAATCGGCATCATGTAAAATTCCCAGCACTTCCCATACATCTGCATTTCCACCAAGTTTTTCTGCCAATGCTCTCATGGCATATCCGACAGCATAACAGTGTCGCCGTAAATTCATGTTTTGCATATGCCCATGAAGAAGCTCCAAGGCTTTTGCTTTACTTAAAGAAGGAGATACATCGGTATCGTCTACAACTGATGACTCCTGACTGGTGGTATTTTGCTTAAAAAGATGAAGTCCCTTCGTAAATTTTCCTACTTCATCTGTTTTTCCAGCTATTAGAACTGCCTGATACACCAAATTATCGCTTTTGACCTTCGATAAGGCTTTTATCAGATCTTGATCGGTATTTGTATCAAACATCTCTTGTGGATAGTCAACGGTGAACAACTTAGACTCTTTTGCGTTTACAACAATATTTTTAATCTCCTGTGACGATGCGCCAAGTATGATAAATGGATATTTTGAAATGCCTATATGGCTTATCCCATCTGCATCCTTTATGGCTGATTCACCCATCCAAGAATCCCCTAAGTATCTGCCTGCAGAAACAGCCATATGACCGAGTGCATTTGCAGCATTTCCCTGAGAAAGTTCAGTGCTCAAAATAGCAACTATTTTTCTCTCTCTATAATCATACCCATCTGATTGTTGATCCTCTGAAGCGTTCTCTGGTCGAAGCGTTGGAAATGGAATCACTTCCTTTATAGATTTTGCATCTGTAAGCATCATGACAAGCCTATCTATCCCTATCGCAATCCCACAGGTTGGAGGAAATCCGTGCTCGATAGCCTCTAAATAGTCATAATCTGTCTGATGTGCTTCATCGAATCCCGCTTCTTCGCGCTTTTTTTCTTCTACAAATCGTTTTCGAAGATCTATCGGATCATTTAATTCAGAATAATTATTTCCTAGCTCAGAACCGAAAGCAAACATTTCAAATCTCTGAGTAAACCTCGGATCTGTACATTTCTTCGCTAGAGGTGAAACTTCGATGGGATAGTCATAAATAATTGTTGGCTGAATAAGTTTCTCTTCTACGGTTTCTTCAAAGGTAAATGCTATCATCTCCCCTATAGTTTTCATTTTATGAAGTTCTGCTAATTTTCTCTCAGGAATCTCCAAGCCCATTATGTCTTTTTTCGCGTCATCAATAGACTCCCATGACGTTGGATCTAACCCAGAAAACTTTTTTATAGCCTCCACCATGCTATATCTCTCCCATGGGTGTTTTACGTCTAATAGAATTCCTTGATATGTAAATTTAGTAGATCCTAACGAGCGAAGTGCACAATATTCTATAATCTCTTCTATAATATCCATCCCATATCGATAATCCTCATACGCAATTTGCGCTTCAAGCATGGTAAATTCTGGATTATGATCGTGATCTACACCTTCGTTCCGAAATACTTTCGTAATTTCAAAGACTTTTTCAAAACCGCCGACAATTAAACGCTTTAGATACATCTCATCTGAAATTCTTAAATAAAAATTTGCATCCAACGCGTTATGATGGGTAGAAAAAGGTCGGGCAAAACCTCCGCCATATACAGGCTGTAAGGTCGGCGTTTCCACCTCTAAAAAATCTCTATCGGTAAGAAAATCTCGAATAGAATCTATGATATAACTTCGAGTAGTTAGTCTATTTTTTACATCACTATTCAAAATAGTATCGAGATATCGCTTTCGATATCGCTCTTCAACATCCTTAAGTCCATGCCATTTATCAGGCAGTGGTCGTAATGATTTTGTAATTATTTGAAAATCTGTTGCAAATACTGTAACTTCTCCAGCTTGAGTTTTTTCTACTCTTCCTTGAACTGAAATAATATCCGCAATATCTAGTAACCCAATAATTTCGAAAGGCTCTTTTTTACAAATATCCACTTTTAACGCAATTTGGATCTTGCCTGTTTCATCTTGAATATCTAAAAAATAGATTTTTCCGTGGCCACGAAAAGCAATAATCCTACCCACGACTGCAACATCCTCTTGCAATGCGACAATAGCCTGCGCAATAGTCTGATCACGCTTGACAGAAGCCGGATACGGATTAATACCCAGACGGTTAAGTTCGTTTAATTTATTCCTGCGTGTTTCGATAAGATCGTCTAATGTAGGCATATGTATATTTTACCACAATCCCAATTCCTGGATTGATGGATAGTAAATTCATCTCAAAGACTCGATTCGTTACCTAACCATAAAAAAACCCGCCACTTTGGCGGGTTAGTTTTTATACTCTTGTTATTCAATATTAAGAATTTTGTAAAGATTTTTCCCGGCGGGAGCCTCTACTTCAACTTTTTCACCCACTTTTTTACCGATCAGTGCTTTACCGAGTGGGGAGGAGTGGGAAATCTTCTTTTCCATTGGATTTGCTTCCCATTCACCCACGAGATGAAACGTTTCTTTTTTGTTTCCAAGAGTCACGGTAACTTTACAGCCCACATCTACATGAGATCTTCCATGAGTTGTCACTATTTTTGCTCCGTGGATAATCTCTTCTAGTTCGATGATGCGTCCGTCTATAAAGGAGAGATCATTTTTGGCCGCTGCGTATTCGCTATTTTCGGATAAATCCCCTGCCTCACGCGCCAAAGCGAGACGCGTGACTGCCTCTGGACGTTTTACACTTACCAATTCTTCGTGCTCTCTTTTTAACTCTGTCAAACCTTCTGCTGTTAGTACGATCTTGTTTTGTAAATCCATAATTGATCAAAAAAAACCTCCCCTATCAACCATACAAGGATAAAAAGGGAGCAGTTAATTAATACGTTTGTACGTTGTCGTACGATCATTATTTTACTGTAGATTCGCTTGTTATGTCAAGAGGAAACTGATACAATTTCCTGACATATATATATTTTAGCCTCAAATTTGTGTAATATTTTTACTACAGGTTATAATTTGAAGCTATTTTTTGTATAATGCTATTATTGACGCCCCTACTCCGGTACAGGGCATGCCCTGACCGAGAGTGCACGATTTCGTTCTGATAAAGAACGAACATCGGCATCGGGGGTTAGATATGGCATTTGTCTATATTTTAAAACTAAGAAATAATGGGTATTATGTTGGTTCATGTCGAGACATACAAAAAAGACTTTCTAATCATCGACAGGGACAAGTAAATTCGACAAAATATAAATTGCCATTTATTGTAAAATACATTAAGGAAACAGAGAATTATCTAGAAGCGAGGAAATTTGAACTAAGAATCAAGTCATGGAAAAAAAGAAGTTCTATCGAAAATTTATTTACATTCGACAAGGATAATAAGGCAAGTTCATTTGCCCCTATCGTCTAGAGGCCTAGGACGGTGCGTTCTCATCGCACAAATCGCCGGTTCGAATCCGGCTAGGGGTACCAATCTCGAAATTCGCCTGTTTTCAGGGGTTTTTCCATATATTTCCACGGTAGTTTGTATTGTTGTGACGTGACAATTCCATTTTCGACAGAGGCGTTCCAAAGTAC
>CAYHHA010000013.1:0-18791 GCA_964356315.1 uncultured Gammaproteobacteria bacterium
GATTCATGAATATCTAGTCCGAGTGCGTGTCCTAAGCTATGAGGATACGTTGGGTATCCAGCGGATTCAATCTCTTTTCTAGCTATTTTGTCCAACTCTGATCCATATACTTCTTTTTTCTTTCCCTGACGCATCGACGCTTTGACACTGTTTTCCATCGCCTTTACCACCTTCATCTGTGCAGAATAGAGTGTTTCGTATGCATGTTTCCATTCTTGCTTTGGCGCTCCGATAAACACCATGCGTGTCATATCCGAGCAATATCCACCCACCCTCGCTCCAAAATCCAAAAGCACAATATCTGTTTCGTTCAGCTGCGCGCCCTTTCCGTCAGGCTCATAATGCGGTTTACTTGTGTTTGTCCCAAAGGCAACGATGGGGAAAAATGCAATACTAGCTCCCTGACGTCTGAAAAATGATTCTATAATCAATGCGATTTCCGATTCAAATACACCAGGAACAAGCAATTTTAAAATAGCAGTGTAGCACTCGTCAGTCAGATCGGAAGCCTTTTTGATGAAATCTATCTCATCTTTGCGCTTGCATCTTCGCATGTCCTCTATACGATGTTTACTATGGATAAGTGTGACTCTTTTCAGCGCATTTTTCAGATTTTCAAATTCGGTTACTGTTAGATCATTTTCTTCAAATTCCAGTTTTTGAATACCTTCCTTTTGGCAAATAACAGCGAGAGCCGTTGAAAACGGATAGTCTCGTGATATCTCAACAACTCGCAACTCGCAACCCGTAACCCCTGTTTTAGTGCTCAATGACTTTGCTTCTTCCCTGTATAGTGGATTGGTGAATAGATACCGGTATGTATCCATCACAAGCACATACGCCTCCCGTTCCGAAGGTGATAGTCCTGCAAACCCCGTCAAGTAACGGATATTTGTCGGACTAGATATTAGTATCGGATTCATAAATATATTTTAACAGACACATCTCGTGGCATGCGAAGAGACGAATCAATCGAGATTTTTGACTATTTCTTCACTGTAGGGGTTGGGGTGATCTTCTTTGTACTGATTGGTGTTGAGCTTTCCGTCGCGGTCGTCGCTACTGTTATCGCAGGAGTTGGAGTAGCTCCGCTCATGTTTCCAATATCCAATATGCGATCTGCACTTAGTCGATGATCTATTTTTGCGTTGGCTGATCCTGATATAAATACGGAGGATCCCACAGTAAGTTTGGAAAATCCGCTTTTAACGGTTCCACCCTCTTTTGAATGAGAGGTTACGACCGTGTATTTCTCAATATCTATAACATACGTTTGTTTCTGTGCCGTTTCGACGGATACGGTATATTCGGTGGTATCAATAGCAGTGATGAGCCCTTGAATACGCGTTGGGATAGGATTTTGGATGACAATTACTTTTGGCTTCATCAGATCCAAGCTGGTATCGTAATCACCGAAGATGACAACGGTATCTCCTTTATCAATGTCTTCGATAGTAAGCTCTGTGCGTTTGTCTTTGATCGTTTGAAATACCTTTATAGTATCGGTCAATTCAATTTTGACATCGCTCGTTTTCGTCTCCAGAGTGAGTGTCGAAACAGAAATAGCTTTCACTGTTCCAGACATTGCTTTCTTTTGGGATTGGCGAAGTTGTGCGACTTTCGTTGCTAACCTCTCCTTTAAATCACCCATTTGATCAAGTTTTTTGGTAGGTTGCGCAGAATTCGTTGCAGAAAGTACAGACTCTTTTGGAGTGGCACTTGGAGTGGCTACTGCCAAAATAGTGGTGTGAACGAAAGACAAAAATATCACGATGAGTGCAATGGTAGATTTTTTCATAATGATTCAGGTGTATAAAATACTGTTATGGCTTGAGATAGCATGCCATTTTTCGAGGTTGCAGTAATGGTGATATCATTTTTACCCTCAACAAGTATAATTTTTCCAGCGAATGTTCCATCATCACTCGTGTTGACCGCTGTGTCCTGCGTATGGCCTTGGATAACGATAATAGATCCTGCGGGGGCTTTTCCAGAGATCAAAAGTTCTTTTGAAGATTCAATGGCTTCGTTAATCGGACTATCAATACTGAGCTGATCGAGGCCTTGATTTGGCGCTGTCGGTGTTGGTTTTTTTTGCATACTTCTTGAAAAATCTGGAAGCTTCACTGATATTTTCGGCAATTTCTGCATGAGGGATGGCCCGACCAATAGAAGCCCTGTAATCGCAAGGCCAATGACAAATCCAATAGCAGTAGCAAGTAACGCGTCTTTGTTCATGTGTATAAATTATGTATGTAAGCAGGTATTGTTATGGGTAAATAATTTGGGCGACAGAAGTATGCCCCATAACTAATTCTAATCGTTGCTAAGCATATCCAAATCTGTTATAAATTGCAAGTGCCACACCTCGCAAATTACGTTGAAAATTATTAAGTGAGGGAAATAAAATAACGGCATAGTATCTATGGATATCACAAATCTCGGTCATTCATCATTTCGCATAAAGGGTAAATCTGCTGTGGTAGTCACGGATCCGTACGATACGGATAAAGTTGGGCTAAAATTTCCAAAGCATATTGAAGCGGATATCGTTACTATTTCCCATGACCATCCAGGTCATAATGCAGCCAAAGAGATAGAAGGTGCTCCGTATGTGTTGCATGGTGCAGGAGAATACGAAATAAAAGGTATCGGAGTGGTAGGTCTTCCGACGTTTCATGATGGCGAAAATGGTGCGACCCGTGGCAAAAATGTTATTTATAGGTATGAAATAGATGGTCTGAGCATTGTCCATTTGGGTGATATTGGACACCTGTTAAGTAGCGCCCTCGTAGATGAACTCGATACCGTAAATATTTTGTTTATTCCCGTGGGCGGTGTCAGCACGATTACTCCAACGCAGGCTGTGCAACTTATCAGTGACATAGAGCCAGGGATTGTGATCCCAATGCATTATGGGCGTCCAGAATTGAATCAAGCAAAATTTGGTTCACTCTCTCCATTGTCAGTATTTTTGAAGGAAATTGGAAAAGAAAGCGTTGTTCCACAATCAAAATTAGCAATTACAAAAGACAAGCTGCCAGTTGAAATGCAAGTTGTTGTGTTGGAATAATTCTTCGTTGTCATTGCGAGGAACGAAGTGACGCGGCAATCTAGTTAGAATTCGGATCGCCACGTTAGACCTTACTTGGCTCGTGATGACAGTAAAGTATGTTAAATCCCAGAGTCCCTCCTCATGATGATGTCGCCGAGCAATCAGTGCTCGGAGCAGTGCTTATAGATAAAGATGCAATGATCGACGTTGCAGAATTTTTACGTCCGCATCATTTTTATAAAGAATCTCACAGTGTTATTTTCGATGCGATGATGCAGTTGTTTGAAGCGCATGAGCCAATAGATGTTGTTTCTCTCTCTGCTCAATTGAAAAAAAACGGAACGGGAAAAATCGCCGGTGGATCAGCATATTTATCAGATTTGCTCAATATTGTCCCAACTAGTGCGCATGCGGAGCGGTATGCTCGCATTACACAGGAAAACTATACCAAAAGACAACTTATCGATGTAGGGGCACGCATTACCGAGATGGCGTTCAAAGAAGAAGGCGCCGCTCAGGAAATTGTTAACGATGCAGAGCAAGAGATATTTGCGATATCACAAGCATCGACTCGCAGGGATTTCGTCCCCATCAAAGATGCTCTCGCATCGTCATTTGATCGTCTTGATGAACTGCATAAACGGGCCGGAGGGCTTCGCGGGGTGCCTACTGGATTTCCAGACTTGGATTTCCGGCTAGCCGGACTTCAGGACTCAAACCTTATTATATTAGCCGCTCGTCCAGGAACCGGAAAAACCGCAATGATTCTCAACATGGCACAACATGCCGCGATAAAAGAAAAAATACCGGTTGGCATATTTTCGCTCGAAATGAGTAAAGAAGAATTGGTAGATCGCTTGCTCGTGGGTCAGGCGGATATAGATGCGTGGAAATTAAAAACTGGAAAATTGACTGACGATGACTTTACAAAGTTAAGCGATGCGATGGGAGAGCTTGCAGAGGCTCCTATTTATATCGATGATACGCCGGGAATTAATATCATCGAAATGCGCACAAAAGCGCGAAGGCTTCAGGTTGAGCATGGGGTAAAATTTATCATTATCGACTACTTACAGCTTGCGGACTCAGGCCGGCGCATGGATAACCGTGTACAAGAAGTGTCTATCATCTCCCAAAATTTTAAAAATCTTGCCCGTGAGCTCCGAATTCCGGTACTTGCTTGTTCACAGTTATCCCGTGCTGTAGAGAGTCGTGGTACTCGTGTGCCAGAATTATCTGATCTTCGTGAATCTGGATCTATCGAACAGGATGCAGACGTGGTTATGTTTTTATATCGTGAAGAAGGGGATCAAACGCAGTGGGGCGAACAAATACCCACAAAGCTTCGTATTGCAAAGCACAGAAACGGTGCTCTGGATGAAATCAGTCTTATGTTCCGAGGCGATCGGATTAAATTTTACAGTGTAGCCAAGGGGCAAAATACCCCAGCTACGTGATATAATTGATTCCAAGCCGGGGTGGTGAAACTGGCAAACACGCAGGTCTCAAAAACCTGTGGTCATAACAGACCTTGCGGGTTCAATTCCCGCCCCCGGCACAAATAGATTTTTTGACAATTTCCTCTTGATGGTTTATAGCTGTGTGGTAGGATTATACATATGAACCTATCCATTTCCCACAAACCATTCTCAAAAACCGATGCAGATACGCTTGTCCTTTTTACCTGGAAAGAAGAAGCAACATCAAAAGATATTACCTACACAAAATCCTTTGCTCTTATAGATGATTCGTGTGCAGGTTGCTTATCCCAAACGACGCTTGTCGAAGGGTTCGACGCTTCAGTTGGAAAAACATTTATCATTCAGACTCAGGGGAAAATTCCATCAAGGAATGTGCTATTGGTTGGCCTGGGTGTTAGAAAAGATATCACTGTTTTTACACTACAAAAATCAGGAGCGAGTGTGGCTCGAAGACTCAAAGCTAGCAAGTCAATTCAATCTGATTTTCTTCTTCAGTCAGGAGTATCAGAGTCTCTGACAGATGGGCTTGTGTACCAGTCTTTAATAGAGGGGTTGTTGCTGGGGGGTTATGAATTTACCCATCATAAAACTGTCGGAATAGAGACAAACCATATGGTTTCAGCTATCTCTCTCGTGGTACCAAAAAATGAATTAGACACTGTTACCCAAGCGTTGAACTACGGTCTTATTTCAGCGACAGCTGTAGCATTCGCTCGTGATCTTGTGAACGAACCTCCCTCGCTGACAACGCCCACGTACCTGGCAAAAACAGCTCATGACTTGGTAAAGGGTAAAAAGAATATGTCCTGCACGGTGTTCGATAAAAATGATCTCAAATCCATGCAAATGGGTGGAATTCTTGGCATCGCAAGAGGATCAGATGAAGAACCGAAATTTATCAAGCTAGAATATCATGGAGGAGGAAACAAGACTATTGTACTTATCGGCAAAGGCATAACGTTCGATACGGGCGGATTGTCTCTAAAGCCTGCAAATGCAATGGAAACCATGAAAATGGACATGGCGGGAGCGGCAGCGGTATTGGGCGTCTTCTCTGCATTGGACGCACTGCGACCAGTAGTGAATGTCGTCGGTCTTATATCAGCCACAGAAAATATGCCGGGACCAAATGCCGTGAAGCCAGGGGACATCGTGACGGCAAAAAATGGAAAAACCATCGAAATACTCAATACTGATGCCGAAGGGAGGGTGGTGCTTGCAGACGCATTATCCTATGCAGTATCAGAGATAAAACCTGACGTAATGATCGATCTGGCAACACTTACCGGAGCATGTATTGTAGCGCTCGGAGAAGAAGTAAGTGGGCTTTTTTCAAATTCCGATAACTTGAAAGATATACTTTTGTCTTCAGCAAAACAGGCTGGTGAGTCGCTTTGGCATATGCCACTGGTCGATGAATACAGAGACCAAATAAAGAGTCGTATTGCAGATGTAAAGAATATTGGGGCGGGTAAGTGGGGTGGGGCAATTACCGCTGCGCTTTTCCTTCAGGAATTTACAGATCCCAATATTCCATGGGCACATATGGATATTGCAGGTCCTGCGTTTGCCGAAAAAGACATGGTCATTTCTCCCTATGGAGGAACTGGGTTTGGCGTCAGGACGCTGTTAACATACCTCCAGACATTCTAGATCTAGAAGGAGATACATTCTACCGAAACGGGGATAACAGCGCGTAGAAAAATATAACCGTCGCCACTTGTGTGATAACTCCAAATGGAAACTGCGCTTTCGTGTGAAACACGTTTTCAATTTTATAGATTCTATAGGTAAGTTTTTCCCAAAAAGAGGCTTTTTCATCGAGAGTATCTTTTTTTTGACTGGCAAAAAAAATATAATATGGGGCTTCCATCCAGTCAGGGAGATTCCCAAGAGTAACAGCTGCAAATAAAAGTGGGGTAGCTACCTTTCCACTGAAGAGAAAATATGCTACTGTAAACCCTATGATCGTATCGAGAATTGCAATCGCACCGGTGAACGTCTTTGATCTGCCTCTCCAGTTTGTTCCAAAATCCCAATGTGGGATCACATCCATTATAAAATGAGATGCAAACGCGAGTGGTAAGGAAATTGCTGGATTTGGTACTGTTGCAACGATTGCTGCAGCGACTAATGCATGTGCGGTAGCTGTCATTTATACATTGTACACTACGATGAAAACACAATCAAACAATTCATCCACATATTCTCGGGTGCTATCACTTCCTGCTTTCCGATTTTTGTGGGTTGGTCAAATATTTTCTCAGTTCGCGTTTAACACGCTGTTGTTTGTACTTGCGCTTCGCATATACCAAACCACATCGAGTAATACTGCAGTATCTGGATTATTTCTTGCTCACGGAATACCCGCGGTGTTATTTGGCATGATTGCGGGAACTGCAGTAGATAGGTTAGATAAACGGCGTGTACTTATATACTGTGATATCGTTCGAGCTTTGTGTACATTTGGACTGTTATTTCTGTCCAATCAGGTTATCATCGTATATCTTATTACCTTTGTAAATTCCATTATTACCCAGCTGTATGTGCCGGCTGAGGCTCCTCTTATTCCGAAATTAGTTCCAAAAGATTTACTCGTTACTGCCAATAGTCTATTTTCTTTCACTTTTTTCACCAGCTTAGCGATGGGGACAATCGTTTCTGGGCCATTAATGCGCTGGTTTGGTCCTGATGGGGTCTTTATTTTCATTACGATATTATTCTTTATCTCTTCATTTTTTTCATCCCATATCCCGTCACAAAGCGAGGGGACAATTGGTATTCGGTATGTTATTCAATTAAAATTTTCGCATATTGTTGCCAATATCTGGCGAGATTTAGTAGAGGGAATTCAGTACATCCGCAAAACTCCTGTCTTATTTGATTCCATATTGCTTTTGACGGGAACACAGATTATTTTTGCACTACTGGGAGCCCTGGGTCCCGGATTTGCCGACCGGATCTTAACCATAGATGTCAGAGATGCATCGCTTTTTATCGTGGGCCCTACTGTTTTGGGGATTCTTTCTGGGGTAATTTGGGTTGGTTCTATTGGGCATAAATATAGATCTGGAAACCTTATTACGACAGGAGTATTGGGCGCAGGGGTTGTGCTTGTCAGTATCGCTAGTCTTGCTCGACTTATGCATATGTCTGGCTTTTCGTGGTTAAATATGTACAATATCGGTTTATTTCTAGAAATTCTGTTATTTTATCTCCTTGGAATCAGCAATAGCCTTTTGGATGTTCCGGCAAACTCTAATATGCAACGGTATGCCATTGGTCCTATGCGTGGACGCGTGTATGGTATGCTCACGACTTTTGTCGGTGGCGTTGGCATTATTCCTATTGTTGTTGGTGGTTTTTTGGCAGATACTATTGGTGTGGGCAAAGTATTGTTCTCTCTTGGCGTGTTAATCGGGTTGTTTGGTATCTATCGTCTGCGGTATAGTAAGATATAACTCATATGTTTCCATTACTTTTTTCCATCGGTCCTGTTCATATATACACGATTAGCGTGCTCGTTGTTTGTGCGTGGCTAGTATTTTCTTTCATATTTTGGAAACAACTTCGGGGAAATGGCATAGATGAAGAAAAAATATTTGATCTAACCTTTTGGGCAACTATCTGGGGGGCAATGGTTGCTCGTATAGTCTATGTGGTGTTGAATTGGAAAGATTTTTCTGGAGCATGGTTGAAAGTCCCAGCAATTTGGGTAGCGCCAGGTTTTTCGCTCTATGGAGCATTTGTCGGAGCTCTATTGTGCTTGGTAGTGTTGTCAAAAGTGAAACGTATTCGTTTGGGCTATATTCTTGATGCGGTTGCGTACGCGTTTCCCGTTGCTATCATCGTTGGACTTACGGGAGCGTTTTTTGATGGGTCAGTTCCAGGGGTTTTGACGAACCTACCATGGGCAGTGCGATATTCTGGCGAAACAGGGCTTCGTCATCCTGTCCAAATCTATGAAATTCTTATTCTAAGCATCGTGATATATTTAGTTTTTAGACTTCAACAACGAGGTAAAAAAGAAAAATGGCCATTCGGTGCTGTAGGCGTATGGTTCTTGCTTTTATATACGGTGCCGATGTTTATACTTGAATTCTTCAAAGCTACTCATGTATACTGGATTTCACTACGCGCCAATCAGTGGATACTTTTAGCAATGTTTGCAGAAAGCACTGGCGCGTTTTATGTTCGATGTGGAGGAAGAGAAGCTACTCGTCCATTATTCAACAATATACAAAAAAAGTTTGCCAAATTGGTAGGAGGAATATATGCAAAGTTTTCCAAGTGACGCGCTAAACAAAGTAAGAGAAACGCTTGAAGAAGAAAAGAAATCCTTATTGTCTCGCATAACTGAATTGTCCGAGCAGGATCCTTTTTCAGATCCCAATAGACTTAACGATAATGCAGCGAGTGATAGTGAAGCAAATGAAGAATCGAGTCATGACCGATATAGCGCTCTTTCTGCAGAGCTACAATCTAAAGTGGAACAAATCGATTCTGCTTTATTTCGAATTTCAGATGGTTCATATGGAGACTGTACGCATTGCAAAACCGCTATAGACATGGATCGATTATCAATCCTTCCAACTGCCCAATTTTGTCTTTCCTGCGAGCAAACGAAAAAAGAAAAGATCGTCATGCCCGAATAAATACTTTCTATGATCGATATACCAATTGTATATGAAGACGATGCGCTTGTTGTGATAAATAAGCCTGCGGGCGTTATTGTGAATCGTGCAGATACGGTAAAAACAGATACCGTGCAGGATTGGGCGGAAGTGAAGCTCGGGATTACCCCCACGGTCGGTCAATCTTGGGGGGATGCATTTGAATCCAGAGCTGGTATTGCGCATCGTATAGACAAAGAAACAACCGGAATACTTCTGATCGGCAAGACGCCTGAAACGTTCGCACATCTTCAGGCACAATTTAAAGATCGTACCATAAAAAAAACATATTGCGCCTTGGTTCATGGAAATGTGGAAACTCCAGACGGGGTGATAAATGCTCCCATTGGACGACTTCCATGGAATAGAGAGCGCTTTGGCATCGTTCCGGGTGGGAAAGAGGCAATTACCCGCTATGAGGTAGTAAAACTCCTCGACTGTGTCGATCCAGATGGTGTCCACGAAAAGATTACGCTTGTTCAGTTGCATCCGGAAACCGGACGTACGCATCAGATTCGCGTGCATATGAAATATATAAATCATCCGTTATTGGGGGATTATCTCTACGCGGGTCGCAAAACGAGTAGGGGAGATAGAGAATGGGCTACGCGGGTTATGCTTCATGCATGGAAACTCACGTGTCTTCACCCGGTCAGCGGAAAAACACTTGATTTTGAAGCCCCAATGCCAGATGATATGAACAGAATAATCAATAACGAATAAAAGCGTATTGATTATTGATTATTGATTATTATCTCTTGATTCATGGATTCTCACAGTATCGCACTTATCGTCACACTCTTCATGGTTTTTCTCTCCGCAATAGTGGGAGGGGTTATCGCTCAAAAATTTAAGCAACCTGCTTTGATGGGATATATTATTTCAGGTGTTCTTTTTGGAAGCATATTTAATCATTCTATCGATACAGAATTTCTTCAGATTATTGCTGATGTTGGGGTAGCGCTTCTTTTGTTTACCATTGGCATAGAATTTTCTTTTCACCGTTTGCGTCGTGTTTTGAAAATAGTCGTGTGGGCAGCGGTTCTGCAGATAGCAGTCACTGTCCTAGTAATGTTAGGAGTATTTCATTTATTAGGATTTGGTTTTATTTCTGCCGTGTATATCGCTGTTGCGACAGCGCTCTCCTCGACAGCTATCGTGGTGAAGATTCTTTCTCAACGGGCGGAGCTCGAGACTGTGCATGGAGAATTGTCTTTAGGATGGCTTGTCGTTCAGGACTTATCTGTTATCCCGCTTCTTATTATCCTTCCAGCGCTTTTGTCTGTTCAATCTGGAGTGAACGTGGAATTTGCTGCAGTATTTATGACCATTGCCAAAAGTGTATTCATCTCGGGGGCAGCACTATTTGTCATCGTGATATTAGGGAGAAAAGGGATGCCTGCACTTTTGTCGTTGGCAGCAAAAGGAAACAATAAAGAAATCTTGCTTATCGCCACCATTGGCGTCGTTTTCTTAAGCGCAGTACTTACATTCGTGTTAGGCCTTTCAGCAGCGATCGGAGCATTTATTGCGGGACTTCTTATTTCAGAGACGAGTCAGAATCATGCGATATTTTCTGAAATTAGACCACTTCGGGATTTGTTCGCGGTAGTATTTTTTGTATCCATTGGCATGGCTCTTCCGATGTCATACATTTGGTCTGCATTGCCAATTCTTCTAGGAGTCGCGATCTTCGTTATGCTTCTTAAGTGGTTTTTGGTGTTTGGCTTGACACGATATTTAGGGAATCATCGCAAGACGGCGTTTCTGGTCGCACTTGGTATTACCCAAATGAGTGAATTTGGCTTTATCTTGGCTCGAGAGGGATTATTGACACGTGCGCTTGACGGACAACAATATCTATTTCTCATCGCCCTTACGTTTACCACCATGTTTATTGGAACCACTATTTTTGCTCAGGGAAATTCCGTATATTATCTATTTTATAAAAATCTTGGGAAATATTTGCCAAGGATTTTTCCAAATAAGCATGATATTTCTCCAGAAAAAGAAGAGCTGTCGATTGCAAATCATATTGTTATTTGTGGGTATGGTCGTGTGGGGAAGTATATAGGAAGAGCGCTCGATATGGCAAAAATCCCCTATCTTGTTGTGGATTACAATCAGGCAACTGTTTCTCAATTGCGATCAAAAGGAGTGTCCGTGGTATATGGCGATCCTGCAGATAAAGAAGTGCTTGATTACGCTCAAGTAGATTTTGCAAAAGCAGTGATTATCGCCATACCAGACCGTCACACTCAAGAGCTTATCATCGGTAACGCGCTCACACTCAATCGTCACATAAAAATTATTTGCAGATCTCATCATGAAGAAGACCAGGGATATCTAAAGTCGTTAGGGGTCCAGGTTATTGTGCAGCCTGAATTTGAAGCAGCCCTCTCTGTCATAAACCGCCTTCTTCCTGAATTCGGCATATCACCCGAGGACATTTCTGGTAAAATCACGAGACTGAAAATTGAACACGGATTGGGATGAGATGGTAAAATACCGCCATATGATGAAAAAGCCCTTTTCTTACACGCTCCTTCACGCCGATTCCAAAACTCATGCTCGATTGGGTGTCATTCACACGCCTCATGGAGATATTCAAACTCCTGCATTTGTGCCCGTAGGGACCCAGGCAACCGTGAAATCGATGACTCCTGAAGATCTCAAAGATGTTGGGACCCAGCTCTATTTTGTAAATACCTATCACATGTATTTGCGTCCAGGGATAGATATTATTCGCCAATTTGGCGGTCTTCATGGATTTATGCATTGGGATAGACCACTGATCACCGATAGTGGTGGATTTCAGGTGTTTTCTCTTGCGCGTGGCAGGCGGAGTAAAGGGGATTCTGCAGAAGAAAAAGGCGATACAGGACTTGTGCGCATTTCAGAAGATGGTGTTACGTTTCAGTCTCATTGGGACGGCAGTGCTCATGTGTTTACCCCTGAGAGCTCCATGGAATGGCAATGGGGACTGGGAAGTGATATCCATATAGCATTTGATGATTGCACGCCCTATCCCGTAACGTACGAAGCGGCTCGGCTCTCTATGGAGCGGACACATCGTTGGGCTGTTCGCAGTCTTTCTGAGCACCAAAAACTTTCCCGCCATGCAGCTTCTACCATGAACAATGAACAACCCACCATGAACGTATATCAAGCCCTGTATGGTTCTGTGCAGGGGAGTGTCTTTGAGGATTTGAGAAAAGAATCCGCCCGATTCATTTCTGGCCTGGATGTCGACGGCATTGCCGTCGGAGGTGTTTCTGTTGGAGAGAGTAAAACCGAAATGGTTCAGGTTCTTGACTGGGTTATGCCGCTTCTTCCTGATGAAAAACCCAGACATTTATTAGGGGTAGGGGAAATAGACGACATTTTTGCGTTGGTTGAAGCAGGTATCGATACGTTTGATTGTGTACAGCCTACTCGCCTTGCTCGAATGGGATGGGTGTTTTCTAGGGATCCAGAAGTGCGTTTGGAAAAAAGGGACACAATAGATTTAACGAAGTCAGTATATGCGAATGACCAAAGGCCAATAGATCAGAAATGTGCCTGTTATACCTGTAAACAGTACTCGAGAGGCTATCTCTTCCATTTATTCCATGTTAAAGAGCTTCTTGCGTACCGACTTGCTACGCTTCATAACCTCCACGCGATACATTCGTTGGTTTCAGATATACGGGATTCTATCAAAAATGGAACATTCCTTGATTTGAAACGCAAATGGCTTTACTATAGTGAATGAGGTACACGAATGTGGATAGTTTACGAACATACTGGTTGTATGTTCATAAATATCGACATCGTGAAAAATAATCATGGGATCATTCGGTGGATTTTATAAAGGCGAAACAAAGAAAACAAAAAAGAAAGATCTAGAGAAAAAGGCGCAGAAACAAATGGGTTCAACCGTATGGACTCAGCCTCAGGTAGAAATCATAAAAAAGGGCAAAAAAGATTGGAGTTAACCCCTCGTGAAGCGACAACATACACGTGCTATTTCATGGTTGTATTGGTGTTTGGGTTGTGTAGGTGGTGCAATTGGTATAGGTGCTGTCGCAGTGCTGTCTTTGATGTATATTCCCTTTGTCCCTAAGGAGCGTCTGACTGTTGTCATAGCATCCAATCCTATTCATATCTTGACCGTAAACACAGTGGATCGTACGGCATCGGTTCTTCGGGTTCCAGAAGATATCGCGATAAGCGGGGCCTATTCCCTCGGAAAATATCCAATTGCATCATTTTGGAAAATGGGCGGGCTTGATGCACAGGACAGGCCTTTATTCGCTCGTAGCGTAGAACAAGCGTTTGGTATCCCCGTGGCCGGATATATTGGTAAATCGTACGAAAAATTATTCGAAGGAAATGACTCTATACCGCTGATTCGGGATATATTTTCTCTTCGGGGAATAAGCTCCTTTTTGTTCGGCACCCGTGTAACCAATCTGTCTGTGTTTGATGTATTTTCTTTTTATAGAACGCTTTCATCGGTTCATGATTCGGATATAAAAACCTTGGATATCGGTGCATCTATGAGTACATATGATGAAGAGCTACCGGATGGTTCGACACGGAGCGCGTTGGATCCTCTACGTATTGACGTGCTTATCAAAAATATATTTGTTCAGTCGTCTGTGCGTAAAGAAGCGTTATCTGTTCGCGTGATTAATACGACTGATGTCCCAGAGCTCGCGAGCGCGGTTTCACGACAATTAAGCAATTCCGGCGTGTATGTGGTGCAGGTAGAAAGTGAGGACCAGTCACTTCAGGCATGTGAAATTTCAGGAAACTCAGAGGCATCCACATCACAAACCGCGAAATTTATAAGCAAAATATTACACTGCAAAATTATTACAGATCAAGTTCGACAGCGTGAAGACCTTGTCATTCGTATAGGAAGCGATATAGGGGGATTGTACACTCCCAGATTACGGTCAAAAAACTAATCGACCACTCTTAGCTTTCATCGGCGTCTTGCATGACGTCATGTCGTTCAGTTTCTTCTCCTGTGGGGGTCATATCCGGAGTATCTTCGGATGTAAACCCTGATCCACCTTTTGAAAACGGGATATAGCTAGTTGTGCTGGTAAAAGACGGTTGACTCGCAAACTCCTTACCTCGTGATAATTCCCGTAGGAGCACTTTAAGTAGATTTTTTTCTATGGTCTTTATAATCACTTGATACGTATTTCCGCCATCTAGCATTCTAGTAAGTTTAAACGATATATCGTCAGGGAGAGCTGCCAGATAGATATTTGCGCTAGAGCGAATTTCTATGCAGTGATTTTTTTGTTTCAGGTATACCTCTTCTCCAGAGGAAAGAGCCAGTAATGTTTGATGTTGCGCAAGTCTTGCACATTCAACGATTTTTGTTTTACCTGGTTCTTCCAAAAACATGAGTGGTGACACAAATTTATCAGATTCTGCTAGAATATCGTCTTTTTTTAGATTAGAGAGTTTTTTAAGATTTTTGAGTGCTATCTGATTGTATTTATCAAATTTCAGCACGCTCTCATACGTCTTTTTTGCTTTGGATAATTCTCCTGATCGCATAAAAGCATACGCTAATCTACTGAGCGCCTCCAAATCTTCCTCATTTTCCTTGAGAATTTGTGAGTTAATCGTAATTGCTTCTTTCCAATTTTGGGTGAGTGCTGCTGCTACTGCTTTTGCGCTGTGTGTTATGTCTGTCATAGGTATAGGTAAGTTTCTATTATTTGTTACTTTGAGTATTTATGCAAGAGGGTTATTTTACCAATATACAGAGTGTAAAAACCGCTCATTCACACTGAGAAAGTGTATCTTTTCCTTGTGAAATGTCAATAGAGCAAGTACAATAAATTTGTATTTTTAATGATTTAGGACTTGCGATTATTTCTCAGTCAATCATAATGAAGCCATCGACGATGATCGGTATATTATCAGAATACGAGTCGGATGGGGTAGAGGTTATATCTGGTTTGGAAGATCTTGATGATGTGGTAAATGTCTACATCAATGCGGACAGAAAAGAACAGGGGACGATATGAAATTTATTAAAACGATAAAGCGGTCTTTTATCAGATGGGACAGAAAGCTTACGCTTTCGAAACGGCAACAGTTCGTCATTATCACTTTTTTTCTCGTTGCGGGACTTATGCTTACGCAATTAATGCCGGGAGATTATCGGTATGGCATGACCCTGATACTTTCAATTTTTACTTTTGGACTAACTGCGTTTGCGCTTCGGGATGATTTGAAGGGTATAGAGTGGATGACACTTCTTTCGCTTCCGACCTTATTTACCGCGGCTGTGGCTTTGTTTTATTTTCTGCTTCCTCAGAGGTGGCTTACTCGGGTTCCCGTTGCGGCGTTGTACGCAATCGGCATGTATGCGTTGTTATTAACAGAAAATATCTACAACGTTGCAGCGGACAGAACGATAGCACTGCTTCGCGCCGCTCATTCTGTGGGATTTTTGTTTACACTCGTTACCTATTATATGTTGGTGCAAACCGTATTCGCTTTTCGATTTCCATTCTATATCATTGCTCCTCTGGTTTTCGTTATTAGTTTATTGTTATCGTTTCAATCTATCTGGTCTTCAGAGCTTGAACGAAAATTAAGTGAAAAAGTCAAAAAAATTAGCCTCATCGTAGCCGTGATTATGGCAGAGCTTTCCTTCATATATTCCTTCTGGCCCATGCAAGCCACTCTTTCAGTGCTGTTTTTGACAACCAGTTTCTACGGACTTGTCGGGATGGGTCAACAATATGTTGTGGAAAAGTTATACAAAAAAACAGTTGTAGAATTTTTTATTCTCGGGGCAATAATATTTTTTACATCTATGTTTGCGATTCATTGGCGGGGAAATTATTAATTGGATAAGGTAGAGGAGAGGGAAGTGTCAAACATAGGTATACAACTGATATAGTTTGATACATGATATAGTCTGATATAGATAACTATAGGACATGTCCTATAATAAGCTGTGTCCTATAATTATTATCGGCGCTGCACATCCGATGGTGGATAATTCTTTTCACGTTATTACGGCCAACATTTCACGACCCTGTTTTGAGGCTAGTCATAGTCGTCAGGCAATAGAGCGCACTTCGCTCTGCCACAGATAACTCGCTGTTCGTATATATACAACGTGTGGGAGTAGAATATTCCTATCTGCGAAGCTAACCCCACTGTTACGGCCCATACGAGTGCGATAAACAAAGTTTACCTACGCCACAGTTCTGTCGATACTTAGCCTCAATACTATCAATATAGCGCGATAGTATGCTCTAAAATAAACCCGAACGGAGGTTGGCAACGGTAGTATGTCGTGTGCCAACAGTACACTACGGAATTCTTTATATCTGAGGCTATTACAGTCACTTTGGGCTGTTGATATGCGCTATTCAGTATCAGTGCATGTCATTCCGAATTACGAATATCCAGCCTCAAATGCCGTGATATAGAGCGTCAGTACGCTCTAAAAACGACTACTATAGATCTGTGCTTTGTACGACGATAGATGTAGAAGAGTCTATTTCAGCCTCAAAATTCATGCATTAGACCGTCCTTATGCTCTAAATACAACTATATCCTACACTTCCTATGCAAATAGTGTTGCAGTCTTGTTGATACTTAGCCTCAAAACATACTATATGGAGCATACAGACGCGCTAAATTGCGACATCTTTCGATGCGAGGGTATGGAAAGTGTTCAAACTATCTATAATTAGCCTCAAAAACACTGGTTTAGCGCGTAAATACGTGACAATTTACAGATGATCAGGACCTAGGGAGAAGGAGGGCTACCTAGGGTCAATGTGTCCTAATTCCGTCAGTAACATACGTTAGTACGAGAGCGGTATACATTTACACAACTTTCAACGAAATTTGGTCGTGAGTGGATATGGTATCACCCCACAAATATACGAGAGATATATTTCATCAGTATCATTATTGATAATTGTCAAAAAGACGTTTAGGAGTGCCTAGGTGAGAGAAATACCTATTAGTCGCACAATAATACTTTTGCGACGTCTCGGAGGCTGGGATTCCGGAGGAGTGCCTTTCTAGTACGTTTATCAGTATGTATATCTTTTTTCAATTGTTATGCGCTATATAGATTGATGTATATGCTAGATTTCGCATATTTATTTGTGATATTCCCGTAGTCTTCTTTTCCGAACTTTATTGATTATTTTTGCTCTATATTCTGAATATGGGCGTTTTTGAACTGTCATAATTTTTTCGTGCTATTTGACCTGTTTAATGACTGAATGTTGGCAACATCAAAAATGAAGATGAATAAGTACTCAGGTCATGATCCATCAAGTCATCCTAGGTCAATACAGTGGCTCGTTTTTAGCCTCGAAATTTAGTTAATCACAATTGTCATTGCGAGGAGTTTTTTCTGACGACGAAGCAATCTCTAGTAACTATTTGAATTGTCATTGTGAGGAATTTTTTTCTGACGACGCCGCAATTTCCATGAGTCGTTTTACAATGATAAAATTTTTAACATGATTATTGCTGGGTTCTGCAAGAATCCAAACATCCGGTCTGTCAGAAAATAGTTTTAACAATTCAATAAGTTGATTCGTATTTGGAACTGCCGCAGATGTTTCAAGAATTGGATTATCCAGTTGGTCATGATTGTCGGTGCCGTTGTACGGTGGCATGACAAATCCTATATGGATAAGGCGTGTCATAGGTGCCAGTAATGTCGTCATGCCATGGACAAATCTCCAAACGTTCGCTTCATCATCAGTGATTATGGATGACGCGGTATGGCAAAAATCATTTGCAATCGGTATTCCGGCGCTAGCAGCTTGAACGATTGCGGCAATGGGCAGTTCATGAACTTGTTTTGGGTTGGCACGGGTATCTGCGGTGTACCAACCATCAGTAATTCGCAGTGGGACCGTTTCAACGGTAAAAACAACGCCTTTTTTCTGGGCATATGCATGAAGTTCCGATACATTTGTGAGAAACCGTTGGATGGCATCTTCAAGGTTTGAGGCAGGTTTTTGTATGTCATAGCGCTCCTTATCAAAATCTACCGATAACAGCGCTGACGATCCTGGATGTATGTTTACATACTGGAAGTTTCGAGTCTCAGCAATATCGATGGTACGCTTCATAAGCGTCATGGTTTCCGTGACTATTGTCGCATCAGGATAGGATAAATTTGGTAGAATATTGCCTGAAACGGTGCCCCAAAAATGCAAGCCGATGTCGCACTTTCGACGAGTCAACTCTGCGAATAGGTCGGTGTATCGGTCCGGATCGTTTGCATTAAACCAAACCTCAGCGAGATCTGGATTTGCGCCAGACAGGCGGTCATAGGAGCGGGCATCGGCGTTTACTTTAATTCCTAATTTCATATGAATGGTGTATGTCTGTCCAATATTACAACAAGTATACCAAATACGAAGACTTGACATTCAAGATAACGTCGTACAATATAGATATGCAGGTCCAAATATGAATTTACAGTCTCTTATCAAAGATTTCCTAGAATACCTTGAAATTGAACGTAATGTTTCTCAGCTTACGATTCGAAACTACGCACACTATTTGGATCGGTTC
>CAYHHA010000013.1:18891-35808 GCA_964356315.1 uncultured Gammaproteobacteria bacterium
GAACGAGCCTATGCGAGCGCGCTAAAAGCTGTAACAACGAGCCAGATTACCGCAGAATCCATTCGTCAGTATCGACTGTATTTATCTCGGTTTGCAGATGCTCACGATATGAGCCTAAAGCGTGTGACACAAAATTATCATCTGATAGCGCTTCGAAGCTTCCTCAAGTATGCGCTCAAACGTGATATTCCTGTGGTGGCTCCAGAAAAGATTGATTTGCCCAAGGCTGAAAGCAGGAGTATAAAATTTTTGGAACGTGAACAGGTAGATCGACTCCTGAACATGCCACAGATTTCCACTCCCGATGGTATGAGAGATAAGGCGATTCTGGAGACGCTATTTTCTACTGGGCTTCGTGTATCAGAGCTAGTTAAGCTTAATCGGGATCAGATGAATTTTGACCGGAAAGAATTCGGTGTTATCGGTAAAGGTCGTCGGGCACGCGTGGTATTTTTATCTGACGGCGCTGTTGAATGGTTAGAACGATATCTCAAAAATCGCGATGATGACGCGCCAGCATTGTTTATCCGCTATGCTGGTAAGAAGCCTGACGTTGGAGAAAACGTAAACGAATCGATGCGATTGACGGCAAGGAGCGTGCAGAGACTGGTAGAAAAATATTGCAAAAAGGCACGCCTTCCGATGAAAATCACGCCTCACGGACTTCGCCATAGCTTTGCGACGGATCTGTTATCTGGTGGCGCGGATCTGCGCGCTATTCAAGAAATGCTGGGACATAAAAACGTGGCAACCACGCAAATCTATACGCACATAACGAATCCTCAGCTCAAAGAAATTCACCACAAGTTTCATCACAAAATACAAGAAGATAACGAAAATAAGCTTGCTTAAGCGATCATTAAAGGATAATCCACGGCATCTGCTTATCGGATATTCCACTAGAATAAGAATGTATGATATTTTTTGTAAACGTCATATTCTGCAGGTCAACAATTTGTTCTATTTGAAAATTGTGATCAACTGTAACAATTGAAACGTTATCGAAGTATCCTTGTTTGGTTTCGATATTCTTTTGGTGTGCCACTGATTGTGGCATTCGTTCAAGCATAAGATTCAATAATACCGTGTTAAATTGATTTTTTCCCGCCGTACGATCAATATCGTACAAAGTCCTACTTTTCCCCGAGTCCAATTGTAGAATTCGATACGATGACCAAAAACCACCGAGTTCCAGAATAAATCCTCGACAAAGTCTGAATTGAGCTTCATCTATGATTTCATTTGATTCATGGCCATGAAATAGATGGTAAAAATTTGATGCCTTTGCGATCGTAAATGGAATAGCGTCTGAAATAATTCCATCCGTTTCATCAATAGTATGCGTTAAACTCTCATATTGTTGATCTTTTTTTCTAGTAAATTCTGATTGGTGAGGAGAATCCTTCAAAAAATAGGTTGGTTCTCTATCACCATACAAATGAAAATACGTTCTACGTGCCCCATAAGCGAACTGAAGATCTTGAGATTGTAGATACTCCTGTAGACTCAATCGATTTTCAGATGCTAATTGATCATCGTGTTGCAGGGCAATTTCTCTAGCCATTTAATTATTATAAGATAGTATTGTGATTAAGTCCTGATTTAAATCTGACAAAAAATATAGCACTGAAGACTCAGTTTATAGAATTTTCTGAATTTCGCCATGGAATTCTTAATCCGTCGAGGAACGGATTATGCTTAATTTTTTAAACGATACCTAAATCTGTTGATGAATTGAATAGGATACAAATCCAGATAATTTCATTTTAGGAGCCAAAATACTCAGATGCGATACAGATTGAAAGCATTTGTTCCAAAGGTTGATAGCATCTGTTGAACAGGTTTGGTTTTCTATACATACTGCGTTTGGATGACCGGTATACACGACAGTGTGACTGAATTCTTCTGACGTTTGAAGTTCTACCCGAAACCCCAAAGATCTATAGTCTATTGTCGCAAAATGACCCGGTGTGAGCTCAGTATATACATGATCAAGCAATAATTCTCCTATAGGACGTGGCATATTTATATTATAGGGTTTATCTAAAACGTCTATAAGATTTCCGGTAGGGATGAGTGTGTCGGCGGGTGATTCCATCCAGCTTTTTGCAGGGGCTGATATGTAGGTCTCGTCGTCACCTGATAAGCGGGAAAAATACGGGTGCAGACCAAATCCAAATGGGAGTGCCACTTCCCCATCATTGGTGACCGTATAGGAAACAGTGACACCACTAGATCGAAGTATATAGAAAAGTTTCAAAGTGCATAAAAATGGGTAAGACACATATAAAAGTGAATCTTTAGTGATAGATAAGTATGTGGTTACAGAGATGCCATCTTCCAGCGGGATTGGGTCTTCAAACTTCCATTTCTCATCGTACACAAGCCTGTGAAGTATCCGTAGCTCATTATTCTTTTTCTGAGTCACTGTCTTCCCATTTCATGTATATGTAGCATCCTTCACTCTGTTTGGCGTGGGAAACAACACAAAGTTTCCGGTGAACCCGCATGATTGTAGAAGTTCAGGCTCCGTGTAGATGATATCGTAGTTGCCATAGGTGAACTTGAACATATTGCTTCCTCGCTCAGGAGCGATGGAGACGGTAATCGGTTTTTCCGTATCTGAGATTGGAGTGTATTTCAGGGTAACGACTGGACCAAGCGTCCCTGTTTGTTCTATTGTTGAGGAAAACAGCGTGCTAGTCATGGATCTCCTTCAATATTTGCGCAGCTGATTCTGGTGTGATATCTCGTTGTCCTTCTGCCATCATTTCATATCCTACATAGTATTTTTTCACAGTAGCGCTTCGCAGTAGTGGCGGATAAAAATGCATATGGAATTGCCACTCAGGATGTTCTTGGTCATCTGTTGGTTTCTGATGGATGCCCATAGAATATGGAAATGATGTTGAAAATATCTTGTCATATCGGGATGTCAGTCGCTTAAGGATATTAGACAGATTTCTCAGATCCTCTTTGGTCATATCGCTTAAGGATCTGATATGTCGTTTGGGTATGACCATCGTCTCGTATGGCCATGTTGCCCAAAATGGTACGACGACGGCAAAGGAATCATTTTCCATAACCATTCGTTCGTTTTTGGCAATTTCTATGTGCAAATAGTCCATGAGGAGTTGGATTGAGTTGTCAGAAAAGTATGAAGCCTGATGGAGTTGTTCGTTCTCAACAATCGTTGGGAGGTGCTCAGTCGCCCAGATTTGACCATGAGGATGGGGACTGCTTGCTCCCATGAGAGATCCTTTATTTTCAAAAATCTGTACATACGATATTTGATCCATGGATCCTATCGTTTCGTATTCAGATTTCCATGTTCGTGTAATTTCGAGAATTTCGTCGACGGATAATTGCGCCATTGTCATATTATGTTTCGGGGAATAACAGATGACACGGCAAAACCCCCGTTCTTGGGAAGCATTCAACAGTCCCTGCTCCTTGTATGAATCGTCAGAACCGTCAGGCAACAGTGATGCGTGGTCATTGGTAAACGCGTACGTATGCTCATACGACTGGTTTGTTTCTCCGTTTGAGCGAATATTGTTTGGACACAAGTAGCAGTTGGGTTCATACGAGGGAGATAGAGGAGAAAGGACTTGTTCGATCGTCCCCTGCCATGGACGCTTTGCACGGTGTGGTGACACTAGAATCCACTCCCCTGTCAGCGGGTTTTGTCGTCTATGCGGTTTCGAGAAATCTATCATACTGTTGGTGCAAGGAGTATCTGCGCCCCGTTTGATGGAGTGAAATCGATAAATTCCAGTGTTCTATCAAATTGTTTTTTATATAACTCAGAAAGAGTGGACTGGAATACTTCCATGTGTGCATCCTCGACGAGCGCGAGAGCAATCGCTGAAAATCCTCCACCCATATTTCTCATGCCTACAACGCCTGGTAGCTCTCGACCTTTTTGGACAAGGAATGTGAGTTGTGGAGTATTTTCATCCAGCTCATAAAGTTCAAGAGAGCTCTTTCCGGCTTCCGTAAGGAGTCTACCAAAGTTTTTTAGATCCTGCTCTTTTAACGCCGTGATGGCATCTAATACTCGTTTATTTTCGGTGATAATATGTTCAACCCGTTTTCTCATCGTTGGATTGTGTTTCTCAAGTTCTGATTTATGTGCCTCGAATTCCTCATAGGTCACATCTCGCAGGCTTTTGATTTCTCTGCCTAGTGTGGTGGTCCAAAATGGCCAGCTTGCTTCACAGAGTTGCCTTCGTACCACATAACCAGATTCACCAAGCTGTCTCTCAAGAGTAGGATCAACAGGGATTACAAATGTGCATGGAGTAGGGAATCTGGCAGGAATCACATCTATCGCAGATACTGGTGATGATCCGCTTGGCAAAAAATCCATAAATACAATACCATCATCTTTGGCAAACGCGGATGCTCCCTGATCCAAAAAACCACATGGGCTTTGCACCAGATCACTATTCTCAGCAGTTTTACACAAGAGAGCGATTTTTGTCACATCTATTTACTGGTTATAAAGTGCCAGTAGTCCGTATGCAATCGCAAGTTCAAGAGCTGCGGAGCTGGATACCCCGCCCGATTTTGGCACAGTGCTGTCAATCAGTATATTTGCTCCACGTACTGCATAGCCTTGCTTCAGCAATTCACGGATTACTGCTTTGACATAATTTGGCCATTTAACCGTTTCATCACGGGTTAATGAATCAATAGTGAATTGTATAGGCGTATCTTGCGGGTATGAGTTTGAGTATACGGAAAATACATTGTCGCCCCGTTTACTCAGAAGGGCTATGGTGCTTCGTGTGATGCCTGCTGCGAGTGCGTATCCCCAGTTATAGTCTATGGCATCCGAGGATTTCTGCGCGACCAGGAGCTCTGGAAATAGTGGTTGGTTGAGCCTGGAATAACGTACCAAAGCGTACCGTATTTATCGATATTCTGCTTTCTAAATCTGGTTCTTTCACAGATTTGTATGTATCTGGCATAGATATGATTATGATATCAGCTTTGCGGCTCCAAGGACACCACTTTCTTCGACATATACAAAAGAGATTTGATGTTCGGGAACCAATTGTCGCACTGTGACCCCAACGTTTTCTTTATATCTCCAGCCTTTCCAGAATAGGCTTCCTTCTATGACAAACACACAATCTCGCTGTAAAAATTTTGCTATGCCTGCAATTTGACAGGAAACCAATGATGATGAGTGATCAGAAACCTCTCGGGCAAGCAGTGATACGAGCGGAATATTTTTAAATGCTACAGCATCCATTTCTTTTGTGGATTTGACTTCTGGAAAATCTAATCCTTCTGTATGTAATCGAATATTGAAATGTTGGTATAAATACCCACCTGAAGTTTCTTTTTCAAATAAGGCATATCTTGGAGTTACAGATGCTTTATCTATCAGTTTTCCTTCAGTGCTTTGTGTAAATTTATCAAACGCCGCAGATTCAAGATTTACGATCGTATTCTCATCAAGAAATATCGCGAAGTTTAAACCGGTCCCGACTATGCCACCGACGAGACCTTCTGATCTGAATTGGTTAAGTCCGGAGAGAAGTAGACAGACCGTATCATTGGCAAGTGCTACATGGAGAGTCCGTTTCTGTTTATCTTGTATATGTTTTTCTATGGTTTCTCCGACCAATTCTCCCATGAGCCCTGCGAATGTATGTTCTTTTGTCCCTTTGACCAATCTACCATCCAAATAGCCGTTTCTATTTACCGGATCCATAGGGTAGGCAAAATTAATTGCAAGATGATCGATTTCTTTGTTTGCTACCTTTTCTATAAACGTGAGGAATACTTCTTTTGTTGTAAAAACAGGCAGAGCTTTTTGAGAGCTTTTTACTATGACAATTTTTCCATTCACACGTTTCACAAGAGCGTTTTGGTATATAGATCCCCCGATTCGAAGAACTTGAAATACTTCATTTTCTTTCACCTTGGGGGTTAACGACAATTGGTGTCTGATAAATGGGAGTGATGTTTTTTTTGAAGTAGCTAGTTCAAGTTCATGGGCAAAGTTGCTTGTTATTGTTTCGAGTTGTTGGATTTTCATACTTGAAATGTACTACGTCCACTTCAGTGAGTCAATCGTAATATCTTGGATAAGATCTTTGATTTTTTGTGGGAGAGTCGTTATAAATGTCTCATAAGTTAATATACCTTGCCCCAAGAGGATGAGTTGCATATATAGTAACGTTTGTTCAGTGTCCAGCTTATTCTCAGCATGGGCTGGCAGTGTGAAGCCATACTTTGAAAAGATATCAAGCATATCCACAGGAAAACCGTGAATTTTATCATGGTCATCAAAAGTGTTTGTTACTCCTCGTTCTCTTCTCACCAACGCATCATCGTTTCTCATTGGCCCATCTCCGATTCCTATACAAAATTCTTCAAATGGCGGAGGCTCCATGCCTGCTTCTTCATATATCTTTGTCATATATGCGAACGCCATTCTAAGCCCAACTTCTTTGTCAGTTCCTGGGGGATTTAAGTCAATTACAATTCTATCGCCCATTGCGTTATCTTCATGCACAAAATTAGTACTAACTGTAGCAAGTGCCATATTTTCATCTTCATCAGTGAATGCATATTGTAAGACCGTTTCTATATCTTTAAGGGAATTAACTGTAATATTCTCATCATGATATATTTTCCTTGCGTATGCAGTCCATTTGGTAATTAAATCAGAATTGTATCCGATTTCTACAAGCTCGAAATTAAATTTTGTCCCCCAAGGAGACCCATATGATATTTTGTTTACTTTTTTTATTGTGTGAGGAATTAATTTGTCATCCGGGATATCTGTAAATTTAGTATAGTCTTCAGCTGTATATAGAACTTGGCTAATGTGGACATCGTTAACACCCGTTGTTTCTGCCGTTCCAACCAATCGTTCTGTTTTTTCTTTGCGCGTTGTCAGTTCAAGTAATTCAAGTAGTTCAGGGTTTAGTAGTCTTTTGAAAAATTTTTTTGGAAATTTATTACTGTATTCAACTGCGTTATCTTTATGACTCCATTCTTGAAGAACGGCTCCATTGTCGTATTCAGCAAGATCAAACACCAATCTTTTGGTATTTACCGTTCCATCGCTATTCCTTGCATACATGCGGCCCTCGATTGGAGATTGAAACTCTTTTATAATTACAGGATCTGCCCCTAGTGAGTATCCTGGATTCTTTTCAATCATGCCCAATTTTTCCGCTTCTTCAAGCATGAATTTCCCTTTAAGTTCAAAGAGTAAAGCGGCTGTTGCGCTTTTTCCAGTAATTGGAATTACCGGTATTCCGTGAAGTTCAAGAAGTGCAAATTTTCTGACGATTTCGATTGTTTCAGGGCTTTGTTCCTGGAGTGTCAAAAGATCGAGTGATCCGTCTAGGTTTTGGGGTATCTTCCCGTTTTTGAGCCACACACCATCCATATCAATTCCAATTGCCGTAGGATTTTTTAATCGTTTTAGACCCTCCATAACAGCATCGGAATATTTTGATATTTCGATTAGATTGTAATTTGGGTTTTGTTTTTCCATAGTGCTCATATTTGTGTTGTAAATTACACAATAACGTGAGTATATAGAATACCTATTATGGAGACTTGACTATGAGGCAATGAAGTACTGACAATGGTCTGACAATTAATTATGTTGTTGTGTGTAGGCACGAATTCCAGCATATGCTGCTCCTGCACTGCCGGATGTCGGGACGAGTTTGAATCGATATTGAGGTACTATCTGATTAATTTTTTCAGTAACCATTTGGGCAAATCCGGGGATTTTTAAGAGCGTTGAACCCTCAGCTGTACAAATAATGGTATCTGAAGGAAATGCTTCAGGATGCATAGTGATTTGTGCTGCAGCGGTAATTGCTATGGCATCTGTTGCTCTCTCACGTAAAATAAATGCAATATTTCGCAAATTATTCCATGTACCAATATCGCTTACATCATATCCGCTAAGATACTGATTAAATCCTCTCATAGGAGTGTCATGTTCAAGTAAGGAAGATATTTGTGCTCCCGTAAAGCGTTCGCTCAGTTGGTATTGTTTCATAACTTGATCTCTCATTTGTAGCCGAACAATTCGATTAAACACATCACTTAAATTTTTTCCCCCCGCAATCATTTCGGCCAGACATCTTCCTGGTGTATCACTTTGATCATTTAACTCGCGTTCGATTTTTGAGATAGGAAAGCTGTTTATATCACCTGATTCTGTATTAAATATCTGGTATCCATTTCCCACAGGAAGTGCAATACCGATATTAAATCCTGTCCCATCGATCATAGACATATGCGCATTCTTCTGATAAACCATGCCCAAACTCACATCATTCCCTACAATAATTGCGAGGTCATCTGCGATACCATAACCTTGTCGTCGAAGCGCTTCATAGAATGATATTCCGACTGGTTGCATACTAATACCCGGCACTACGAATCCTTTTGTCATGGTTTCGGTCGGTTGAATATCTATTCCAAGTTCGGTTTCAATAGCAGGACCCGGAAAAGAATATACTATAGAGAGAGCTTGAATATTTGCATTCGCAATAATGTCATCTATACCAGGTTTTAGAAGTTGAACGATCGTATCATAAAAGTGATTTGCGCTTCTATAATCGCGCCTTGTAAACGGGAATTCTACACCTAGAATTGGATCCAATAACATGCTACCGATTTCCACAGTATTATCTTTGGTGGCTGAGAAAACATTAACTCTATTATTTGATCCACCTGTTTCGATAACCAAGGTACAGGCGCCGGGGTGCAGATAGTCATCACCCTCTTGTGGTTGCAAGAGTGATTCATACATTGGTTTTTGTGATACTTCCTCGCAGACTGCCCGAAAGACTTCGACTTGGTGTTCAAGAGGTAATGCCACTACATCATGTTTCATCAGCCACTCATTTGATGCTTCTAAATCTGCTCCATGTAAATTTTTTAATGATTCTTGAGCCATAGTTTCTGTCTTATGCTATGTTTAGACTGGTAATACAGCCTAATTTAAGCGTATTATACTATAAGATAATTTTAAAAAAAAGATAGCTATTGTGAGATAGACGCGAATGGATCAAAGCAAAAATTGCTTAAATGTTGAAATAGTACTATCTATTCAAGAAGTCGAGGGTCAAATCTCAAACCGTGTTCATCTTTGGGTAAATCTGATCCACAAGGTTTTCCTTCTCCTAAAAGTTCCAGTATCTCGTCCAAACCATTTATTCCTGATTCTTTCAATGTATTTCCAATTTTATGGAGCAAGAATGATATTTCAGAATACATAAAATCATTTTCTCCAGTTTGTACGGCAGCAGCCAATTGGAGATCCGGAACTAATATAGGGTTTAGAGACGAAAAAGGAAAATGATACATAGAAGAATACCATTCTGTTGTTTGAGCTTGAATATCGACGATAAGCCGAAACTTACCGCCCTTTTTATCTTCAGCATCAAATGCTAAATGCGAAATATTGCTACCATCAGGTGTATGTGCAGAAATTGCACCATGTTCATATAGGTAATTATTAAATTCCAACAAACGAAGATTACCGTCATAATTTATTAATCCTAATCCGGGAACAAATGCTGTATGTTTATTTACAATAGGACCTAATTCAACCCTACTACTTGGGTTAAAAATAATGCTCTCTAGGTATAAAAGTTTTTTAGGAATCTCAGTCATATTTTATACTTCGTTATTATTTTACAGTATTAATACTTGTCGTAAATTTATACATTTAATTACACAATTTTTATTTTATATTTTGAAAAAGTTTTTGTGTTTCAGACATATGTTCAGTTTGCCAGTACTTTATCTGTCTACATATCGTTTAGGTAACGAACGAAGGTATTCAAATCCAGATTCCCATTTTACCCTCCATCCATCCATGCTCAACTCATGTGGTTTGGGCATTTTTTGAGGATAGGTAATTCCTTCACCGATCTCAACAAGTATTCCCGCATCCCGTAAAAATTTCATAGTCTCTCCTACGCACCCATTAAAAACAAGAAATGAAGATAGGTCATCCTGTGTACTGTTGGGTTGAATTCGTACGTCGTAGTCATCTAGTCTATATGATTCAAAGCGATCAAACTTATTACCAAATTCATATCCGCCGAAGAAGCTTCCTCCCAATGTTATACTTTTGGCACCTGCAAGTTGAATCTGTGAAATCATATCGCGAGCCTTATTTTCGCTGGCATTTGAAGAAGAATCAGAAAGTGGATATGGTGCAAATGAAGAGGTTGGTACATAAAACATTGGCTCATTAGGATAAAAACCATTGCTGTTGAACGATGAAATATTGTGATCATGCAGTGCAAAAAAATCTGTTTTTCCTCGATTAATTATTCCGTGAGTATCATTCGACGGCGATTCAAAATAATTTAGGATTGGAATACCAGCATCGCTATATTCTTGAGCTGTATTGCTTATTTCGTGTGCATATTGCATATATCGATCAACGTGAGCCGCTACGTACGATGCTTCGTATTCTTTGAGTACTCCCTGTGTCTGCAGTATCTCTGAGTATTCGTGAATGACTGCTATCTCCGGATGAAACCATGGATGAATGAGCATCAACAGATATCCATCGCTCCGTGTCAATGCATCCTGAAAGTGTTCCCACCCGTCATCACGAAGCTCTACGCATCCAAAAGCATGGATTGCAGACTCTGGGTCTTGTGGGAGATTTCTTTTTTCTTGCATACCGCTCAGTTCAAGTGACATAACAACGCCTATTTTTTAGCGCAGATTGTATTATAGGATAATATTATCAGGGATGTATTGATATTCTTCTGATATTTATCTGACATTTACGGAGCGACTGCTTTAGCTTGTGAATTCGATAAGAACTGAGGTACAATACCCATCATGAAGCATGTAACAGAATCGTCGTACCCTATTTCATTCCGAGAAACAGAAGCTAAAAAATTGGGAGCATATATTTCATCACTATATATAACTGCACGACGCAGTAGTGGTATTACAAGGCTATAGGTGATGTTCTACCATATTTATCGTGAACTCTCACGATATCATCCTCATTGGATGGGTTATTTGGATCAGTGTGCTTCCATATTTCTACGACGACCCCCCAGTTTTCTAGTCCTACTAATTGGTGCACCTGACCTTGTTTGAGGGAAATTCGCTCATGTTCCTCGAGTGTTTTGGAGGTCAATTGAGATGCATCACTTCCTGTATTTACGAGTACCGGTCCGACGAGTCCTACCCATTCTTCATCTCTGCGATAGTGATATTGTAGGGAAAGTTCTGCCTTTGGTGCCACAAGGAGAAATTTAGGACTCATTTTCCGCTCTTTTGCTTCACAGAGTAGTATGGGATCGGCACTAAAATATTGTTGGATAAATTGTTCTATTTGATCGTCTTTTATGCGAAAAAAAGCTCCCCACGGTCTTTCTTTGTCAGCATCTACGATCTCATACCCTTGTTGTGTAATATATGCCTCTACCGAAGATGTAGCCACGTCTTTTGTTGTACTAGTTTCTAGAGCGATTTGTTTTGTCATACTATAGATTTCAGTATACTATTATATCAGTACCTGTTTCAAGATTTATAAGTACGAATACACCCATCTGGTAATGGTCAGACTTCGACAAATCATGGTACAATACAGGTATGAAACAGGTTATTGAAACGACCTATCCAATCACGTTTAGAAAACGGGAAGCAGAACAATTGGGAAAATATATAGCCCAACAAAAGTCTGTGGTACTTATCGGTATGAAGCGGGTCGGGATTAGTAATTTTCTTCGTTTTTTCATAAATCATCCAGAAATTTCCAGCACGTATATACAGAGTGACCAGCCCCAGATATTTATTCAAGTCGATTTAAACGATCTTATTGAGCGAAACCTCAGTGCATTTTGGACATTGCTTCTGACCCGAACAGTGGATGCTGTGGAAAATTCATCACTGCCTGAGGTGGATAAAAAAGCGTGCAGAAAACTATTTGTACAAAGCATCCAGCTTAAAGATCATTTTTTCACTGTGGAAAGCGTGCGCAAGGTGCTGGATCTCATCGTATCCTCTGGTATGTATCCGACAATATTTCTCATCCGATTTGATCGACTCGCAGATGTATTTACCGAAGATTTTTTCGGAAATCTGTTAGGACTTAGGGATTCGGTAAAAACTCGGTTGTCGTATATTTTCACGAGTCATCGTCCTCTACCTGTTCTCTCTCCTACTATTTTCAAAAAACAGTACTTAACGACATTCGTCAAAGATATGTATTTACCCATGGCGACAGATGAAGACATGAACAATATCGCGCAAACACTCATGGACCAGTATCACGTGACGGTACAGCCGGACATGCGCAGAGAACTTATGAGGCTTTCTGGAGGGTATGTGCAGTACCTCCAGTTGCTTCTTATCCGCCTCCACGAAGATAAGACCGTTCTGGATATATCGACGTTTGAATCGCAGATGGCTCACGATGAGCAGATAACCCTTCAATCCGAAGAGATTTTTGATAGCCTTTCAAAAACAGAAAAAGATGTTGTCCAATCTGTGGTTGCAAAAAGACTACTAGATCCAAACGTCAAAGAATCAGCGTCCTACGTGTGGAATACTGGAATCGTAATCAAAGACGATGCGGTATTTAGTCCGCTCTTTTCATCGTTTCTCAGGTCTATGTCCCAAGATGAAGTCCAAAGTCACGAATTTACGAAAAAAGAACATTTGCTCTTTAGTTATCTCCTGTCTCAAGAGGGGCAGTTATGTGAGCGGGAAAAGATCGTTGATGTTGTGTGGGCCGACGGTCACGACATGGGTGTATCTGATTGGGCCGTTGATCGTTTGATTGCACGGCTTCGCAGTAAACTAAAAGCACAACATAGTCCGTATCAAATCGAAACGGTCGTTACGCGGGGGTATAAGCTTCTTAGAGAATAACGAGAATAACGAGAATAACGAGAATAACGAGAATAACGAGAATAACGAGAATGGGATCGTTGATCCTAAATATCCATCCTCATCCATCATCCACTGTCTACCGTATTTCGTAGCTCAATGACACAGAGATGGTTAACTCCTGGCTTCCTGGTTCGATCGTGGTTGCCACCTGATCAGGTGCTCCAACACTGAGCATTTCCGCTTTTGCATACATAGGGATTGGCCTTCCTTCTCCGCCTGAATTCTCATTGTAATTTATGACTCTGCCAAGCGTGAATCCAGCCGTTTTTGCCGCGAGCTCAGCTTTTTTCTTGGCATCTGCGACTGCTTTGGCTCGAGCCTCGTTTTCTACTTTGGTTTTGTCGTCTACATCAAACGATATTCCTCCAATTTGGTTGGCTCCGTTTGCTGTGGCAACATCGATAACAGCTGTTGCATTATCCATGTTTCGGACTTTTATCGAAAAGTTTGAACTCGCCTCATAGCCGAGTATTTTTTGAGTCCCATTACGGTAATCGTATTGGGGATTTACAGAATAATTTAATGTCTGTATGTCTTTATCCTCGACGCCCTGCTTTTTCACGGCATCGCTAATCGCTTTGATTTTTTTATTAAGTTCCTGTTGGACGACTTTGATGGAAGGGCCTTGTGCCGTAACTCCGGCCTCCACGCGAGCTATATCTGGAATCATGGTTACTTTGCCTTCACCAGATACGGTAAAGGAATCTGTTTTTGTGGTGGTCACGCTTGAAACGGAAAACGGGATAGGACCAGCAAATTTTACAAATGCAAATAGTCCAATAAAAAATAATACAATTGCACCACTTATATCTTTCATAGATTACCCCTTTCTAAAATTTTTACTCGTTTTTCTAATTCATCTACTTTATCTTCAAGATCTCCAATTGATTCATATTTTCCCATTTGAAGAGCAAGATCTTGCTCCATGCTTTGGAGTTTTCCCATTGCCTCGTCAAGTTTTTGTAAAACTTTATCAACTTTTAGCGTCATACATCTCAATTGATTCTTTGAGAAGATTAAAATCTCTATTTTGGCCTTGTTTTGCAGTCTTGAAAGAAGATATCTCAGACTGAGCTTCTCGTAATAATTCCTTAATATCTGTGAGATGAGTCATCATTTTTTTTGTACTATCAATCGCATCTTTCGTGGCTTGTTTCATACTGATTCAGTATAACATCAATTCATCATTTTTCGTCAAGTTAAGGGATCTGCAATATGGTAGCGTCGATAACATTTTGCATAAGACATGCGACGTTCACCGGCCCCACTCCCCCGGGTGTTGGTGTGTAAAATGATGCGATATCCCCTATCTCTTCTGTCTCGTAATCCCCGTGCAACTTTCCCGCACTGTCGCGGCTTAACCCTACCGATATGAGTAACACGCCTCGGGAAATGCAACTCTTTGTTATCGTGTTCGGCTTTCCTACACAACTAATGACAATTGATGCTTGCTTCATTTGAGTCTTTGGATCGGTTGACTGCGAATGAACAATAGACGTCGCACAATTATACTTCGAGAGGAGTGTAGCGATCGGCTTCCCTGCAGTTTCTCCTCTTCCAATAATGGTAATTTTCTGTGATTGAAGCCATGGAAGAAATTCCGCGTGAATCAGATGCTGTCCGACCAAGTCTGTATGCGCGGTGTTTAAAATAGCGAGCACCGCTTTTGCAACCGGTGTCTCAAAAGGCGAGTTAGGGAGGAATCCATCCACATCTTTCGCGTGTGAAACCGATTGGAGTATGTCCCCTATCTCACCGAGCGAGGTTGGCACAGGGCGTTGGATAATAACCCCATGAACTGCAGGATCCGCATTGTAGTGTGCGATTGTTGAAGCAAGCACTTCAGGAGAGATGGATTCAGAGAGATGTTCAAACAGTACACGAATCCCTACTCTATCCCCTGTTTTTTGTTTCTGTTTTATATAGGAAAGAGATCCTGCATCATTTCCAACAAGAATTACTGCGAGCGTAGGCGTTATTCCTTTTGCCACAGACTGCTTTACAGTTGTAGCGATGGATTCAAGGATTGATTCAGAAATTGCACGACCATCTAGTATCATAGTGTCTCTATTATAATAGACTTCTCTATTTTTTTGTTGACAAGATCATGGCGTCCCCGTACGATGAGAGTGGAGGGAATATATTATGGAATCAAAAACAACTCGCGTAGATTTTATTATTATGCTTGCCATACTCGGGATCACAAGTATGATCGCTCTATACGTCATTCCTTGGAGAAATATCGTTTGGGGAAAAGTAAAATTGTCTCAAGGTGATTTTGTAACAGTAGTCGGCGAGGCAAAGACAAAACAAAAGAATCAAAAGGCCTCGTTCTCAGCGGGTGTGAATGCAATATCAGACAACAAAGAAATCGCCATATCCGAAGTGAATAAAAAAATATCAGCAATTATTGAATCCGTAAAAACATTTGGCGTGAAGCCCGAGGATATAAAGACACAGAATCTGAACGTATATCAAAATGAAGAAACATACTATGAAGATGGCAGACAAAAAGCCCGACCAGGACAATGGAGAGTCTCAAATACTGTAGAAATTACCCTGCTAAACGTGGACTCAGCGCAGGATCTTTCCACTCTGCTCACCAGAAGTGGCGCAACCAACGTATACGGTCCAAATTTTATCCTCGATGAAACTGGTGATACTGAAAATTCCTTGGTAGACGATGCACTGAAAAATGCACGAGAAAAAGCGACCAAGATGGCCAAATCCGCAAATAAAAAGCTTGGTCCAATTATGAATATGACCGAGGGCTACTCATCTACCCCTATGTATAAAATGGAAGGCGGAGGTGGTGGTGGAGGCGGTGTAGAGCCAGGTTCAGGTACCGTGACAAAAACTATAACCGTCACATTCGAGCTACTACCCTAATAGTAGATTGCCTTATACCAATCCGGAGGATATATTCTAAAATCCTCCGAAAAGTCTGTCTCGCCGATCTTTTCTGGAAACCAGATTTTAGTTGGAATACGAATGTCATCCATATGCACTTGCATTAGTAATGTGTCTGGATCAATTGGGTTCAATACTGACACGATATAATGCTGTAAATCTCTGGAATAATTATAAGAAACGAGACGCGCTGATCCATCTTGAAGCTCTATATATAAACATATTCCGTTTCTACCAAATCTTTTTGCATTGTACAATGCAGTGTCAGCCATTACCTTGAGTTCAGAGATGGTCTTCGAAGGCACATAGTACTCTTTGTCAGTATTTTTTGGCGTATGGATAACAGCTCCAATACTTACCGATCGTGATATTTTGATATCTTCATATGTGAGTATGTGCTTTGCATCGTAAAAATAATCCATTTCTCGTCGTAAGTCACTAAAAACTCTCAGTGTCTCGAGTGGGCTTGTAGTTTGTACTCTCCAAAATTCTTCACCGCCTAAGCGATACGTTCGTTCATATTTTCTTTTGTGACGATCCATCACGATTGCTGCATCGTTAAGGACCCTATCTCCAAGGTGATGCCCTCCTTGATTGTTCACTTCACTAAAACGATCCATATCAAGTGTCACAAACGCTGACTGTTCATTGTTACGGGAATCACGTGCTAAGGTGCGCTCTGCCTCTTCATCAAATAAAAGAATATCCCTCAAAAAGCCAGTGAGATTATCCGTTTCATCATTAGAAGCATCTCGGATATGTACTACTATTTGTTTCGCCTTTTCGTTAAAGGCCTGAGGCTTAATTCGTATGTCATACATTTTAGCGTTAATGGTAACTAAGCATTGAGGAGAGTGCATAAGTATATCTTCTTCATGACCATGTGCTCTTTTAAACGCTAGTACCGTAGGAAGAAAGCTATGTTTAATCGCATCCTTATTCTCCTGTGTGCTGTCGATGAGATCAAAGAGACTAGTGCCTTCAAATGTCGTTTTACCCGAAACTTGCTTGTATGCGGCTATAAATTGGGAGGATATTTTGCTTATTTCTCCCGTTTCATAATCTATTTGCAAAGCG
>CAYHHA010000014.1:0-35309 GCA_964356315.1 uncultured Gammaproteobacteria bacterium
GACATGCAAAACATAACAAAGATTACACTTGCCTGGGAGCTGTATGAGGCAGGGGTATTAAAACAAGATATTGCAGCACGGTTGGAAGTGAATCGAGATACGATTCGCTTATGGTTTCACGGTATTGAGCGATATGGTCTCCTACTGTTCCTTGATCAATATACCAAAGCCAAGAAAGGACCTCGTATCGGTCGTCAGATTGATCCGGTACTAAAGCGATGGATTTGGGAAATTCGAGACGCCCATCACGATTGTTGTGGACAAAAGATTGCCTACTACCTCAATCGTGATCACGGAGTATCTGTCTGTGTGCCAAAGATTTACGAGATCCTGAAAGAAAAGATCGTCATTAAAAGCAAATGGAAAAAGAATCATGTGCGAGGACCAGTTCCATATGCAATGAAGCCACTGGAGGTCATCCAGATGGATACGATTGACTTCGGAGAACTGTTTGCCTTTACGGGGATTGATATCTACACGAGGGAAGCTGATATATTCATGGCTCCAGCGCTTACGGCAAACTTTGGCTATCAATTCTTGCAACAAAGCATGGAAAGAAGATTTAATGGTCATGTTCAGTTACTGCAAACTGATGGCGGTCCGGAATTCAAAGAGACATTCAAGATTCATGTGGCAGACTATTGTGATCGACATAGGGTTGCTCGTCCGTACAAGAAAAATGAACAGTCGTATATCGAGAGCTTCAATCGCACAGTCAGAAAAGAGTGTCTTGGATGGATTAAATATCGCACCAGTAAGCTACAGGATTGTACGAACCTTGTGGAACAATTCTTAGACGATTATCATTACGACAGGCCCCACATGGGAAAAAATATGAAACCGCCATTAGTGAGACGCTAATGCCGGATATTTACGGAAACATTGCGATAACAGAATAGACATCTTGAAGAATAATATAAGGATTGGGTTCCCGCCTTCGCGGGAATGACAATCTCCAAGATTACCGTTTTGGAGAGTTTCTCTTCGCTCTCGTCCCCAACGCTCTTCCCTTTCGTCTTTACTGAACAAGAACGAATCAAGGAGCGATCGACGGGACTTCGAGAGTGCGTTTGGCAACAATATTGGTAGACAAAAAAGATAGGCTTATCGTTTTGGAGAGTTTCTCTTCGCTCTCGTCCCCAACGCTCTTCCCTTTCGTCTTTACTGAACAAGAACGAATCAAGGAGCGATCGACGGGACTTCGAGAGTGCGTTTGGCAACAATATTGGTAGACAAAAAAGATAGGCTTATCGTTTTGGAGAGTTGCGCTTCGCTCTCGCTTTACCAGCATAGCCTGCTTTGCGGCGTTGCTTTGCTCGAGGATCGCGCTTCATGAATCCGCGCTTTTTGAGTATTGGTCGGAATTTTTCTTTGTCTACCTTTTCGAGCGCTCGTGACACACCATGAATAAATGCGCCGAGTTGTCCATACAATCCGCCACCAGTTGTCTTTACCGTCACTGCGAATCTGTTTAGGGTGTTTGTGGTTCTAAATGGCTCCTGATACATTTTTTTGAGCACTTCCCCTGGGAAGTAATTCTCTATCGTTCTGCCGTTTACCATCATGACTCCCTTTTCCAATGTCATGCCGTTTAATGTGAGCTGTCCATCGTTTACGACGTATAACCGCACCCGAGCGTTTGATACTTTTCGTCGCCCTACAGCTTCGTAGTAGGATATAACTGGCTTTTCTGTTTTTTCTATGCGCTCAACTTGTGTTTTATCTTTAACCATAATAGTAAATTGTAACGTTTTTACTTCGTTTCTTTAACATCCTTAAATTTTTCTACGAATGTATGTTTTTCATTTGCAAAAATATATAAACGAGTGATAAGTCTATCACGGAGTTTATTTTTCGGCAACATACCATAGACTGCTCGCTTCATAGGCTCTTTTGGAGTTTCTTCCCGAACCTGCCAGAGCGCTTTTTGTTTTAACCCACCTGGATGACCTGAATAATTTCCGTACATTTTCTCTGCTTCCTTTTTTCCGGTTGTGATAAAGTGAGCGGCGTTGATAACAACAACAAAATCTCCACAATCCATATTTCGCACGAAATTTTTCTTTGATTTACCCATCAGTGCTAGGGCTATTTTTGTAGCTGCGCGACCGAGAACTTCGCCTTTTACATCGAATATATGCCATGATCTCTGTATATCTGCTACTTTTGTTGATTTTGTTGGTTGTTCCATAGGTTAGGCTTTTTTAACTTTTTTTACCGCTTCCTTCTTTACTTCTTTTTTCTTGACTTCAACTTTTTTTTGCGATACTTTCTCAGCTTCCGGTGCTTTTTGCACTTTTGTTGAGACTGGTGCTATCTGTTCTGTGATGACCTTTTCATCTACAAATTCAAGAACCACCATCTCTGTTGCGTCACTTTTTCTCTGTCCAAGTTTAATAATACGAGTATAGCCACTGTTTCTTGTAGAAAATCGTGTCTTTGCGTCGTCTGCGAGCATGGCAGTAAGAGTCCGATCCATCAAAACTGCTGTCATTAAGCGCCTTTTTGCATCTGTGCCAGCTTTTGCTTTGGTGATAAGCTTCTCTATCGCGGGTTGTACTGCTTTTGCTTTTGCAAAACTCGTCGATATCCGGCCGTGTAAAATAAGATCCCGCATGAGTCCTGCGAAAAGTCTTCGCCGTTCATTTTTTGTTCGAGATAATTTTCTGCCGAATACTGAATGACGCATATATTAAATATTTAATGTGACGCCCTTTTCGCGAAGCTTTTCTTCGACGATCCCGAGCGACTTAATACCAAGATTTTTGATCTTCATAAGGTCTGACTGTGGTGCGCTAAGTAGCTGACCTATTGTCTCGATTCCGCCATTTGCCAGCGCATTGACGATACGAGTTGGGATATCCAGCTCTTCGATACGCATCTTGAGCACTTCATCAGATACTGTTGGAGCAACAACAACTGCTTCAACGGCACCTTGTGCTTTTGGTTCTACCACTTGTGCAAAGTAAGAAACCAAGATTTTTGCACTTGATTTGAGTGCATCCAGTGCGGAGATAGTCGCATCTGTCCAGATCTCCATAACGAGTCTGTCCAAGTTTGTCATACGACCAACACGGGTCGCCTCTACTCGGTAGTTTACGCGAGTAACAGGTGAATACAAACTATCCATAGGCATAACGCCTACTTCGCTAAAATGCTTTTCATCTGCTGAGGTGTATCCATATCCGCGGTCTGCCGTCATGGTTACTTCAAGAGATGCTTTTTTGTCAGATAAATTTGCGATAACTAAATCAGGATTAACGATCGTAACTCCTGCTGGGACGGAAATGTCTCCTGCGAGTACTTCACCCATACCTTTTTTGGAAAGAGTTAACGTCACTGATTCAGATCCTTCGATCATCAAACGCACTTTTTTGAGGTTCATGATAAATTCAACTACGTCTTCTTTCATGCCTTCAAGTGCACTAAACTGATGCTTCACGTTTTCGATCTTCACGGAAGATATCGCACTTCCCTGAAGTGAAGAGAGAAGAACACGACGCAAACTGTTTCCGAGTGTTTGACCGTATCCTTGTTCTAATGGTTCGATACTGAATTTTCCAAATCCTGGTTTTTCAGTTTCTACCTTTATATGAAATGTTGGATCTACCATAATATATTTATTTAGAGTTTGTCAGTTCGCATAAAGAGACGTAAACTTTATGCCAACTGCCAACTCTACCTCCTCAAATAAACATTAACGAGAATAATGCTCTACAATAAGCTTCTCATTGATGTCTTCTGAAATATCTGCCCGTTCCGGCAAACGGACTATTTTACCAACCGGTCCTTTTCTTTCCATCCACGCTGGTGCTCTAAACGATGTATCATCAAGAACTTTTTTCACCGCAGGAATTTCCATTCCTTTTGCTGAAAGCGTGATCACCATATCTTTGTCTGTTTGATACGAAGGAATATTTACCTTTTTCCCATCTATACGTACATGACAATGCGATACTAATTGTCGTGCCAATGATCTGGTAGGAGAAAATCCCATTCGATATATAACGTTATCCAATCGTCGTTCCAAAAATTCCAATAACTTTTCTCCAGTGTTACCTTTCCAAGTTTTCGCTGTAGCAAACGTTTTTCTGAATTGTCTCTCCATGACACCGTATAAACGCTTTACTTTTTGCTTCTCACGAAGTTGCAATCCATAATCAGATGTCTTTCGTTTTTTCTTTGCTCCGTGAATACCTGGGGGAATAGAAAGTCGTTTTAACAACATGGCATGCGCCTTGGTTCCAGGAGTTTTATATCCTAAATCCATTCCTTCTCTTCTGGCTAATCTATTTTTCGGACCTGTATAATGACCCATATACTTTAGTTTATAAAGTTATAAAGTTTATAAAGTTAAAAGTACTTTATGAACTTTAAAAACTTAGAACTTTTGACTATTTTATACCCTTCTCTTTTTCTTTGGCCGTACTCCATTGTGTGGAATCGGTGTAACGTCTGCTATAAGAGTGATTGCTAAACCAACTGATTTGAGCCCTCGAAGTGCGGCATCTCTACCCGCTCCTGGACCTTTGATATATACCTCTACTTCTCGAAGCCCCATGTCCATCGCTTTGTGTGCAACGGCTTCTACTGCTGTTGTTGCGGCATATGGGGTTGATTTTCTCGCGCCTTTGAATCCTGCCATACCAGATGAGCCCCAACAAATTGCATTTCCCTGTTCATCAGTAATCGTAACGAGCGTGTTGTTAAACGTTGCCGTTATATATACTTTTCCTTTTTCTACTGTTCTTTTTTGTTTCTTTATTGCCATGTTTCAGTTCATTGTTCATAGTTCATTGTTCATAGGCTATTACCCATGAACTACGAACTATTAACTCTTTGTTACTTTGCAGTTGCTTTTGCTGCTGGTGCTGCTGCTTTTATACGATCATCTTTTTTCTGAGCACCAATCGTAGCACGCTTGCCACGTCTGGTACGGGCATTTGATCTTGTCCTCTGACCTCGCACGGGAAGATTCTTTGAGTGACGCACGCCACGATATGATCGAATATCGATCAATCTTTTTATATTATCGTGAATCTGTCTTCGAAGATCTCCTTCTACGGTATATTCTTTTTCTATAATTTTTGAAATTTTGTTTAATTCTTCGTCTGTGAGGGTTTTTGCGCGTCGATCTGCGGAAATTTGTACTTTTTCGAGAATCTTTACGACATTAGATCTGCCAATACCATAAATGTAGGTAAGTGCAATATCTAGCCTTTTTTCGTCTTTTAGATCGACTCCTGCTATACGTGCCATTTTTTTTTTAGTATTTAGTTAATTAGTAGCTTAGTAGCTTAGAAGAAAAATTTAGATTTCCTAAACTTCTCATCCCTAAGCCTCTAACCTTCTCCTTAACCTTGTCTCTGTTTATGTTTCGGGTTTTCACAAATAACATATGTCCGACCCCGACGTCTGACAATTTTACATTTTACACAAATTTTTTTAATACTTGCTCGTACTTTCATATGTCAATTTATCTTACTCTATACGTAATTCTTCCCTTGCTCGGATCGTATGGAGTGACTTCCATTTTTACCCGATCTCCTACCATTATGCGAATATAATTCAAACGCATTTTACCGGAAAGATGACAAAGAACTAAGTGACCATTTGGCAACTTTACTCGAAACAATGTATTCGGTAAACACTCAGCGACCTCTCCCTCTACTTCTATGTTTCCCTGATGCGCCATATTATTCCTCTTGTCTTTGCGAGCAATTCGGCGAAGCAAACTTTTTACTTCATAGATTGCCGCGTCGTCCTGATTTTCATCTGGACTCCTCGCAATGACAAACGAATTGTCATATTATTCCTCTTGTCTTTGCGAGCAATTCGGCGAAGCAAACTTTTTACTTCATAGATTGCCGCGTCGTCCTGATTTTCATCTGGACTCCTCGCAATGACAAACGAATTGTCATATCCACATAAAAACGACGGGAGAACCTCCCGATCCAAGCCGGGATCCCCGACGTATTGGTGTATTGTACAGCAAAAATGCGAGTTGGTCAATCCTTCGCGTACTATCAATCCTTATGCGAATAACCTCAACAACTTCATCTTTCATTCATCTCGTTTTTAGCCTCAAAAAGTCACTCCATTGAGGTTAAAATAAGAGGTCCATCTTCGACAATAGCAATTGAGTGTTCAAAAACCGCGGCGAGAGATCTGTCCTTCGTGGCGATTGTCCAACCATCGTTATTATCATATATTACGTTTGGCTTACCTGTAACGTAGATAGGCTCTATAGCAACGGTTTCTCCGCCGACAAATTGATAGGTATTTCTATAATCTCCTCTCACATAATTCGGAACCTGAGGGTCTTCATGCAACGCTCTGCCAACCCCATGCCCAACTAATGACTTTATAATTGAATATCCTGCAGATTCAATAATATGCTGTGTTGATGCAGAGATTGTACCAATATGCGTGCCAATTTTCGCAAGCGCAATAGCGGATGACAGCGCATCTTGACCGGTTTTTAAAAATGCTTCCTTTTTTTCTTTTTCGTCAGACGTATCTACGCCAATGATTTTAGTCCAAGCCGTGTCTGTATGGAACCCTTTATAGATAAGTCCCACGTCTATCGTCAACACATCTCCATCTGCAAGCACTCTTTTTGTAGGAATACAGTGTACTACAGCTTCGTTTACACACAGACAGGTAGGCCATTTATACCCTTGAACGGTTGAGAATGAAGGAAGCGCTCCGTGTTTTGCTATCAACTCGCTCGCCTTGTGATCTATCTCTACAAGAGAAACCCCTGGCTTCGCAAGTTCAAGAAGTTGCTGGAGTACATTTCCTAATTTTTTCCCCCCGTCTCGCATTATCTGTATTTCTGCTGGTGTTTTTTTATGAATCATATACATCCCCTTTTCTGTAATTCTCGTTTGATGGTATCAATAACTTGATCTTGTGTCATCTCAGTCGTATCTAATTCCCAGGCATCTGGCATTTTTTGAAGTGGATCGACGGCTCTATTCATATCTTGCTGATCTCTAATTTTTGTATCTTCAAGCGTCTCTTCGAAGGTCTTTTGTATCCCTTTTTCTAGCCACTGTGCATAACGCCTCTTTGCTCGGGCCTCGACAGATGCGGTTAAATAGATCTTTAACTGGGCAAATGGGAGTACACGAAGTGCAATATCCCTGCCCTCCATAACAACCCTATTGTCTTTTGCAATTTGTTTTTGGACATCCACCATCCATGCGCGAACTGCCTTGAGAGAGCCAACATCGGAAGCTCCTTGTGCGGTGTCCTGATGGGTGATCCGTTCTGTCACATCTACCCCATTCAGAGTGATGTGATATGGATAGAATGACCCCACAGGTGGTTGCGACATGGCGATTGAATGCTTTTTTAATAGAGATAGCACTGCTGATTCATCTTTCAACGGAACACCAGATTGAATACACAATAAAGCAAGTGCGCGATACATAGCACCTGTATAGACATAAAGCAGGTGAAACGTGCTGGCTAAGCGGGCTGCGATATCTCCTTTTCCTGAAGCAACGGGACCATCTATTGCGATTTGAAGCGGTAGTTCACTCATTTAGGAAGATGACTCATAACCTGTGTATGAACATCTTCGACGGAACCATCTGCGTTGATTTCAACTAAAACGCCTTGTTTTCTATAGTATTCAAGAACATTCGCTTCGCTTTGTTTATAGATCTCTAATCTATTTTTTATGCGTTCTGGCGAATCGTGAAGCTCTGTGCTTCCAGGATGTAGTGGCCTCGCTCGTTTGATAAGCCGTTTGAGTGATTCTTCTTCACTTAATTTTAGATAATAAACTACTTCAACCTTATATCCATATTTATTGAGTTTATCGTCCAAAAATATCGCTTGATCTGCATTTCTTGGAAATCCATCCATAATCCAGTGATTTTTGGCATCATCTTCTTTTAATCGACGTTTCCAAAGCACATACATCTCTGAATCTGCCACGTATTTTCCTCCAGATAACGCTTCTCGACAGACATCTCCGATCATACCTTTGTCCGTTGAGGCGGCATCGCGAACAAGATCTCCTGATGTTAAAATCGGAATTTGAAGTTTTTCGCTCAGGAGCTTTGCTTGAGTCCCTTTACCTGATCCCTCCGGACCGTACATTAGGATGTGCATAGATTTTCCTCCTGTCATCCCCGACCTGATCGGGGATCCAATAAAATAGATTCCCGCCTACGCGGGAATGACAAATATTTTTTTATTCTTTTAAGAATCCGTCATAATTTCTCATGACGAGTTGAGCCTCTAAGGCTTTTACTGTTTCCAGTACTACAGAGACGACGATAAGAACGCCTGTGCCACCAACGAGTAGCGTCGAGACACCAGTGACCTGCTTCGCAATAGCAGGCATAATAGCAATAAGACCAAGAAACAAAGCACCCGCAAGGGTAATGCGGGTTAAAATATAGTTGAGATAATTTGCGGTTGGAGTACCTGGGCGAATACCAGGGATAAATCCACCATGTTTTTGAATTTCTTGAGATATTTTCGCTGGATTGAATGTAATTGCGGTATAAAAATAGGTAAATCCGATAACAAGAAGAAAATAGATAACATTGTATGATGCTCCTTCTGGATTAAATACCGTTGTGAGAAATCGTCCAACTGCCACAATTGCTGGATTTTTTATTTGTTGTAAAAAACCACCAGCGAGCGAAGGAAGAAGCACTAAAGATACTGCGAAAATAATTGGAATGACTCCCGCCTGATTTACCCGGAGAGGCAAATAAGACGTAGACCCACCGAACACTTTATTTCCTCTAATACGACGCGCGTAATGGACGGTAATTCGCCGTACCGCTTCGTTTACATAGACCGTAGCGGCAATAACCGCAACTGCTAGAAATGCGAAAACAATCGTATTGGTCATAAGCTCTGGAGTAATGGTGGATACCGTCTGACCCAAAACCACAGGTAGCCTTCCGACTATGCCTGCGAATATCAACAGAGAAATGCCATTACCAATCCCATATTCGGTAATAAGCTCCCCTAGCCACATAGCAACCAATGTCCCAGCGGTCATAGTAAGAACAATCGCCACAAGAGACAACGGACTAATACTGCCGATAATTCCTTGATTTTTTAGAAGCGCATACATACCGATGGATTGCATGATAGCCAGAGGAACGGTGATAAAGCGTGTGTATTGATTTATTTTCTCTCGACCAAACTCGCCTTCTTTGGATAATTCTTCTAGAGCTGGAAATACGATCGTCAGAAGCTGAAGAATAATGGATGCGTTAATGTAGGGATTAAGCCCAAGAGCAAGAACAGAAAAGTTAACCAGTGTCCCTCCTGAAAATATATCGAGAAGTCCCAGAAATTGATTTTGCGCAAAAAGAGCTGCTAGCTTTTGAGTATCTACTCCTGGGATAGGGACATGTGCAAATAACCGGAAAATCACAAACAACCAGGCGGTAATGATGATTTTCCGTCTGAGTTCTGGAGACTTCCAACTTGCGATAAGCGGAGCCAAAAGTTTATTCATGTGTGTTCTTACGCTTCTACGGATCCACCGGCCTTTATGATAGCCTGTCTCGCACTTGCTGAACACGGAACATTGACGGTCAATTTTATACTGAACGATCCGGAGCCAAGTACTTTCACCCGAGTAACGCTTTCATCTATCATATGATATTTTTTCAGTGTTGCCAATGTGACAATTGTGCCATCTGGTAAAGAACCAAGTGCCTTCATTTGGACTGGATATGCCTTTGGCTTTTCGCTATGATTTCTCCCTTTTCCACGAAGAAGTGGCAACCGTTTTATAAGTGACAATTGTCCGCCTTCAAATCCTGGATTTATTTTTCCGCGTGCTTTTTGTCCTTTTTGTCCACGACCTGCTGTTTTCACTTTGCCTGATCCATGTCCACGACCTACTCTCTTTTTTGATCGTTTCACTATTTGTTTTAGAAATGTAGCTTTCATATATTACTCCTTACTAACGGTGCGTTTCATTTTTAAACTTCGAAGTGCTTCCATTGTTGCGTACACATTTGATGCTTGATTTTTACTTCCCAAAATCTTTGAGACAATGTCCCTGATTCCTGCTGCATCAACAACTGCTCGGATAGCTCCACCTGCAATAACTCCAGTTCCTGGAGGTGCTGGTTTTAACATAACGCGAGCTGCGCCCAATTTCACATGAATTTCATGAGGAATTGTGGTTCCTCGCATAGGAACGGTTAATAAATGCTTTTTTGCATAAGAAACTGCTTTTCTGACCGCGGCTGACACATCTGGAGCACCACCAAGTCCAACGCCAACGCGACCTTTTTTGTCACCAACAACGGCGAGCACAGAAAATCCGACTTTATTGCCGCCCTTGGTTTTTTTGGATACCCGATTGACCTGTACGATTTTTTCATCGAATTCACTCGGCACTCTTTCCCCTTTTTGTTGAAATCTCATACTATGATTCCTCCTTCACGAACACTCTCTGCAAGTGATTTCACAACGCCATGATAGCGATAGCCACTTCGATCAAACACTACAGTCGTTATGTTTTGTTTTTTCAATAATTCTACAACAGTTGTACCAAGTGTTTTTGCATTTGCGACAGTAGCACCTTTGATCATTTCGGAAAATAACGTTTTCCCTGTTTCGTCATTTATTACCTGTGCGTATACTGCTGCGTTTGAGCGAAAAATAGCGAGTCTTGGCCGAAGAGCCGTACCGTTTACTTTTGCACGGATTCTCAATTTTCTATGTTTTCGTTGTGCATTTTTGTTTTTCATATACTTCCTTATCAAAACCCTATACGTGTTACTTTGCGGCCGATCCTGTTGCTTTCGCTTTTCCAGCTTTTCTTCGGACTTTTTCACCTTCGTACTTTATGCCTTTACCTTTGTATGGTTCTGGCTTTCGCACTTCGCGAACCTTTGCTGCAACCTGACCCACTTCTTGTCGATCAATTCCAGAAACGACGATCTTTCCATCGGCAGTCTGAAAGGTAATACCAGGAGGTGGAGTCATAGTGATCTGATGGGAAAATCCTACGGACAACACGAGATTTACTCCGCTGAGTGTGGCTCGGTATCCAACGCCAGATAATTCCAATGTTTTTGTCCAGCCTTTTGTGACCCCGATCGTCGCGTTTGCAAGCACTGCTCTCATGTACCCATGAAGCGCCTTGCTTGTTTTGTCATTGTGTTTTCGCTCTACTTTCACTGTATCTGCATCCAAAACGAGAGAAACCTGTTTTGGTATAGGAAGTGTTATCACTCCCTTGGCTCCCTTTACTTCCACCTGACCATCGGTAACTGTCAGGGTGACATCTTTTGTGATTGTTATGATTGCATTTCCTATTCTAGACATATATTTTTACCAAGTTGTACACAATATTTCTCCACCTATACCTTTTTTCTTTGCATCTTTACCGGTCATGATACCTTGTGGTGTCGAGACGATGGCAATACCCATACCGCCAACAACTGTTGGGATAGTGTTTTTGTTCACATATAATCTAAGTCCAGGTTTACTCACTCGCTTTACGCCGGTAATCACCGGAGTCTTACCAACATATTTAATACCTATTTTCAGCCTGCATTTTGGTTCTTCTCCAGCTTTTTCGATGGAACCAACATACCCTTCTTGTGAGAGTATCCTTGCAACTTCCATTTTCATTTTTGAGTATGGAAGATCGATCGACTGTAGTCCAGCCATCGATGCATTTTTTATTTGAGCTAATAAATCTCCTACTGGGTCATTTACCATATATCTCCTTTGTTACCACGATGCCTTTATAACACCCGGCAATTCTCCTTTATGCGCTAATTCTCTAAAACACAATCTACATGTGCCAAATTTTCTCATATACGCCCGTGACCGCCCACACAATGAGCATTTGTTTCGGTAGCGCACTGCAAATTTTTGTTTATGATCAAATTTTACGACATCTGATGTTTTCGCCATATTATTCCTTTACAAACGGCATACCAAATGATTTCAAGAGCGTTCTGCCCATTTCATCTGTTTTTGCACTGGTGACAAATGTTAATTCCAATCCTCGTACTTTATCCACCTGATCGTATTCAAGTTCAGGAAACATAGTCTGCTCTTTTATACCAATCGTATAGTTTCCGTGTCCATCAAATCCTGTTGTAGGTATTCCTCTAAAATCGCGAACCCGAGGAAGAGCCAGTGAAATAAATCGTTGTATGAAATCAAACATACGAGTACCCCTGAGGGTGATTCGAAGTCCGACGATATCTCCTTCGCGTACTTTGAAACTTGAAATAGCTTTTTTCGCCCGCATGACCTGTGCTTTTTGACCGGTGATAATTGCCATTTGCATAGACATTTTCTCGACAACCTTTTTGTCCGTCAATGCTTCGCCAAGTCCACAATTTACCACAATCTTCATAAGTTTAGGAACTGCCATACGGTTTTTTACTCCGTGTGTGGTCATAAACTCTGGTACGATTTTTTTCAAATAATTTTCTGCTATTGTATGCATATTAGATCCTTGCTTCACATTTTTTACAAATTCTTTCTTTGTCTCCCTTTGTTACCAAGTAACCGATTCTGGTTTGCTTGCCACATTTCGGACACACTAACGCAACTTTTCCCATAGATAATGCTCGTGCGAAATCAACGATTCCACCTGGGTGTTGTTCATCTCTCTTTTTTTGGTGTCTCTTGTACATGTTTATACCTGGAACGACCACTGTCTGTTCGACAGCATTGACTGTTTCTATTTTCCCTTTGCGACCCTTGTCTTTGCCAATGGTCACGATAATTTGATCACCTTTTTTTAGTTTCATATCTTCTTTTTGTCATTCTCGGACTTGATCCGAGAATCTTTTTTCTCGGAAGTCCGATTCCCGCTTTCGCAGGAATGACAATACCCTCTAATATACCTCTGGTGCCATGCTGACGACTTTATCGAATCCTCGTTCTTTCAGATCTCGAGCTACTGGACCAAACACACGTGTACCACGTGGATTTTTGTCTACTTTGTTATCTATAATTACTCCGGCATTATCATCAAATCTAATATAAGACCCATCTGCTCTTCGAAATTCTTTGTGGGTTCTCACAACGACTACTTTCACCATTTCGTCATCTTTTACGATGCCGTTTGGATCAGCCTTTGTTACGATACATTGAACGATATCACCAATACGTGCAAATTTTTGCTTAGAAGCTCCATAGATATGAATCACCGTCATATGCTTGGCTCCTGAATTATCTGCGACGGTCAATGATGTTTTATGTTGAATCATAGTCGTTTACGCTTTCGCTGTTACCTCAAAATGTTTTGTTTTTGATACCGGTCTGATTTCTGAAATCGTAACGATGTCTCCAACTGCTACTTCAAACTTTGTATTATGTGCTGCAAAATGCTTCATTTTCTTTACTGCTTTTTTGTATAATGGGTGACGAAATGATGTCGTCACACCGACGATCACCGTTTGCAATGATTTGGTTGACAATACTTTACCCGTCATGGATTTTCGTATTGCTTTTTTTATTTCCTTTTTTTCTGTTGGTTTATTCATGTGTTAACTCCTTCGCCCGTAATACTGTCTGCGCAATCGCTATTTTTCGCTTCATCGTTGTTTGTTCACGTACATTTTTAGACTGTTTACTATATCTGTTTATTCGAAAATCTGCAAGCTTACGTTTTTCTTCGGCTATGACCTTTGTCAATTCTGCTTGCGCCATGTTGCTAATTGCTGTTCTTTCTTTACGTTTCATATATTCTCCCTTGTAACAAATTTCGTTCGAACTGGCAATTTTGCAGTTGCGAGTCTCATTGATTCTTTTGCATCTTCCAAACTCACTCCGCTCATCTCGAATAATACTCTACCTGGACGTACCACTGCTACATACTCAAATACGTCTCCTTTACCGCTTCCCATACGAGTTTCTGGTGGTTTTTTGGTAATTGGTTTATCTGGAAAAATCCGGATCCAAATACGTCCACCTCGTTTTGTGTAATGTGTTAAGGCACGACGAGCCGCTTCGATTTGTCTGCTTGTTACCCACGACTCTGTCGTAGCTTTTAAGCCGTAATCTCCGAAGCTCACTTTAGATCCACGTATAGAAATACCTGTTCGTGAACCTCTAAATTGTTTTCTATGTTTTGCTCGTTTTGGTGCCAACATATGTTAACTCTTTCTACAAATCCATACTTTTACGCCGATGTACCCTGATTTTGTGAGCGCTGGAACTATAGCGAAATCCACCTCTTCACGAATTGTTGAAAGAGGGACTGAACCCGCTCCATACTTTTCCCGTCGTGCGATTTCTGCTCCACCGATACGTCCTGCAAGTAATACTTTTATCCCTTTTGCTCCTGCACCCATCGCTCGTTCTATAGCTTGTCCGCATACCCGTTTTGGAGGCATACGTCGAACTATTTGGTCAGAAATATTTTGGGCTACTAAAAATGCATTCAAGTTTGGTTCTTTTACTGGCTCTACTGACAATTCGACTTTCAATTTGGCAACTTCGCCTTTTCCGGTAATTTCGTAGGGATTCACTGATTGTTTCTGTTTTGACAAAAATCGTTCGATATTTTTCTTTAGATCTTCCAAGCCACTTCCACCTCGCCCAATAACAACTCCTGGTCGTGATACAAATAGAATAATTTTAATCTTATTTATAGATCGCTCGATAATAACATTGGACAATCCAGCTGGCTTTAATTTGTCCATGAGTTGAATACGCAATTTTGCATCCTGATAGACAAGCTCTTTGTACTGTTTGCTACTGGCAAACCATTTTGAGCCCCATGTAAATGTTGTTCCGATTCTGAATCCTTTTGGATTTATTTTTTGTCCCATACTTCAAATCAAATTCCAAATCTCAAATTCCAAATCTCAAACAGTCGTTTGAGTATTGATTTTTGATGCTTGTTATTTATCCTCCTTAACATCTGTCAAAATTATTCGTACGTGTGTCATGCGCTTTTTATAGCCATGAGCTTGTCCTCGTGACACGGCATGAAACCTTTTCAATACCGGTCCACCCATAATTTCGATGGTTTTAAATTTTAAGTCTTCGATTTTTGCATTTTTTTGTGATGCGTTGGCAACCGCGGCCGCGACAACCTTTGTCATAGGCTCTGTTGCTGCCTTTGGCATATGATCAAGCTGGATAAGCGCTTCTGATGGCTTCATAGGTCGGATAAGATCCGCTATAAGCCTCAGCTTGCGTGTGCCTGTTCGTATGTATTTTGATGTTGCTTGGTAGTCCATGTTTTTGTTAGTTCATTGTTTATGGTTCATGGTTCATAGCTATCAACTATGAACTATCAACCATTTACTTTTTTACGTCTTATCCATTGTTCTCTTTGTAACTTGACCATGACCTCTGAAGGTACGTGTTGGAGCAAATTCTCCAAGTCTGTGACCTACCATGAGTTCAGAAACAAATACTTCTGCGTGCACTCGACCATTATGTACTCCGAATTTATGTCCAACAAACTCTGGTGGGATCTGACAAGCTCTCGCCCATGTTTTTATGAGCACTTTTTCTCCACCAGCTTTTTGCTTCATGACTTTTGCGAGTAATTTTGGATCTATGTTTGCTCCCTTTTTGCTACTTCGTGACATATGCTTTTTGAGTTTAGGGTTTAGAGTTTAGAGTTTAGAGTTTTTTATTCTCTCCACACTACTCTCTACTCTCTTATTTTCTCGCTCTCCTTTGTACAATGATTGTATCGCTGTATTTTACTAATTTACGTGTTTTTTTACCTAATGTTCTCTTGCCCCATGGTGATTTTGGTGATTTCAACCCAATACCGCTTCGACCCTCTCCACCTCCATGTGGATGAGATCGTGGATTTTGTGCCACACCTCGGACCGTTGGTCTGATACCCATGTGTCTACTTCGTCCCGCTTTACCGATAATTTCATTTCGATGTTCTACGTTTCCAATTTGTCCGATCGTCGCTTTGCATGTTTTTCCGAATACTCGAATTTCTCCTGATGGAAGCTTTAATTGTACCAGATCTCCGTCTTTTGAGAGCACTGTTGCGTATGATCCTGCGCTTCGCATCATTTGTGCACCATGTCCAGGCTTGATCTCTACATTATGGATCATGGTCCCGATCGGCATACTTCCTAATTCCATGGCATTTCCTGGCTTTATATCTGCTGAATTACTCGATACTACAAACATGCCAATTTCCAAACCTACTGGCACGGTAATGTATCGTTTTTCTCCATCTACATAGTTAATAAGAGCAATATCTGCGGTACGATTTGGATCGTATTCGATAGATGCTACTTTTCCTTTGATTCCATCTTTATCTCTGAGCCAATCAATGGTTCTATAGAATCTCTTTTGTCGTCCACCCTGATGCCTGACGGATACATGACCCTTTACATCTCGCCCCGAGTGCTTTTTTAAAATAGTAGTTAATGATTTATGTCCAAGATTCATACGTTATTTTTTTGGTTCCGCTTCTTGCGGTGTTGTTACTTCAAATGCGTCTATTTTTTGACCTTTTTTCAAGGTAACCATAGCTTTTTTCCAATTTGGTCTTTCTGTTGGGATTGATTTTCGACCTACTCTACGCACTTTTCCATGCATAGTGATCGTGCGAACTTCTACGACATTTACTTTGTATACGTGTGATATCTCTGTGGCGATCGTATATTTTGAAGCGTCTAAACTGGCTTCAAATGTATACCAGCCCTTGGCTGCTAGTGACAATGTTTTTTCTGTAATAAGTGGTCGTTTGATAATCATATTATTTCTTTGTGATGATTTCTGTTACTATGGCTACTGATTCTTTCATAAATACGATATGTTTGTGTGTCAACACATCATAGGTATTTAATGATGATGCTGGTGTCATATCGAGATCTTTGATATTTTTTGCAATTCTACTAACCCCTGAAGTATCTGGAGAAAGTACTAACAGAGACTTTCCTTCTATACCGACTGCTTTGAGAGCGGTTGCTAAGATTTTTGTTTTTAATTCAAGCTTCTCTAGGCCTTCGATAATCGTAATGGTGCCCTCTTTCAATTGTGCTGAAAGTGCGCTTGCGAGTGCTTTTCGTTTCATCTTGGTAGGCATACTCATAGAAAAATCATGAGTCACTGGTCCAAACGCTATACCGCCACCGACGAAAATATGTGCGCGGATGTTTCCGTGTCTCGCTTTTCCGGTACCTTTTTGTTTATAGATTTTTCGTGTTGATCCTTCTACTTCTCCTCGTGTTTTTGTGTTTGCTCCACCCTGTCGTTGATTTGCAAGATACACCCGCACGAACTGACTCATGAGCTGGGTATTGATCTTTTCTCCAAATACTTCTTTTGGCAAAACCATCACACCTGCTTCTTTTCCGTCTGTTCCAAACACTTGTGCATTAAGGCCATCTACTTTTCTGGCTACTTTTTCTACTACAACTTTTTTCGCAACTTTTGGAGTTGTTTTCTTTTCTGTTTTTTGTGCAACGACCTTTTTTTCCGCTGTTTTCACCGGTTTTTTTGTCGCTACTTTTGTTGGTTTTTTTAGTGTTGCCATATTAGATAACTTTTTGAATGGTCAATAATCCGCCCTTGCCACCTGGCACGACTCCTTTTACGGTCAATGTATGAAGCTGAGGATCGATAGCAATGACGGTAAGGCCTTTAACAGTTACCGTGTCGTTTCCCATACGTCCAGCCATTCGCTTTCCTTTGTATACACGTCCTGGTGTGGTTGTCTGACCGATAGATCCTGGAGCGCGCTCTCGGTCTGATTGACCGTGCGTTCGAGGTCCTCCTGCAAATCCATGTCGTTTGACTACTCCTGCAAATCCTTTTCCTTTGGATACGCCAGTTACGCGAATAGCATCACCGACTTGAAATACCTTATCTACTGTTAATTCTGATCCAAGCGTAAGGGTTTCGTCTTTTTCTGGTAGACGGATTTCACGTAAAAAACGAGGCTTTATGGTGAGCCCCGCTTGTTTGATATGACCGTCAAGTGCTTTTGTTGTGTGTTTTGCTGTTCCAAATGAAATCTGGACATTCTGATAATGTCCACCATCAACAATCTTTGTGACATAGCATGGACCTGTCTGAATAGTCGTCACAGGAATACGTTTACCCTCTGCGGTAAATTGTTGCGACTGTATTTGTTTTGTTCCTAGTAATGTATCCATGACGATAAAAAAAATACCCCGCTTGGGCGGGGTCATTTTTTATGACTCTTCCAAGACTTTTGTCCCGATAAAATCGGGACAGAGTATCCCTATGCGCTAAATCATATCACATTTTGATCTCAACATCAACTCCAGCCGGAAGATCTAAATGCATAAGCTGATCGATAGTCTTATCGGTCGGCTCCATGATATCGATCAAACGCTTGTGCGTTTTGATCATAAAATCTTCTCGACTGTTGCGGTCGATGAACGGGCTACGTGCGACGTTGAAATGCTCTCGGTCTGTCGGAAGTGGCACTGGTCCTATGACTCGTGCTCCCGTCCTAACAGCGGTGTCCAAGATTTTCTGACAGCAATCATCTATGATTCTGCTATCGTATGCTTTTAAACGTACTCTAATTCTTCCTTTTGGCATGTTAATGTATGTTCGCGCGCACCCTTAGGGCAGCTAAGATATGTTATGCGATTATCTTTGTAACTACTCCTGCTCCTACCGTGTGACCACCTTCTCGGAGTGCAAATCGCACGCCTACTTCAAGTGCTACCGGTACGATCAGTTTTGCAGTCATTTTTGTACTATCTCCTGGCATGACCATCTCTACACCCGCTGGCAGTGTAACTTCTCCTGTTACATCTGTTGTGCGGATAAAGAATTGTGGTCGGTACCCTGAGAAAAATGGCGTGTGTCGTCCACCCTCTTCTTTGGCCAAAATATAGATTTCGGCTTCGAATTCTGTGTGTGGTTTAACACTTCCAACTGCTGAGAGTACTTGTCCACGTTCTACTTGTTCTTTTTCGATTCCTCGAAGAAGCACTCCGACGTTATCGCCTGCAAGTCCTTCATCAAGCATTTTTCGGAACATTTCGACACCAGTGACAACAGTTTGTTGTGTTGGCTTGATTCCAACGATTTCCATCGCTTCGCCAACTTTTACACGTCCGCGCTCTACGCGACCGGTAACTACTGTTCCTCGGCCTTTGATCGAAAAGACGTCTTCGATAGGCATAAGGAATGGCTTATCAAGCTCACGCTTTGGTTCTGGGAAATAGGAATCACAGGTATCCATAAGTTCCTGAATCTTTGCTTCTGCGGCTGGATCTCCTTGAATTGCTTTGATAGCACTTCCTCTAATAACTGGGATTGTGTCTCCTGGGAAATGGTATTTTGTCAATAATTCACGGACTTCCATCTCAACGAGATCGAGAAGTTCTGGATCAGACACCATGTCACATTTGTTCATGAACACGATGATTCCTGGAACGTTTACCTGATTTGCAAGCAAAATGTGCTCACGGGTTTGTGGCATTGGACCATCTGGTGCAGAAACGACCAAGATAGCTCCGTCCATTTGGGCGGCGCCGGTAATCATGTTTTTGATGTAATCTGCATGCCCTGGAGCATCGATGTGCGCATAATGTCGCTTTGTTGTCTCGTATTCTGAATGATGGATATTGATGGTAACGCCACGTGCCTTTTCTTCTGGCGCGTTATCGATATCTTCATATTTCAATGCTTTTGCAAAACCTTGTTTTGAAAGCACTTGAGTAATTGCTGAAGTGAGTGTGGTCTTTCCATGATCAACGTGACCAATGGTTCCAATGTTTAAATGCGGTTTGACTCGATTATATTTTACTTGGTCAGCCATGTAGCCTCCTTACAAAAACTTATACGTTATACCAATACAGACAAATCACCTCACAACCCCATCATCTTAATCCTGATGAGCTGTGAGATGATTCGATAAAGAGTATTTTAACATCCATCGCGCCGTAGCGCAAGAATCAGTTTGAGGAAAAATAGTATGTTTAATTTATTATTGCTTTTCAAAATATGCCATGAACCTAGCAATCCAACTAATCTAAGACAATTTGTATAATTATGAATTATTACATTGATATAGTAAAATATATACTATGACAATTCCCTAGATTCAGAACATACTATATTATGGAGAGGCAAAAGCTATCATTTACCCTGAGTCACTTTTAGAACTTTATGAAAACGTTATGAAAGCCTTAAAAGTAGATTTAATGACTAGCAAAGAACAAGCAGTAATTATTCTCGAACTTTCTGAGACCATAAAAAATCAATTTTTAATATTACATCCAGGAAGAACTATTTCAGAATCAGAAATGATTCCAGAGTATTACAGAGTGTGTAGCTTAGTATTAACTAATATCTTAAATAAAATTTCCATATGAGCGAAACCGATTTAAGATCTCTTCCACTTATAGTCGATCAGGAAAAATATGAAACCGGATCATTATCGTTCAGGACAGCACTTGCGACCATAATTGAAGGAGATACTAGTCATTTAGGCAGAATAGACTGGACAAACTCCAGGGACGCACAAATATTATCAACATGGCTAGAGGATGTAAAGAAAATTACCCCAACGACATCTGTAAAAGCAAATATTGCAAAAATTATCGGTGGCGTCGGTCTGATGATAGATTTTACTTCGGTTGCAACTGCTTATTCTATTCAAATGGGAAATGAAAAAGTTTTGAATTTTTTCCATCGTATCGATACACTATTGCAATCACATGGCGGTGAAAGTTTTCTCAAATTTATCGATGTAGTAGCAAAGTCGCCACAATTAGTCAACACCTTTCCCATGATTGATTCTCCAACCGCAAACGGGCTACTCGCTTTTGCAAGTTATCCTGATGTGCTCGTAAACAAGGGGGGAGCCGTTGTAGCTGCTTTGGGGATACCAGTTGCAATTGAAGAATTAATTCGAAGAAAAAAAAATCGTATAAAAAATGGTGAAGAATTTATACACAAAAGAGAAAAAGTCGGAACAGTTCTAATAGGGCCTATTTCTTTAACTGATGTGATTGCGGAGAAATCAAAGGCTTTAAAAATGAAAAAATATAAGGATATCAGTGTGCATACAGAATCTGGAAAACCATCAAATATGAAAATTGTTGAACGTCATTTTCAAATAACAAGCGAACACTTAATCTCCTTCGCAAAACACACTTCGGAACATAAGCATAAATGGGGACTAACAAAGGCTAAAAGATTAGTCTTAGCTGCGTTTGATGAAAATTTTTCTTTGTTTTATGGACCAGATGCAACCCACGGATTACGTGCATCAAATATGACAACGATTCTTGCCGCATTAGCTCCAGAACAATCACGAGAAGGGTTACTCGCGGGAAAACGAACACTCGTCATGGTTCCATATGGAACACACATGGTCGGAGCTAGCACAACACAGCGTGAAACACTTGAGGCAACACGACAGACACCATATTTAAAAAAATTACGTGAATCTGGAATGGAAGTCAAAGTAACCACTCCTGAAGAAATACTTTACGACGGCCAATTGAAAGGACTAATCCAAAAAGCAAAAGAAGCTGGAAATAACACAGTTCTCCTTGTAGGAAACGATGGTGAAGTTGAAACCAGCATGCTTAATAATTTCCGATCATATTTACTAAAACAGGACAGTAGCCTAACCAACATATAATCACCAACACTTCTATAAATGGAGTTAAAAAAGATATAGGAATAGCATCCGAGGAAGCAAAAAATATTATTCAAGAATCTGGCGCAATATTTGTGTACGCCGACACAGACACAGATACAACAGATGCGACTGAGGCAATCCTTTCATTAAATGTGATACCAGAAGAAGAAATTTCCCAAAAAGTGCACTCAATTATTGAATCTTCTGAAGCATTTACTAACGACACTGGCGGAGAACCAGCTCATCGAATATGCGTATTTAATGAAATTGCAGAGTTCACAAAAAATTGGATAGATAGCAATAATTAAATCTCCTCAACTTACACAGCGCAGGTACCTTCAGGAACTTCTTTTTCCGGAACAGCTAATACAGGTATGATTCCGTTGGTATAGCCGATATCAAACGACATACCCTCTGATATCTTCCCCATCATCTCCCTCGGAGCGAGGTTTACGATAAATAATGCCTGTTTGCCTTCGATTTCCTTTGGGCCGCATTCCAAAACTTATTTGATGCGGCACAAATGGTCGTATTCGCAAATTGCTATGAATTAATTTGCGAACGAGCCATTTGGATTTTCCCGTTCTTTTTTGAGGCCAACTAAAATGGTGCGTTTGAATTCGCCAAAGCTTACTGTCAGTCTGACTAGTTTGTCTGATTTTTCCACATCCTCAACGAGTTCAATCCGCCCGACTCAAATATCTATCTTGTCCAGATCACTTAATTGGATTGTTGGTTTAACAGGGAGCACTTTCATGCAAGATATTGCACCAAATTATTCAAATCTAACGAAACACGTGGATCATTTGAAAAATGGTATATGACCTGGATTCCCGCCTCCGCGGGAATGACAAAAAAATAAGACAGGAATAACAAGAAATATGGATCCACGAATAGATCGGGGATGACAACAGGTGTTTCATGAGATTGCCACGTCATCGAATACTGATATTCCTCCCACTTCGCTAAAGCTTCGCGGGACACGGTCGCAATGACAACGTAGAAAATTATCCGCGGTTGGCATCGAATTAGACTATTTTTACTTGACAATCCATCAAATTAGTGCTAATATGATGATTATGATCACTAGATTGATAGAAAATGCCGTATATACCGCGCTTTCTTCCTCAAAACAACTTGTATTACTTTTTGGTCCAAGGCAGGCTGGTAAAACCACACTCCTTAATCAACTCCAAGCTCGTTTAACAGCTAATGGAGCGACATCAATTTTATCTTTAAATTGCGATATGATTGAAGACCGTTCGCTACTCAATACAACGTCAATCACCAAACTAAAACAATTATTGCTACAAACACAAATATTGATGATTGATGAAGCACAGCGACTCACTGATCCTGGATTAACGCTGAAAATTATTCATGATCAGTTTCCAAACGTGCGAGTCATTGCGACTGGATCATCGAGTTTACAACTGAGAAATAAAACAAGCGATGCGTTAACCGGCAGATATAAAGAGTTTACTCTGTACCCACTTTCATTCGCTGAGATACTTTCTGCATCCGAGTTATCAAACAACCTGATAATTAAAGAGGAACATGCTAAACAATTACTATCCGGAGTTTTGATGTATGGAGGATATCCTGGATGTTACAACGAATCACAACCATTTGAAAAACAGCAATTACTAAATACTATTCAAGAAAGCTATTTGTTTAAAGATATTTTAGCATTTCAAAAAGTCCGGTCTCCTGATGTGCTTATGCAGCTTACGAAAGCGCTAGCGTATCAAGTTGGTTCAGAAGTTAGTTTTACAGAGCTAGCGAAGCGTTTACACATTGATACGAATACAGTACAAGCATATGTAACTCTTTTAGAACAAACCTATGTTATAGTACGCGTTCACCCATATGCAAAAAATCTTCGTAAAGAAATTGGACGAAAAAGTAAAATATATTTTGTGGATGTAGGACTTCGAAATGCACTTATTGGAGATTTTAATGACCTCTCGATTCGCAGTGATGCCGGTGGAATTTGGGAAAACTTTTTCATCATGGAACGAATAAAGCAGGCTGCAAATAAACAGGAACTTTTCCAAGGGTATTTTTGGAGAACATATAACGGAGCGGAGGTAGATTGGATAGAAAAACCACTCGACTCTCAACTTCGCGCATTTGAATGCAAACTTACATCAAACACAGTATCTCGCGGAGCATACGCATTTACAAAAGAATATAACGCACCCGTTTCACTCGTGAATACGATGACGTATTTTCCATATATCTCGTAATGATTTATCCTGCGCAAACCCCATCCGGCACTTCGGTTTCAGGCACGGCGAGGACGGGAATGATGCCGTTTGCGTAGCCGATGTCAAATAACATGCCTTCGGACAATTCACCCATCATCTCTTTTGGTGCGAGGTTTACGACAAATAATGCCTGTTTCCCCTCGATTTCCTTTGGATTGGGTCGTTCTTTTTTGAGCCCTACCAAGATGGTACGCTTAAAATCTCCGAAATTGACCGTAAGTCTGACTAGTTTGTCTGAGGATTCTATATCTTCGACAAGCTCGATGCGACCCACGCGAATATCAAGCTTATCTAGATCTGATAATTGGATTGAGGGTTTGACAGGGAGCACTTTCATGCAAGGTATTGTACCAAATTATTCAAATCTAAAGAAACACGTGGATCATTTGAAAAATGGTATATGACCTGGACTCCCGCCTGCGCGGGAATGACAAAAAAATAAGACAGGAATAACAAAAAATATGGATCCCCGACTAGATCGGGGATGACAACAGGGTGTTATTAGATTGCCACGTCATCGAATACTGATATTCCTCCCACTTCGCTAAAGCTTCGCGGGACACGGTCGCAATGACAAAAGGTAATTTATCCTCGATTGGCGTCGGATGACATGCGACCTTCTTTGGCAATAATCTTTTCCTGAATATTGCGTGGAACTTCCTCGTAATGAGATGGTTCCATGTAGTAGGTAGCGCGACCCTTTGACATACTTCGAAGGGATGTTGCATACCCTGACAATTCAGAGAGAGGCACAAGTGCGACGATGACAGAAATATGTCCGCGTTTACTTGTTCCTTGGATTTGCGACCTTTTTGATCCCAAATCTCCGATTATGTCTCCCATGTATTCATCAGGAGTCGAGACCTCTACCTTCATGATCGGCTCTAGAAGAACCGGCTGTGCTTTTTTGGCGGCAGCTTGGAAGGCCATAGATCCTGCGATCTTAAAGGCTACTTCACTGGAGTCAACATCATGATAGGATCCATCGTATAACGTGGCTTTCAAGTCTACGACTGGATAACCTGCGATAATACCGTTTTCCATGGCTTCCACGATTCCCTTTTGGATAGGTGCGATATACTCGCGTGGGATAGTGCCACCTTTGATAGCATCGACGAATTCAAATCCTTCTCCACGAGCTCTTGGCTCTAGCTTCACATACGCATGGCCGTATTGACCACGTCCACCTGATTGCTTGATATACTTTCCTTCGCCTTCTGAAGGCATCTGGATAGTTTCTTTGTATGCCACCTGTGGAGCTCCGACTGTGGCGTCTACCTTGAATTCTCGCTTCATGCGATCGACTAAAATTTCCAAATGCAATTCACCCATACCCCAGATAATGGTTTGGTTGGTCTCTACATTACTTTTGATACGGAATGTTGGATCTTCTTCGGATAATCTCTGAAGTGCATATCCCATCTTTTCCTGATCATTTTTTGTATTTGGTTCGATGGCCAAAGAAATAACTGGCTCTGGGAACGTAATTTTCTCCAAAATCAGAGGTTTATCTACATCACAGATGGTATCTCCGGTAATGGTCTCTTTGAACCCGACCACTGCAACGATTTCTCCTGCGAACGCTTCTTTGATTTCCTCTCTTTGGTTTGCGTGCATGAGAAGTAAGCGTCCGACGCGTTCTTTGACATCTTTGGTCGAATTGTATGCATAGGATCCTGAAACGAGTTTTCCAGAATAGATACGCACATAGGTAATTTTCCCGACATGAGGATCAATTTGAATTTTGAAGGCAATTCCTGCAAATGGCTCGTCTTTACCCCTCTTGTAGGATACTTTTTCTCCTGATTTTGGATCTGTTCCTTCAACGGGAGGAAGATCGAGAGGAGATGGCAAGTAGTCGACAACTGCGTCTAAGACCGGCTGTACGCCTTTGTTTCGAAGAGATGATCCTGCGTAAATAGGAACGAGCTTGTATGCGATAACCGCTCTTCGAAGTGCTGCTTTCAGCTCTTCTACGGTTGGCTCTACACCACTCAAATATTTTTCTAGAAGTGCGTCATCTGTTTCTGCGATTTTTTCGATAAGATCGTGTCGGCTTTGTTCTACATCTGCCTTCATGTCTTCTGGAATTTCGTCTGATACTTCAAACGATGCACCAAGCTCGTCACTGCCCCAAATATATGCTTTTCGAGTCAGAAGATCGACGCTTCCTTTGAATGTATTTTCGCTACCGATCGGAAGCACCATAACTGCTGGGTTTGCTCCAAGACGGTCAACAATTGATTTAATCGTTGCTCGGTAGTCTGCGCCGAGTTTGTCCATTTTGTTGATAAAACAAATACGTGGCACTCTGTATTTATCTGCCTGATGCCATACGGTTTCTGATTGTGATTGCACACCCTCTTCTGCATCCAAAACGGTAATACCACCGTCGAGCACTCGGAGTGACCGCTCTACTTCTGCGGTAAAGTCTACATGTCCTGGAGTGTCGATGATGTTAAAGCGATACCCTTTCCAAAATGTGGTGGTGGCGGCTGATACGATGGTAATACCACGCTCTTTTTCCTGCTCCATCCAGTCCATCTGAGTGGTGCCTTCGTCGATATCTCCAATTTTATAGCTTCTGCCAGTGTAAAAAAGTATACGCTCTGTGGTGGTGGTTTTGCCTGCATCGATATGGGCGATAACACCAATATTTCGAACCTTATCTAGAGGAACATCTCGATCTTCGGTAAGTGTGGTTTGTGGGTTTGCCATAAATTTTTCTTTTTAACGAATAAAAAGCTGTCCCACATACAACAGGAACAGCCGTTTGCTTATATCGAATTCATTGTACTAAAAATTCATGGTTCCCGCAAGCGTATTTTTCTGTACGGGGAGCATCTCGTGGATGTGTCGTTGATTGGCGGGACTCAAGAGATACCGATGCAATATTTTATAGGTGTCGTATTCAAAAATGAGATTTTCAACGTTAATATCTCCTCCATCAAACCCTCCGCCTGATGTCGCGCCGATATAACACCAGTGTGAGACCAGGTGCGTCGTATCCCCTTCATGTATGGCAATAGACCCTCGAAACGGCCATTGTTTGATTTTTGTTTTTTGGAATGCGGATAGAAATCGCAGATTATACCTCGCTGGCATCTCGAGATTTTGACACGCTCCTTTGCAGGTATGGAGTTGTGATCCGAAGCATGCTTCTGTTGTGTGCTCTAACCCAAGCAATTTATTGCACAATGAATGCTCTGCCGAAAGATCGTGCAAATATTTTTTTGCTTGTTTCATGGTCCGAAATACTCCCATAACGAAATCAATTTCTGAAAGAGCAATATCGCTGACATCCTCAAGAGAAACAGTGAAGTATCCTTGTGGATTTTGTACTTTTTTGCACACGACACATCCATGTGCCTCGCGAAGAAGTCGATTGTACAACGGTTTGTGGAGCTTAATGGATCTAGACTCTTCAAGAAGCGCCCCTAGCTCCCCATCTGTTTGTTTGACGTCTAGAGATGCGATGCTCGTAAATATTTTCGCCTCTTTTGGATCTCGCACTGCATTTTGAAAATGAGATAGGATGCGATCTTTGAGATTCACGCTTTTGCCAATGTATAACACAGCGCCTTCGGCGTTATAAAATGTATAGACTCCTGAGGATTCGGGTAGGGCTTCGATAATCTCTCTGGTTATCGCCGAGGGAAGCGTGATATCTTTGGAAATTGATTTTATCGCTTCTTCAAGTGTGGATGGATCAATAGTTTTTTCCAAAATCTGGAGGAATTCCCAGAGGACTTTTGCATCTCCCAATGCTCGGTGACGCGCATCACAGGGAATAGCATGGCGCTCCATGAGACTATCGAGATTGTGATGTCGAAACGTGGGGAATATTTTTTTGGATAATCTTGCGGTACACAGTTGCTTTGCGGTAAATGTTTTTTCCGTTCGTTTAAATTCGGATTTGAGAAATGCGTAGTCAAAACGGGCATTATGCGCAACAAACACTGCTCCATCTAATAGTTCGAATATCGAATCTCTGATCGAATGAAAGGAGGGAGCATTCTCGAGCGAACCTGCGTCTATACCCGTGAGCATCGTGATCTCTGGGGGTATGTAGCAGTTTGGATTTACCAATGATTCAAATATCTGTACGACTTTGCCATTTTTTATCCGTACAATACCAATCTCTATAATACGAGCATGAGTCGGACTCCCACCCGTGGTTTCCACATCGACAATCGCAAGGTTTTCGAACATAGAGGATATTATAACCTAACAGGTTGATACCATTCTTGGGTTATGTCTCGATCGGTATTCTGAAATAAATAACGTTGTTGCGAAGTTCTAAATGTAACCTATTGTGACAATTCCTATGATGACTAAAACAGATCCGATCATTTTTCTTACCAAATTTTCCCGCTCTCCAAGGAATAAAATACCAATAAACACGGATAATGAAAGCATTCCCTGATATATTGCACTCGACTTCGCCACTGGACCAACTGATAAAGCATAAACGCTTAGAAATAGAGCACAGACATTTAGAAAAGATGCTCCAATTTTCGGAAAAATCTTATGTTTCGCAAATTGTTTTGCTCGGGTTTTAAAATCTCGTTTTAGAATCGGGAACAACATAACAGTTGGTAGTGATAATCCCGCTACTAAAGCGACGGGATGAATTGAAGTAATAAGAACTTTGATGAGTATAGTTGTGATAGAAAAAATCACTGCGGATATATAGGCGAATTGTATACCTTTATCTGATCTAAGCGATTTACCTATCGTAACTGCGACAACACCGATAAACAATATCAGAAGTCCTACTGATTGAACCGTAGTGAATGTTTCTCCGATAAAAATAATAGACAACAAGGCAGTCCAGATAATCCTGCTTCTTTGAATAACTGTTGAAATAGACAACGAACTCATGGAATGCATTTTCATATAACTATACATTCCAACAGACTCGATTAAGCCCAATAAAATAAGTATTTCTACTGACTGCAGCGTGACAGTAACTTTTAAATAGAGTATCAAGATTATGGAGCTTACCAAACGGAATAATTGCAGAAACCATGAGGAAACAAACGAATCATACCCGTCTTTTAGAGTTGTTCGATAAAGAACATTTGATATGCTTCCCGTCACACCAGCAATCAAACTTAATAACATCCAATTTGGCATAGGCTAATTAAATTTTTTCCATTCCCCTTCAGAAACTACCGAGACCGAATCACCGTTTACTACCACTGCTGAATTATCGTCAATCGCATAAAATTGTGTCGGATTTTCTTTGGCAAGTGTTTCTAGATATTCTACTCGGACTTTTGGAAAATAGGGAGAATTTAAGTGCGGTCGTATTTCAAAATCCACGAATCCTAACCCTTCGGTATTTTCCCATTGTTGCGTACGTTCGTAATATAAGATTCCTGCGATGGACAACGATACACGTTTTGCCGTTGCCATACTTCCCGCACTAATTCCCATGTATATTTTATTCTGAAGCAACGCAGGGAGAGCTTCTTGTACCCCTGATGAGCGTAACCAATCGAGAAGATGTTTATCATTTCCCCCACCGAATACCAACACATCCGACCTTTGAAAGCTTTCCAGCCAATAGTCTTTTGATACGGCAGAAATATCCATCACATCAAATGTTTCAAATCCCAATTTCATAAGGGCATACATATCATTTACGACAAATTTTTTATCTCCCCTTTCTACATTTGCTGCAGTGGGAATAAAAGTTATTGAGGATTGCTCAAAGGGCTTACCCAATAAGTTTGCGAGTGCGACTTTTATCGAGGTATTTGAAATGCCGTTTGATGTGAGAAGTAATTTCATATGTGCTTAAAAACAGAATGTTTTTTATTGGATTCCCGCCTGCGCGGGAATGACATATCATCACCCAAGAGTGACAATCGCTTTTGAGTGCGCAATATGCAAAGTATATCACGTTCATATGTAGCCCTATAACAAGAACTAATTGTCCTGAAGTGTTATACTTAGCCTCATGGAAATCACTGCGACTGCATTGGCACTTCTCGCCACGATCGGATTTAGTGTCGTTGTGCCACTTGTAGCGACATCTACAAAACGTATCGGTGCAGTAGCGACATTACTATTATCCCAAGGACTTGGCATACCACTGTTTATCTTTTTGATTCCATTTATGCCCCCAATTCCTGACCAAACTCATATCCCAGCAATTTTGGGGATTGGTATAGCATTTACATTTGTCTACCTCCTATTTTTACAGGCAACCAAAATCGGATCGGTTGCTGTCGTTGGCACAATAAACCAACTCTACATGGTCGTGACCACCATCTTAGGGATACTGCTTCTTTCTGAATCGACTACCCCATGGAAACTACTTGGATTACTTTTGATGTTTGTCGGTGTAGTGTTATTAGGATTTCAAAAACCTAATAAAAATATCGGGTCAATTCAACTTCTTTCCGGAGTTCCCTACGCTCTTATTTCGGCATTTGGCACCGGAATATATCTATTTACCATTGCGATCACATCAAGAACTGATGGATGGTTTCTGACAGCGCTATTTATTCGGGTTGCAATAACGGCAACGACGATGACGATCCTATTATTGAGACATTTTGATTTCTCATCCCTGCTAAAAAAAGCTCCTTGGAAGCTACTTATATTTGCTGGGGCTTGTGATGTGGGAGCGTTTTCTTTATATAACTACGTATTATCTACCTATGAAGTGTCTACCGTAACAATAATTACTGCTTCTCAATCTGCATTTATCGCACTGCTTTCCTGGAAATTTCTAAAAGAAAAATTATCGAAGCAACAGATTTTGGGATTGATTGTCGTATTATTTGGACTGGTAAGTCTACAACTTCGCTAACTTACTTATAGATAAACTGGATCAACTTTCCCCCATCGTCATACCATATTCTTCCGGATAAAATTTCAAGCTCATACTGGTGGTTTTGTTTAAGACCCGTAACCGTTACTGAATGATTTGACACTGCGATTTGCCGATCTCCGACAAACACGCGTGGTTGGGTTTTTTCATTGGTGAATTCGCGAATCCTGACGCTCCCCATGACAACCGCTCCTGTCGTCCAAGAAATGATGGCTGAGTCCGTCGGAATTGACTTTACCCGTAATTCTTTAGGAATTTCTTCAGGACTGGCTTTCACAGACTGTTGTACATTTGATTGCATCATACTGAGCACTGTTGGAATACTGGCGGCAAACATGGCAATAACAAGTGCGACAGAAATATTTTTCAGATTTTTCACCCGTTGAATCATCTGGAAAATAAAAATGCCCAAAAAAATCAGACCAGATAGTATAAACGGAACATATACCGCATATTGAGAATATTCACCAAATGTGGAAAGTTGCTTTGTCTCTTTGGTTTCCTCCCGGGTTACTGGCGCGTTTCTCGCGCTGAGTTGATTAATGGTCAACAAATAATTGACCGCGACTGGAGAGACTGAAGTAGCACGTTGATTTAGTACGATAACTTTTGACATGCGTTAATTTGCAAAATTTTGCGTTACCATAATTCCATACCTTGAAGCTGAGATAATTCCAATACCTATGTGAAGAAATCCCGGATCTAAAATATTTTTTTTATGTTCAGGACTATTCATAAGCCCATCGTGCGCTGTTTCGACATCTGGTGTATAGGCGATATTTTCACCAAGATTTGAATATCTCACATCTTCTTTTTTCATCCTATCGCCAAGAGTTTTCCCATCTGGTGATATATGAGAAAAATATTTATTCAGAAACATATCTTTACTATGATTTCTCGCAACCGTGACTAATTTCACATCCACAGTTAACGGCTTTATTCCTAGTTTTGAGCGCTCTTTATTTACTAATGCAAGTAATTCCCTCTCTTTTTGATCGTCAATACTTATATCCTCCAATGAAACGATCACATCTAATGGCATGGATGATGTTGAACCTGGAGAAACTGTGACAAATCTGGCGGCTGTTTTTTTGATTTCTTTGGCTGTTTTGGTGATTGGACCACCATATGTTTCGACGAATGAAACAATTTTTCTCCCGATAAGGGAAGTTCGAATGTCTTGTTGCACTGTCCCTTTTAAGGGTAATGCTAAAATAATAATGAGAAAAAATGCGATTGTTGTAAGATTATTTACCCCAGAAACTAATAGGCCGGTAACGCTATTTATTATGGATTTCTCAATTTTTGCAGATAATCTTGACACTGCGAAAGAAAGCAGGTAAGAAATACTCAATTGTCCCCCCATGCTAATAACGATATATGCCAATATAGTGCCCCAAGAAGTCGGCATGCCGAATTTTTCAGTGAAAAAATATGAAAGTTGCGCGTTATACAGAATTGCCACCCAAAGCGACAAAGCAAACGCGACAAAGCTAATACCTATACGAACAAATCCAGCCTTCCACCCCTGATACAACGAGTAGGAAATAAGGAGAATAATGATCGCATCTATCCAATTGAATTGAGACATATAGTTATTGTATCAAATCTTCGAGTTGGTATTTAGAATACTCTATACACTCAGTATTATGTTCGCTTTTTAGGGTGCTATATTTTTTTGATAGAGGACGCTGTAAATCTACAACCTTTTCCACGACTGTATTTGCTTTTTTGGATAAGGTCGATTTCTTTTTGGCTTCACCTAAGCAATCTCCTAAAAGGAGCAGTGCGTTGGAGCGTTTTTCACAAATTTCGTTTTGTGACCAACCACGAGATGCTGAATAATACTTCACATCTGCCAAAAAAGTATCTACAATATCGTAACATTTCTTTTCTATTGCTACCGATGGATATATGTAATATCCAGCTGCTACCAATAATAGAAACAGCAATCCAAAAAACTTCATAGTTCTACTATAGAATATCATATTGGTAAAAAATTATCTGATTGATTGCGAAAAGAATTATAAATAGTATACAATTTTACTAGTATTGAAGATCGACTGGAGGAATTATGAATATTCTTATTGCCTATGCAACAAATTCTGGAACTACAATGACAACCGCTCAGGCGATATCTGATAAATTAAATGCAAAAGGATTCGCTGTAACTTTAAAAGAAGTTCGAGATATTACCGAATCAGAGTTTTCCACAACTGATGCAATCGTCATGGGTTCCCCAAGCTGGGATTTTGAAGGCCACGAAGGTATGCCACATGAAGATTGGCTACCACTCATGGAAAAACTCAAAACAATCACATTTGAAAATAAACCATTTGCGATTTTTGGGTTGGGAGATTCTTCGTATAAGCATTTCTGTGGGTCTGTGGATCAGATGGAGGCATTAATAAAAACTATAAAGGGAAAGCTTTTAGTGGATTCACTTCGTGTGGATAAATTTTACTCTGATCAAACTGGCAACATGGATAAAATTAATGCCTGGGCAGATACTGTTATTTCTGCACTAGGATAAATTTGGGAAGGAGCGCTGAGCTCCACAAGAAAGCTTTCTAGATGGCCTTATGGCGTAAAGACTGGTTTTGCGCTGTTAAAACCGGATAAACGTACCTGTGGGGTCTTTGGACGCCGAGCCATTAAGCGTCATTTCTTCCGCCTCAATTCGAATACCTGTAGCTGTTTGTTGAAATGCTTTTGCACGAATATCTCGAGAAGAGTCTGGCTTCATACGGTCTAGTTGAACAAAGATCCCGATTGCTGCCATAGTGATTACCGCAAGAAATACCATCGGTATTTGTCGATTTGCATCTATGAATGAGCTTCTGAGTGTTGAGCGTTTTGAAGTAAATCCCATCTATCTTCTAGATAAACAGACTAGACTGCAGTCTGTCTATCGCACATTAAGATAAAATATTATGGATACAATAGGTATGTCAGAAATTAATTATCTGTCTACCATTTGAAGTGTGCGAAGGCGCGATTTGCATCTGCCATGCGATGTACAGTATCTCGCTTTTTGATGGATTCACCTTGGCCTTTTGAAGCTTCAAGGAGTTCTGCGGCGAGTTTTTCTGAAAATGATTTAAATTCTCTATTAGATCTTTTTCCTGCAAATTGGATAATCCATCGAATGGCAAGCGCCACGCGTCTGTCTCCACGGACTTCGGTTGGGACTTGGTATGAGGCTCCGCCGACTCTACGGGATTTTACTTCCATTTTAGGTCCCACTGAATTTACTGCGAGTTCGAATACCTTCACTGGGTCTTCGCCTTTTTCTTTGATACTATCTAATGCTTTATAGACAACACCTTCTGCGACTCTCTTTTTCCCACTAATCATAACTCGATTAATAAAACGTGAGATGAGCCTGTTTCCATAGATAGGATCTGCTGGTAATAACGGTTTCGAAATTTTGTTTGATCTACTCATAATTGTTTATAAAAAATTAATTTGCTTTTGCAGCTGCTGGCCCTGGGCTACCTGCCTTGGCACCATAGCGACTTCGTCCTTGTTTTCGTGTTGCAACCCCTGAAGAGTCATATTTACCACGTACAATGTGATATTTCACACCTGGTAAATCTGGCACTCGACCACCACGAATCAAGACGATTGCATGCTCTGTAAGTTCATGTCCAATTCCAGGAATGTACGCAGTTACTTCCTGTTTGTTTGATAAACGCACACGAGCTACTTTACGCAAAGCTGAATTTGGCTTTTTTGGAGTCATGGTCTTCACCAAGGTCACCACTCCACGTTTAAATGGAGCTGGCAAAATTTTTGTTATGCGTTCTTTTGCATTAAAAAATTTCCTAAGCGCCGTCGCTTTAATCTTTTTTGCTTTACTATGTCGACCATGTCGTACTAATTGGTTTACTGTTGGCATATTAGTTTTGTATCACAGCTCTCTCTGGTGATACAGGGATGAGTCTGCCGATTATAACGTTTTCTTTGAGTCCTAGCAACTTATCAACTTTTGCAGACAACGCTGCATCAGTCAAAACGGTCGTTGTTTCTTGGAATGATGCTGCTGAGAGCCATGATTCGGTAAACAATGAAGCTCGTGTAATTCCTAGGAGCACTATCTGTGCAGTTGACGCTTCTCCACCTTCTGCAAGGATGCGTGCATTTTCCTCTTGGAATCGCATACGGTCAACCAATTCTCCTGGGAGAAGTGTGGTATCCCCTGACGATTCTATACGGACTTTATCACTCATCTTTCGAACGATAACTTCAAAATGCTTATCATGAATCATGATTCCTTGTGACTCATAAACTCTTTGAACCTCGGAAATCAAATACTTCTGAGTCCCTCGAAGTCCTCGAACTTGCAATACTTCTTTAACATCCAAATACCCACTTGCCAGCTGATCTCCTGCTGAAACTAAATCGCCATCAGCTATTTTTAATTCACTCGTAAGCGGAATAACATACTCTCGCTCTTCCGGTGGCTTTATTGCGGTATTTTTCACTACTACGGTGTATCCATCTTCTGTTTCTGTTACGGATACCTTACCAGCAATCTCTGCGACTGGAGAAAGTACGCGCCAATCTGGATCGAGAGCCGCCCCGCGATCTG
>CAYHHA010000015.1:0-3320 GCA_964356315.1 uncultured Gammaproteobacteria bacterium
AGATTGTGAAGGGCTAAAGTACTAACAATAGCAACGCTTTTTTGCGTTTAAGCCTCGTAATTCCTCGAAACTTCCATGAAATAAGAGATACGATGATTCGTATCCGTGCGTACATGAATCGACCTCTTTCATATATTTAGAATGCTTAACACGCTAAATATACCTGTGAACCGTTCAACATGCAACAGTGAACGAGGCCTAATATTCTTCAAGCGTTGAGGTGTCACCAATGGGCTGTCCTAGCTCTTTGGCTTTGAGAATTCGGCGCATGATCTTGCCACTTCTGGTTTTTGGCAACTTATCGATAAATTCGATTTCGCGTGGATACGCATGTCCTGCCAAATGTTTTTTGACAAATTCTCCGAGTTCTTTTTTCAGCGCATCTTGTGCGACAGCTTCCGCGTATTTTTTTGGATTTCGAAGCACAACAAATGCTTTGATGATCTCACCGCGAAGCTCATCTGGCTTACCAATAACTCCAGCTTCGATAACTTCTGGATGTTCAACAAGCGCAGATTCTACTTCAAATGGGCCGACTCGTTCCCCTGCAGTTTTGATCACATCGTCTGCTCGTCCTATGAACCAGTAGTAACCATCCTCGTCTCTCCACGCATGATCTCCTGACATATACCAGCCATTTACGAAGTAGGACTTATACTTTTCCTCGTTCTGCCAAACGGTCTTCATCATGGATGGCCAGTTTGGTCGGAACGCTAAGTTTCCCTCTGATTTCTCTGGTAATTCTTTTCCTTCATCATCGACGATGGCGGCGGTAAGTCCTGGGAACGGTTTTCCCATAGCGCCGATTTTTATATCATTGCACGCTAGATTTACCATCATTTGTGCACCGGTTTCTGTCTGCCACCACGTATCATGAAACGGAAGTCCGAACACTTTTAGTCCCCAACGAATCGCCTCTGGATTTAGAGGTTCTCCAACACTGCAAAGATGACGAAGTGAAGTGAGGTTATGATTTTTCACTAAATCATCTCCCTTTGCCATAAGCATGCGAATAGCAGTAGGCGCGGTATACCAGACGCTCACTCTATACTTTTCCAACAGTGTGTACCAGACATCCGGGTCAAATCTCCCAGCGTGGACCACCATAGTCACCCCGAGCATCCATGGAGACAAAATACCATAGACGATGCCGGTCACCCAACCTGGATCAGCGGTACACCAATAGATATCCTCTGGATGCAAATCAAGTACCCATTTCGCTGTGACATATTCGTGCAATATGCCATTGTGCGTGTGGACAACGCCTTTTGGTTTTCCCGTTGTTCCCGAGGTATAGAGCATGAATGAATAGTCGTCTGGCATGGTATGCACACAGCTAAATCGATCGGATTGCTTTGCAATTGCGCTCAAAAACTCTGGACTATCGACCACAACAATACGCTCCAATTTTGGCAATTTTTCCTTTGCCATAGATAACCTGGAAGCAAGCTCTTTGGTGGTAAACAATACTTTTGCTTCACTGTTTGACAAACGATCGACAAGCGCCTGTTCCTGGAATGCGCTAAATAAACTTCCCGCTATCGCACCGACCTTCAATATGCCCAAAAATGCCCCGTAGAGAACTGGAATGCGAGGTAAAAATAAAAACACACGATCACCTTTGGTAACGCCGATGGATGTAAGGAAATTCGCGTATTGATTTGAGAGTCTGGCCATATCACCATACGTATAGTGGGCAGTCGCTCCACCATCACCTTCCCAATACAGCGCGGTTTTGCTCTCTGTAGGTGTTCCTACATGACGGTCTATCGCATTGTAGGCGAGATTCACCCCACCATCGTCAAAATACGTAAGTTCTGATTTTATTGCGTCCCAGGGATTTGTAGTTAAGGCGGCGTTGTAATCGGTGAGGTTTGGTTTGACCCGTAAATCGGCAATATTTTTTCGTATCAATTCGGCAGGTTGAACATCCATATAATTCTCCTTTTTTTAAACTATAATTTAGCGTACCATGTGCTACTTACCTCACGCAATAGGGGTAATTATGATTTTGCGAAGAGCTCTGATTCTATCTGAAGAAGTCGGTTATATTTTGCGACTCTTTCTCCGCGAGCTGGTGCGCCAAACTTCACGTAATCTGATTGCACAGCAACGGCGAGATCAGAAATAAATGTATCGTTTGTTTCCCCACTTCGATGGGAAACGATACATTTGATATCGTTCTTTTTTGCAAGATCCACAACTGCTAAAAATTCAGACACTGAACCAATCTGATTTGGCTTAAGAAGTATAGCTGAGCATGCCTTTATTTCTATCGCTTTTTGTAAGCGATTTGGATTTGTGGTCAGTAAATCATCACCGATAAGGAGAACTTCGCCCCCGAATTGTTTATTGAGCTCTACCCAACCATCCCAATCGTCCTCATCTAACGGATCCTCTAGGGTGAGAAGCCGGTATTTTTTATGCATCTCTCCGATATATTTTATGAAATCCATTGTTTTATATGGGATAGATCGGTCTTTGATAAGATATCCTTGGTCATTTTTAAATGACGACGCGGCCATATCCAAACCAAAAAATACATCCAAACCAAAACGGTAAGTACTTGAACGAATCGCATCTGAAAGAATCTCCAGAGGATCTAAATTGGTAGTCAAATTTGGAGCATATCCTCCTTCATCTCCTGTCGAAATAGTTAAACCCTGATTTTTCAGGTGCTGTTTAACCGAATGATAAATTTCTACCCCCATACGAAGTCCCGCGCTAAAAGATTTATTTGATGCAGGGACGATATGATATTCTTGAAAATCTAAATCTCCACCGCCGTGCTTCCCCCCGTTTATGATATTAAAGGTCGGTGTCGGAATTTTTGTCATCGGAACCACCGTGCTTGCGCTTATGAGTGTATTTATGTATCGGTACAAAGGCGTCCGTAAATGTGCAGACGCGGCAACGGCAACTGCCATGGAAACCCCTAATATGCTGTTTGCTCCGAGGTTTGCTTTATTTGGTGTACCATCCAAGTCCACCATTGCTTTGTCTATGGCGCCTTGATTCATAGCATCCATGCCACGAATTTTTGCGTTTATCACTGTGTTTACGTTTGCGACTGCTTTCAACACACCTTTTCCAATATACCGCTTCATGTCTTTGTCCCGAAGCTCTACCGCTTCATAGGTGCCAACAGATGCTCCTGAAGGCACCGCTGCTGTTCCTCGGTAGCCACTGTTTAAAATAACCGTGACTTCTACGGTAGGATTCCCTCTGGAATCAAGGATTTCATGAGCGGTAGCGTTATATATTTTTGAGTCCATATGTATGTTTTGTCATCGCGAGTCCCGACAAGCTGGACGTGGCGA
>CAYHHA010000015.1:3420-35156 GCA_964356315.1 uncultured Gammaproteobacteria bacterium
TCTCTACAATAAAGATTGCCGCGTCGTTCGAAGACTCACTCCTCGCAATGACATGGCTAGACTTTCTATATATTTTATATTGTCATCGCGAGTCCCGACAAGCTGGACGTGGCGATCTCTACAATAAAGATTGCCGCGTCGTTCGAAGACTCACTCCTCGCAATGACATGCTAGGATTCTATTTCTTCTCCGCGTGTTTTTTTTCTGCCTGATAGACGGTTTCTCGCACATGATCTATGGCATCAGGGTTTACCGATACGCTGGTAATTCCCCACGCGACTAATTTTTCTACAAGCTCGGGATAGTCGCTTGGCGCCTGACCACACATAGAACAGGTAACACCACGCTTTGCACAGGTTTTCACAATATGCTCAAATGCCCAAAGTACACTGGGATCCATTTCTGAAAAATCATGAGCAACTTCACTGTTGTCACGATCGGTCCCAAGGATAAGCATAGTCAGATCATTTGACCCGATAGAAACTCCATCTATCCCAACATCAAGAAAATCGTTGAGACGGATGACGTTCGTCGGAATCTCACACATGAGCCATAATTTGAATGTCGATGACCGGGTCATCCCATTGGCGGCTATGATCTTTTTGACATCCATAAGCTCTTTTGGAGTCCTAACAAACGGTATCATCATATGCAAATTGGTGAGTCCCATGTCATGACGAACTTTTTTGATCGCGGCGAGCTCCATCTCAAATACCCCTGCATCCAAGACGTACCGAGCGGCTCCTCGGAATCCAAGCATTGGATTTGGCTCTTCTGGTTCAAACGCAGCTCCACCTTTGAGATTTCTGTACTCATTTGTTTTGAAATCCGTTGTACGATAGACCACTGGCCTTGGCGCAAATGCTTTGCAAAATACAGCAATTTTTTCCGCGAGCGTATCTATAAACAGATGCTCTTTGTGGTCCGCAATAAGCTTTTTCGGATGCGTACCGATGTCTGCAATCATAAACTCTGCGCGAAGAAGGCCTATGCCATCTGCTTTGAGCTTTGAGACTGCTTCAGCGCGACTTGGCTCTGCACAGTTAACATAGACATGCGTGGCTGTCTTCATGTGCGCTGGATTGACCACCGTTTTTTCGACAGCGGATGAAGACGCCTTGATGGCACCTTTATATAGTTCTCCTGTCGTGCCGTTTACCGTGATCACCATGCCATCTTTTAACAATTTTCGTACATCTTTGGCTCCTACCACAGCAGGAATCCCGAGCTCACGAGAAACGATAGCAGCATGTGATGTCCTGCCACCTCGCTCTGTGACAATGGCGATTGCCTTTTTCATCGCTGGAACAAAATCTGGGTTTGTCTGTTCGGCAACCAGAATATCTCCGGTTTTAAGCAAATGAATTTCCTTTGCGCTTGCGAGCATTTTGACAGGCCCTGAAGCCATACCTGGGCTTGCTGGATCTCCTTTTGCAAAGACTTCTGCGTGCACTGCGCCTTGAGGCTTTGCCGCATCTTTCCCAATAGTTGTGATGGGACGAGTTTGGACGATAAATATTTCGCCATCTTCTATAGCCCATTCACTATCCTGTGGGAAAAAATAGTGTTTTTCGAGATTTTTACTGAGCTCTGCTAATTTGACCACTTCCTCATCGGTCAGCTTTGGTTTACCACCTTCTTTTGCCGTTAGGGCGTGTTCTATATTTCCATCGCCCTTTTTCTCCATGATTTTTTCCTGGACATGGGTCTCTCGCACCACCACGGTCATGGTTTTTTTGTCTACTTCGTAGTGATCAGGAGTGACAGCGCCTTGGACGATCATCTCTCCAAGCCCTAAAATAGCTTCGATAGTGACGCGTTCTTTATCGTTTGTCACAGGGTTGATGGAAAACATGATACCTGATTTTGCCGATTGCACCATTTTCTGAACAGGAACGGCAATCCCTACCTGAAAGTGATCAAATTTATTGGTCTGTCGGTAGAAAATTGCCCGAGCAGTAAAAAGAGATGCCCATGCTTCTTTGACCATTTCGATCAAATTTGCTTCTCCTCTAACGTTTAGAAATGTCGCTTGTTGACCGGCAAAAGATGCTCCCGGTAAGTCTTCGGCGGTAGCGCTAGAGCGGACTGCAACGATCGCGTGTTTTGTCTCGCTACCACTGAGCGTAAAATATGCTTTGATAATATCGTCGGCGATATCTTTTGGAAAGTCACTTTTGGTAATAATATGTTGCGCTTTTTTCGCCGCTTTATCCAACGCCTGACTGTCTGAAACATCTAGACCGTGGAGAGCGGATTCTATTTCTTTACGAATTTTTGCTTCTTCCAGAAATGATCGATATGCATGGACCGTGACAACGAATCCGTTTGGAACAGGAAATCCTGCCCTCGTCATCTCTCCGAGATTTGCTCCTTTGCCTCCGACCGTGTTACCGTCGTGTTTATCAATATCCTTAAACCACATGACATTTTTATTACTCATACAGACTCCTCCTTAGGGCAAAATCGGACGGTTTGTGAATATTGCAGTGCATATATCCAGTATGGAGAAAATTTTTCCAGATCGCAAGTACTAGGAATACTCAATAACAGTATAGATTGATTAAACTCCTGTTATAGGATATAATCCTAGGCATGTTGAGTGCGGAAAAATCAGCTCGAAAAACACAAAGCTTGCTCGAAGCACGTGATTCAAGTTCGCTTCCATATCCCGAAGATTCCTGGTCAAAAAACTTTTATACAGGAATTCAGAATGAACATGATTTTACAGATTTATTAGCGCATCCAAATGATTTTCTTATGATTGGTGATCCACGTGTTTCTCTTAAAGATATACCAGACAATACACTCTACCATCTTACAACGACAGGAATTTTAACAGCAGATGGAGCTCAAGACGTTTTACCGTACCATGCATTCAAATCATACATTGAATATTTGGCATCAACAGGAAATGTCAAAGCCGAGGTGCTTAATCTTATTGGAATAGCTGAACAGACACTCGTGGGCCAAAGTGATTCTTCTTTTAAGAGCTATCTTGGGCAATATCACTCAGCAGTGTTTGCGGGAGTCAATGTATCTATGAATCTATTGGACTCTCTTCGAAAAGAACAGGCACTTCGCCCGGAAAATATGATTCGAATGACTGTAGCAGTAGGAATTCTTACTAAGATATTTCATTCGAGAGCATCTCAACCAATGTTCGATCATGGAACAAATAGAGAAATAGCTCAGGATCAATCAATAGGCTCATACATTGCGGCAATCACAAATACTCCTGAGCGAATGTTTACATTTGCTACCAGCGAATTAGAAAAACTGGAGCCTTCTGAACTTGTACGACAGAGTCTGGCTACAATTGGCATAACTGGAGCCTGGGAGATAGCAATACAAAAAAATTTAGGACAAATCTCACCCGAAGAATCGCTTCAGACAGCAGAGCAATTAGCGAAAATTACCAAAGGGATATTGAAATCAATGGACCGACCAACTACGTTTTCAGCAGTCAAAAAAATTCCTATTGTTCTTGAATATTCAGCCTCATCAATCGTCCCATCGACGAGAGCTGGTGATAGATATCTCTTATATTCAACAGGTCGTCCACCATCAATAGCTATGGCGCCACGGCTTCCTAATTCTGGACTGAAAGCAATTCGAGTTCATCAGGATGATTTGCTGGAAGCGGATTCAGTATTTGCTACAATGGCTCAGAGTGCAGTATGGGAAAATCACACATGGAAGATAAAAAAAACTAATTCATGGGACTATGTCCCGGTATTAGCGCTCGATGAATCTGTGCCTACAATCGACCATTGTATGAAGAGGTACAACGACGAATTGTCACAATTTAATTATGTATTGGAACATCTTACTCGCGGGGACTTCACGTTCATACAGAACGATAGAAAAAATTCAAGACTACATACGCTATTACAATATGCAGAATCACTTCAGAGAACGCTGAGTCTTCAAGAAAAAATTGCTTTGAAAAGAAGCCTTTTTTGAAAAGTCTCACCCACGCCCCACACCCAACACAATAATAGAAATAAAACTACTTAGATGCTACTTTTTCAACTGTTCCTTGAAATAGGTCACCCAAGGAATGGCCACTGGATCATTATCGTAGAGCATTGCCATATAGAATGTGACAAAACCAGACAGGGTAAACCCTTCCAATAATTGCGCTAGCTTAGTTGGGCCATGAAGTGGCACTTCATGTGTCGCAACGTGTTGTTTTTCTACTACTTCTTTCGTGATAACAAATCTTTTTTGTACAGATGCACTATAGAGCGCACTCGTGAAAAATACGAATACCGCATTGGAATGAAGAATATCCGGACGCTTCAAACCCTCCATTAAGTGGTGATTTAGTTCTGGAATATATCGGTAATCAGAAATCATCTTAGCGGTTTCATTAATCTGATTAGCAAATCCGTTTCCGAATCCTTTCATAAACTCTGCGGTGATGATAAATGGATGTTTGTCCAATAAAAACGTCGCTAATTGTTTTGCCATATTTTTTTCCGTTGGCACATTGACCGTTAGCGTGAGCGCGAATGCACGGACAAATTCTATCGCTTCTTTAACCTCACTATCGGTCACTTCAATCAGTTTCAAGGCCTTGAGAATGCCTAAATGTCCCATAAGCAAATACCCACCACCAATGCGTGGCTGACCACAGGGATTGAACTTTGGATCAAAAATATATGATGGAATGCCCTTGTCTTTCATGAGCTGCCCAATCGGCCCTCCCTGAACTACAGCCGTCACACGTGCGCCACGGGCAAATGCATCGCTGGCACATGCAATAATCTCTTCTGTCGTGCCGGAAAATGACGATAAAATGACGAGCGTATCTTTATCAACATAGTTAGGAAGTGTATAGTCTTCGACAATTTCGTACGGCTCAGTGATGCGATCACGAAATAATTCTTTTATAGATTTTGGGGTAAACCGAGAGCCGCCCATTCCGCAGACGACAATATTATAAATATTTGAATACATTTCCTGAGGAAACTCAATCGTCGAGCTTTCTTCCCACGCTTGTGTACATTGATCTGCGAATTGGCCCGTGGAGCCAAGCACATCGGATGGATCAAGCACTTTCATTGGCACAACATCATCGAGTGATTTCATGTAAGTATTCCTCCCAAGGATAAAACAATTGATACGAGCTCATCCGTACGTGTTTTTAATATCTCCGCGGTATCTGCCTCCACATTCAGCCGCAATAACGGCTCAGTTTTGCTTGACCGTACATTAATCCAAAAGTCTTTATACCAAATACTGAGTCCATCAAGCTCATCAACTGACGTCGCATCCGTGAAATGATTTTTGATGGCTTGCATTGCCCCAGGGATATCTGCAATTGCATAATTTAGTTCTCCACTTGCAGGATAAATATCCAGATCATGGACAATTTCCGAGAATTTGCGACCGTCATGTGCGATCAGGGAAAGCATCATAAGAGCAGTCAGAACCCCAGATTCCGAATTAAAGAAATCGCGGTGATAATAATGCCCACTATGCTCACCGGCAAATATTGCATGAAACTTTCGCATGAAATTCTTCATGAAACTATGTCCCACACGTACTCGTTCATATTTTCCGCCGAACTTCTCGATTGTTTGCGGAACTACCCGTCCACATACTGCACTATACAAAATATATTCACCTGGATGAGATTTTAATATCAATCGCGAAAGAAGCGCGGTCACGAGAGTGCCCGAGACAAATCGTCCAGTATCATCCACAAAGAATACACGGTCAGCGTCCCCATCGAAGGTTAAGCCTATGTCAGCGCCCACTTCTTTCATTTTTGACACTAAATCCGCATTGTTTTTCTCTACAAGTGGATTCGGTGTGTGATTTGGGAAATGTCCATCCAGATCAAAGTATAGCGGTGTTATATCAAAGGGAAGTCCTTCAAATATCTGTGGCACTAATTTTCCAGCCATACCGTTCCCAGCGTCCACGACGATCTTAAGCGGTTTGAGAGAAGTGAGGTCTATAAGTGAGAGTACTTTTTCGCGCCACTGGGAAAACACGTCAATTTGCGTGACAATTCCTGGATCTGACGCAGGGTCTGGCGGTACATCGTTTACCATCGCCTTTATGTCAGCCAGTCCCGAATCTCCACTGACTGCTATTGGTCCTTTTAAGACAATCTTTAGCCCGTTATATTGCGGAGGATTATGAGAGGCTGAAATCATAATAGACATATCGTACTCTCTGGTTCCGGAGATAAAATAGGATTGCTCCGTGCCCGTAAGCCCTGCATCAAACACGTTCACGCCACAATGGGTGAAAGCGGAAATAAGTCCATCTCGGATTTCTTCGCCGGAGAGGCGCATATCGCGACAGATAGCGACACTTTTTGGATGAAATTTTTTCACAATGGCAAATCCGATTGCCTTGGCAACGTCGCCATTTATCTGCTCTGGATACGTACCGCGGACATCATAATCTTTGAACATGGAGAGATCTGTAATCATAGGGAAATAATACATTGTTCTAAATGCTCCGCCATACTGTATGGGGATACACCTGTTTTTATACTGACTTCTGCATCATGTAACTGCGTATACAATTGCAGGAGTTTACCCATCGTAAATGACTTAGATTGTGTTGTCAACCGACCGAGTTGCCACGGGGCGACACCCTCTGGAGTCGCTCCATCTGCAATTTGAATAAGCTGTCGAAGACGTTTTTCCAACATATTTGCGACGAGTTCTGGAGCGTCCTGTTTTTTTAGTTCGCCGAATAAAGTGAGCAGTGGCTTCGTATTTCCTGGGCGAATACCATCGAGAAGTTGAAAAATAATCACGGGGAGCTTGAATAACCTCGTGCTGAGGTCTTTCCCGAGGCTTTTTGTCACCGTAGCGCCTACTTCTTTGTCTTCCCACACGATAATATCTATGGATGCTCCACTGCGAGCGAGAATAGATCCATACTCCTCAATCTTTTTGGGGAGTCTGCCGATTTTCCCAAATAATCTTTCGATAACAACGAGTAAATCACCTCCGAACATAGATGATGATTCGAGAGATTGTATAAGAACGCTTGTCTCAATCGAGCGTCCGTCTAGACTGCGAATTTCTTTGCCGACTGCTTTTTCTTTCAAAAGATGCAGTTCATTTCGGGAAGCTTCGATGTAGTCTCCGTGAAGCAGTGTAATCATATGCTCGCGAGCATGGCCCTGGCTTGCTCTAAGAGAGGCATATTACTATCAGGGTAGCCGATGTCTATACCAGCATGCTCAAGGGGTACCCATGTGGGATCATGAATCCCCTCCGCTAACTGCCCAACGGGAAGCGCATCTCCCATATATTGAAAAACAAAATAGTACACGGTTTTATGTACCGGACCGTTTCGCGTATAGATATACTGAAGTGGGATAAGTGCACCAAGAAAAATCAGTGCATGAAGCCCTACTTCTTCGGCAATCTCTCTGACTGCTGTTTCTTCTTTCGTCTCCCCCTCTTCGATTTTTCCTTTGGGAAAAGTCCAAGCACCACTTGTATCGCGAATCCGTAGGATTTCCCATGTATTTTGTCTGTACCTCACGATAAGTCCCCCTGCTGAAATTTCTGTTTTCATAGTGCGTATATACGATTATTCACGTTTTTTATAATACTTCTTCCCTTTGAGTTTGTCAGGAAGGAAATCTTCTGGTGAATACATCTGATAGCCTTTGCCATACTCGAGATCTTTCATAAGCTTTGTGGGAGCATTTCTGATAACCAGAGGGATAGGGAGATTTCCAAACTGCTTTACATCCGAAAGCGCTGAAAAATACGCATCATACGCGCTTCGGTCTTTTTTGGCGGTGCATAAATAGACAACGCCATGCGCCAGATTGATCTGCGCCTCCGGATAGCCGATTTTGTTGCACGCATCAAAGACAGCATTTGCCACTACCAGAGCGGTCGGTTGGGAAACGCCGATGTCTTCGGACGCAAATATCACCATGCGACGGGCTATAAACAATGCATCTTCCCCAGCGGATACCATCCGCGCCAGATAATAGAGCGCGGCATCGACGTTACTGGCTCGCATAGATTTGATAAATGCACTGATCGTGTTGTAGTGTTCTTCACCGGACTGGTCGTATTGAAGCATTTTCTTCTGCGCCGCATCTTCGATATGGGTGACCGTTATGTTCTTTTTTTGAGCGAACTGAGCGGCAATTTCCAAAATATTTAGAAGACTGCGACCGTCTCCATTTGCCACCTCTTTCAAAAACGCTATAGCATCGTCATCTATCTTTACTTGCAGGTAGGAAACGCCCCGAGTGATGAGATGTCCTAGATCTTCGTCTGATAATTGTTTGATGACAATAACACGACAGCGAGAAAGAAGCGGGGCAATGACTTCAAACGATGGGTTTTCTGTTGTGGCACCGATGAAGATGACAGTCCCCTTTTCCACATGTGGCAACAGTGCGTCCTGTTGGGTTTTGTTAAACCTATGGATCTCATCTAGGAAAAATACCGTCTTTTTTCCCAATTCAAGTCGCTCTTCGGATTCTTTGATAATTCGCCTGACATCGGCAAGTGTAGAGGTGACGGCACTATGAGATTCAAACGTCGCGTCGGTAATCGTAGCCATGAGCTCTGCGAGGGTCGTCTTCCCGCATCCTGGTGGACCCCAAAAAATCATAGATGGTAAAAAATGTGTAGATAGAAATTTATGAAGTATCCCGTCTTTACCCACCAGATGCGCTTGACCAATAACATCGTCCAGAGTTTTTGGACGAAGCTTTTGTGCTAACGGTGTATTGTCTTGTGTCATATCGCGTTTTTTATCCCTCAATGGCTTGAAGTATACTCTATTTTTATACCTATATCGACCCAATCTGCATCTTATACTTTGCCAAATGAAATCCTATCTAAGACTTTTTGTTTTGCCTGAAGCATGCGCGCTGGAGTGACGGTAAAATCTCCATACTTTGCACTAAGTGTATCTATGCACTGTGTCACACATTCTTTTTTCGTGTCTGATTCCAAAAGCGATTGCTGTGTATACAAATCTTTTGACAACCGATAGCAACTCACGGCAAGATTGCGAACAGGGAGATCTGGGGCTGATTGTAGTATCGTTTTGGCGTGAAAGAAAAAATCATTGCTTGCGTAGATGGGCTGAGACAAAAGCTCTTGCGCATGCCAGTAATCTCTATATGATCCGTATTGAAGAGCAATCGTAATTCCTCTGGCCATATATCCGGAAGTGCGCAACCGATTTCCCATTTTTACTACCAATTGGGACAATACTTGCCAAAGCTCTGGATCAGAGGGAGTAAGCGGTGTGCCCAATGCATGTGAGTGGCCGAAACTTTTCTGCTTTGACTCACTGCAACCTTGAGCGAATGAGACTCCTGTTCCAAATGAGCTATACCTCACGCCATCCTCATAGCCGTGAAGCCTCTGCCACCACTGCCTCCCCACAATAGATTTAAATGCTTTGTGAAGAGTTGGGGCGTCAGCATGAAGAAGCGCGTACGGCGTATAAATCCCCGCTTTCCTCAATCTCGTAGCGTTTCCAGTTTTTATACCGCAGAGATCTTCTAGTCTCATCTCGGAAAATACCCGAACAATTGTATCGCGAGTGAGCAGGTCCATACCGTCCGGTTTATGAAGTCCGGAGGCAATTTTTGCGAGGTATCTGTTCGGCGCAATACCGATGGAAACAGTGATCCATTCGCCTATTTCACTTTTTATCCTTTTTTTTATTTCCAATCCTATATTTTTCATTGCCTGCTCTGTTTGTTGAATCATGAATGATGAAGTATGAATAATGGATTGAGCACTTATACCCTGTGTATTCCCATAATTCATACTTCGTAATTCAGTACTTAGTCGTGGAGTTCCCGCCAGATCCAACACCATCTCGTCTATAGACTCTACGCTCAGATTTGGCGTATATGATCCTAATATGGCTTTTAATTGATGGTTTACGAATCTGTATTTATCCGGATCCGGAGGAAGTACTGTGACGTATGGACAGCGGGCCTTGGCTTCTTTGACTCGCATGCCAGTACCTATCCCTATAGCCTTTGCCTCCCGCGAGGCCGCCAGAATACAGCCATGATCCTCTGCATAAGCGGCAACAACGGTCGGCTTCCCCCGAAGACGCGGATTTGCCTGTTGCTCTATGGTTGCAAAACAGGAATTGATATCCACATGCATGGTCGTAGGTGGGAGTGGGTTAAATTCAAGCATATCTATTTTTGATATTGGACTCTGGATATTGGATCAAAACGAGATTGCCACGTCGCCCCGACGTGTCGTCGTGACTCCTCGCAATGACAATCAGTATTTATCCATCTATTTCCAATAATTTCCATCCTAATGTTTCGCTATCAAAGCGGAGTTTAAACTGAGATATGCCGTCGGTAACACTAAAAATATGAATAAGCACTCGACCCTCTCGGAGGGTATGATGCAGTCCAATTTTTATCATCATATACCGTGCTCCACGCCAATGGAGAACCCATGGATATGCTATGTTTTTGATATGATTGGACAATAAATCGACGGAGACACATTCATCTATTTGAGTTACCATACACCTATCATAAAATACCCGAACAAAAAAACAATAGATCGAAAATAATACGAACAATATCAAAATTTAACTTTTTTGGTATACAATATAATTGTATGAAAAAACACTCGGGATATCTGGAAGTTATTGCAGGACCTATGTACTGTGGAAAAACGGAGGAATTGATTCGTCAGGTAAAACGCGCAAGTATAGGCAGGAAAAAAGTGCAGGTCTTTAAGCATGCTATAGATACGCGCTACGGCAAAGAAAAGAAGGTGTATTCTCATGCAGGTCTGAGCTTTAAATCACATTTGATAACGGAGGCCTCTCAGATACTGAAAAAACTTCATAAAAATACACAAATAGTAGCGATCGACGAAGCGCAGTGGTTTGGACAAGACTTGATTCCCGTGGTGAGCGAACTAGTGGAAAAAGGAGTACGGGTTATGGTAGCAGGACTTGCACTAACCTATGACCGACAACCATTCGCCCCGATGCCGACGTTAATGGCGATGGCCGACCATGTGACAAAACTCTCTGCGGTCTGCACCATCTGTGGAAATGACGCGGTATTTCACAAACGCATCACTAAAACGTCCATAACTAACCCACTTGAGGCCGATCCATCGCTTGTCGGACGATTAGATTCCTACGAAGCCAGATGTCGAAGTTGCTTTACTAAGCTTCCATAAACAAACATATACGATGGAGATCGATTGAATAATAGACCATCCACCCTCTTGCAAAAAAACTCGTCTACGTGATATACAACGCTATCCCGCCCAAACACAATGACAGAACGATATTCATACCAAGGACGAGATACTGATCACGAAGAAAGGGAACTCTGGTCTACGACTGGAGCATTTCGCGCAAATGAACAATCTGTAGATTTATTCATACAGACAACGCACCCTTCGTTTCTCTATGAAACACGTTGTTTTAAAAGAATTTGTGATAAGCTTGAACCAGAACAATTCGCTATTGGTCCACATTTAGTAGATTACCTACTCCAAGACGATGATTGGAATACTCGCATTCGACCTGATGGATTGATTTTTACCCATGGGCATGACCACTGGACGCTATCTACAATTATCGAAATACGATCGGGAAAACTTGGAGCACACAGAAAACTCCGAGGTTTTTCCGAATTACTGCAAGCGTTTCGGACAACACCGAGATTTCTTCCCAGCTTATTACAGGACACAATTGGCGATATGTACCAAATACCAAAAAATATATACATTCCTGAAGATCGAGATTTGCATGTCATTTTTGCCGGCCCAACAGATACACAGCTTCCTTCAAGTGGATATGGACAAATGTTTACCCTTAGCACTATGAAAATACCTATGAAACACTCATAGCGATGTCTGACATAGGACTAGAGAAAATACATGAAAAAATGGTATAATTAAAAATAGTTACGCCGTATGGCGTGCTTTTTGTCCTTGCCCCCATCGTCTAGCGGCCTAGGACAACGGGTTTTCAGCCCGAAGTCCCAACATATGATGGAGACGTAACAATTAAATCAGCCCTGTTTGCCTAGCGGTCTAGGAAACAGTAATTTCGGTTCGATTCCGAAGCAGGGCACCAAAGCAAGTTAAATCTTGCATAAGGGGCAACCTATGTGGAACGAGAGAAAGTCTACATGGGTAAAGAAATTAGTTATGAAACGCTTGCTCAGGCGACAGAAGTGTTCCTGGGTAGCTACTGTATAGAAATGAACTTGACTGCGAAAACAGTCAAGAATAAACGAAATTTTATTCGTCGGCTATTGACGTGGCTTGATGGAAAATCGCTTACCCTCCAAAACGCTCGATTTTATATCTCTTCAAGATCTAGCCTCGGCATCAAGATGTCATCGGTATTGTCTGAAACAAAGCAGATGAAAGCACTTGTGAACTTCCTTTTTGATCGTGAATACATCGAAAACAACTGGTCGCGCAAACTGATTAATCCGAAAGTGCACGATACGCCTCCTGATATTGTTTCAGTTGAAATTGCCGAAAAGATCATCGAAGCAGGAACTGAAATAGGAATTGGTGACAGATCCAGAAGCAGAGCAATCAAAGCTAATGTGCGACTGGGATTGAAATTCGCGCTGCGCCATGGGCTCCGCATTAGTGAACTTCTCGCCATAAGAGGAAACGATCTGAAGCTAGACAATGATCCCCCCGCGTTACTGGTTCATGGCAAGGGCGGTGACACAGTGCTATTTCCTATGGCACTTGATATGGTTGAGCCAATGCGGAAACGCATGTCGTTTGATCGCGTATTCACGATGACATCCGACGTATGCAATCGATCGCTACAGCGTGGGGCAAAGAAGCTTAGTATATCAATTCGTGTTCATAATCACCTCCTACGGCACATATACTGCTCCACATTGGCCAATAACAATGTGGGGGCACAACTTCTCAAGCGCCTAATGCGCCATAAGGACATACGAATCACCGACAAATACTACACACATTTTGCCATGCAGGATATCGCACTCACACTCAACAGCCAGAAGTTTGTTACAAACGGCCTACTGACTGAGCAGGTACTGGATCTACTTGCGGAAACTATTCGAAAAACAAAAGTAAGTGAAGACAGTCGTTTCACTGTTTCGATGACACGAAATGAGCAAGGATTGTCATTCACAGTAATGCCAAAGGCCGAGACGTCTCAACAATTGTCACATTAATGCTTCAAAATATCGATTCTCGAGAATTTTTCCAGAGAAACAGTGTGAGATGTGATAATCACAACCAGGTCCAAAATCTGTTTGAAAATATTTATCAAACAATATCTCCCAGTCTCCAATGTCATCGATATTACCTAGATGCAGTGAATCCATCACAACATCTTCAACTGTTTCTCGCTGTCTCCATGATGGAATCGGATGAATTTCTTTTTTGTATTCCTTATACATTTTCAGGAATAACCTGATCACCTCAATATAAAACGGGCAAGATTCGAACGATCTCTCAGATAGTTGTTTATTTTGTGTGTGTATCATAATTCTCCTTCAAAATGGAAGTTCGCCTGAATCTTCCTCTTCCTCTTTTTTTAGCTTATCCAAATAATCTTGTGCCATTTCCGCTTTCCTGAATTCAACATTGGAAAGTGCGTTCTGTTCTTCGTATGAATACTCGTTGAGTGGCATCACGTATTCGTCAGGAACACCTTGTTCACCCGTTGGGTTTTGTGTTGTCGAACTTTCCAAAACAATCGGGTTTATTGAATTGCCCAACATTCGACGTGTTGTCTCCTCAACATGTTGTTGTTCAGTAGTGTTTTTTGATTGGTTTTCTTCGCCAGAAGAAAACCCTAGTCCTAGACTTTCACTTTTACTTTCCATTCTTTCATTCTTTACATTCTTGTTAGTGGCCCCTTGATGGCCTTTAGATGTCCCCTCGATCTCTGGGTTTATGTCAAATATTGCATTAGGACAGAGCGTTACAATAGTCCCTTTACTGGCCCTTTTTACGGTTATTAGATTATGCCTCTCTAGAAACACAAGATCGTTTCTATACACTTTGCGAGTAACACCATAACTTTTGAAATCTCCAACAAGTGCTTGTCCAGAATGTAATCCGCCGAAAATAGATGTTGTTCGTCGTGCCCTCATAGCAATAAGTGATAACAACAAAAATGCACTTGATCGCCTTTCCATCAGATCAAGTACTTCTGGAGTTCTTTTGAGTTTTACAAAGGCATTATCTATTGTTTTCATACTCCGTCCTTTCATCCATCCCTGTTGGTACATATATGATCCCTAAATGATCTGTGCTGCCGCATGTTGGGCAAGGCCGTCTGTCATACCCGACAGTGGCTCGTCCGTTACAATTTGGACATAATTGCGCGTAGTAACGCGATGTGATGCTTTCTATCTTGGGGTTTGGAATATCCATACCGTTCATCCTTTCTTCTATACAGATCATCTATATTTTGTGATCTGGATTCCTGTGAGCACTGTAGAAGTATAAAGAATGAAGAATCCTCCCAGAGGTTCAAAGCACAAAAAAACAACACCTTCGTGTTGCTTTGTATTAGTAGCAAGTGGACGCTTTACTGTTCTTCGCCACGTGCCTATGTTACTGTCGATCTGTGCCTATGGTAGGACGCTATGGGTAAAGTGTCAAATACCAACTTGTGTATCAAATAGGGTCAGAGTTAAAATTTAAGACACTTTGTAATTACAGTAAACGTGCCTGTTTCAGCCGTATTAATCACAGTTGTGACCCAGTTGTGTTGATTTTCCTGAAAATCGTTCGGCGAACTTTTTATCGTTATCCAATTTTTTATTGCACCGCTGTAAGAATACATACCGCCCGATACTGCTATATCATTCGAACTAACACATCCATGTGTTACCGTATTTGCAGAGTCTGGACCTGCTGTATAAGGTCCATCTATTTTTACGTAAAAGTTACTTTTTGCTAATACAGAACCAGCATCACCTTTTGGTCCTGTAGCACCACTCACTCCAGTTGCTCCTGCTGAACCAGTATTATAGAAATGACCCACAGCATTGACCGAAAGACTTGGATTTGTCGTTGAATTCATCTCAACTACATAGTATCTCCCAGCTAAAGGCAATGTGATTGATCCCCCATTTTTACATTGTGTTGGATCTTTTGAAACCTGAGCAGTACCTGTCACATGATCTGGGCTTGAATAGAGCGTCAATGCAGATTCCCCAACTGTACATTTATATGAAAAAGTCACCATATCATACCCTTGTGCATCAAATTCGGCAGAATCAGCGCCTTGAGTATTTACTGCGCCATTAAAAAACACAAAATCAGTGGGTGGTTTCGGGCTATTTTGTTCCAAATTCGTCAATCTAGTTGTAATCGCGTTTAGAGATGAGGTGTCGAGTAACCCTGTGGCACCAGTTGGGCCTACTGGACCAATATCACCAATCCCACCAGTTGCGCCAATCGGCCCCTGAATCCCTGGTATTCCTTGCAAACCCTGAACTCCAGTTGCGCCAATTTGACCAGTAGCACCTTGATATCCTGTCGGACCTGTATCACCTTTTACTCCTGTCACTCCAGTAGCCCCCTGAACCCCAGTCGGACCCGTGCTTCCTGGAATGCCTTGAATTCCCGTTGCACCTTTAACGCCAGTAGCACCCGTTGCTCCAACATTCCTGGATATACCCATACTACGAAGAGCACTAGCTATCATTGATTCAAATGGATTAGAAGCAGCGTAGACTGGCGGAACAGTGGATAAGAGAAAAGCACTAAGAAGTATACTTACGAATATCTTTTTCATATGGGTTGCCCTCCAATTTTCACTATGGGCTGAAGATTGTTATAAGTCAAGCGTGCTGGATTACAAATTATATGTTCATACTAGGAGTGTATAGCATTATTATTTATAGCATTTTTGAATACTAATAGCGTATTTTGCTGAACATGCCTGCATGCATGTTGCGTATAATTCTGAAGGACCTCCAGCAGCAAAGATGCAATTCCAACTATCTGCACTAGACTGAGTTATACTCGAGCAGTGAGTTTCTCCATTTATCTTTTCGGTCAAACACTTGGTTTTACATGACTCGTTATCGCTATTTTCCAATGACAAACAATGCGATTGCACGTTCGGAGATGGATACGGAGTGGCAGTTTGTTGATTGCCATTATTCTGTACTGGCTGGGTATTTATCGTTCCCCCTTGATCTCTTATACATTGATTTTTATCTTTATAAAAGACCCATTTCCCACCAGGAAATCCACAACATATAGAGTTAGCGCATTCGCTTTGTTTTAAAGGAGTAGTGCCTCCACCGCATTCAGGACTAATTTTACAGTGAACTGGTGGATCTGTGGCGGTTGTTACAACAGAATTTACAGTGGTATTTGTTGGACTTGCTGAAATAATGGGAGAAGCCGTTGGTGTAGGGGTTATAGATATCCCAAGAAATGCAGTATTTTTTGATCCAATAAGATATGCGAGAAGAATTAAAAGAATCATCGATAGCGCAAACCACGGATTAAATGACTGATTTGCAATACGGTGCTCTTCGATATGCTCATTTTTTCCAGTAGGGGTACTATTTTTACTTGAAGATATGAGAGAAAGAATAAAAACTATAAAAGCAAAAACTCCGATGATGACATCAATTAATAAACTTTGCGCAAACAAGCTTGGCACTTCTGTATAAATTTTATGCTGAAAAACTACAACATAAATAAAATTAGCTGCAAAGAATACTATTGTAATAATCCAAAGCCAAAAACTAAATCTTCTTAAATTTCCCATACCACCCTGAATTATACTCCTAATGAAAAGTGAAGTGTCTTGTACGCCTCTATGGATGACCCATGTTGAACCACGACACGTTGTCTGTGAGCCAAACATTCCCATCTTTATCGAGAAATGTTCCAATTTCCCATTGTGCTATTTGAGAAACACTTACTGGTAATGGCGTAGGTGGGTATGTTGATAATCCCCAGCTTGGCGCATTGATATCCTTGTCATAAATTTTACCATCTGTTGTTAGTACAGACGCTCGACCCGACAGAACTTTCAAGAATGCAATGTTTCCAGCGCCTTGAATACCTGCAGGACCTTGTATGCCAGTTGCGCCGACTAACCCCTGTGTTCCTGTGGCTCCGATCGGTCCCTGAATCCCTGTGCTCCCCTGTAATCCAGCAAGACCTGTATCACCTTTGACTCCTGTGGAACCTGTTGCTCCTTGATATCCAGTCGGACCTGTACTTCCCATTACTCCCTGAATACCAGCTGCGCCGAATGCTCCTGTTGCACCTTTAACGCCAGTAGCACCCGTTGCTCCAATATTTCTTGTAATTCCCATACTACGAAGCGCACTAGCTATCATTGATTCAAATGGATTAGAAGCAGCGTAGACTGGCGGAACAGTGGATAAAATAAAAGCACTAAGAAGTATACTCGCGAATATCTTTTTCATATGGGTTGCCCTCCAATTTTCACTATGGGCTTGAGATTGTTATAAGTCAAGTGCGATAGATTACAAATTTTAGTGTTGCAACATAAAAAACTTAACTAATGCATATTTGCTGTGCTATAGTGCAGATATATGGACAATGATTTGTCGTATTGCCCTAACTGTGAAAGAAAATTTTCATCTTCAAATATCCAATGCAATTATTGTGACGTGAATCTTGTACCAGAGCCAAAGAGAAAAAGTAAAATCCGTGAGTATGATGAGAATACTATTATAATATCACCTTTTTATACAAAGCTATTTTTTTGGACTGTAGCTTTATGGTTTTTACTTATAAGTTGGTTTCTTTCAGAGAGTAGCATATTTACAATAATTTTTTTGCTTACGACTGTTGTACTCATCATTCAAAAAAACATAAGAAATATCTCGAAGCACTTTGTGAAACTGATACAAATATTTGTTCAAAGATACTTAATTATCACTAAAAACTTTCTCCCAATTCAAAAGAAATTATTCTTACCAGTTCTGGTTTCAGGACTTATCTTCTTAGTGCTTGATATTTATTCGTGGATAAATTTCTTATTTAAACATGATATACCCTCTAAATATGAATATTTAAATTACTATTTTCTTTTTCCGAACCCAAGAATGTTTGGATTATTTAATTACTCGCCAAGTATGCCAGGACGGAATTATCATAAAGATATCATGTACGATTTATATTCCGATCCTGTCCTGTTTGTAGGTTTAATTTTTTTAATATTAGCAACTTTATTATTGGTTAGCCTTTTTATTAGCTCTTCTGTGAAGAAACATGAATGAAATTTAAAATTCCCATTATTTTTAGCATAACGTTATTATTACTAGTTGTAGTTGTTTACCGATTTTATTTTCACCCACAACTGTTACAAGAATTATCTTTAAAACCTAATGCTCGAATAGAGAATAGATTGCCTGAGCCTATAAGTACTGGAAATCATAACTTAAAAGTTTATGAAAACACTCGATACGGATATACAATACAGTATCCAACAAGTTGGAATGAGAAAAGTGAATCTGATAACGGCGATGGAAAAGTAATATACTTTGACAGTAAAAACAACAAAATTACCGTATATGCAAGATTAAATCCTAGTAATTTTTCTATTCAAGATGATCCAGTAGTTAAAGATATTTTTCTGTTGGCTGATGGCAAAAAAGCAACATCACTATATATATCTGATAATGGTAAAGTGAAATTCCTTGTATATCTAACATCACGAAGCGTTGGAGAAGGCTTAGACGCTCAATTTGTTTTTTACCTTAGTGGTTCAGAGCAATTCTTTAAACAAAATGAAAAAGTCATCCGACAAGTAGCATCAACCTTGTCAATTAAATAACATAATCCCGAAATGTCCGCTCTGGGCGTGAGTGGTCCAGTTTCCTCCTTTGCATCATCAAGGAGCGGATTTGTACCCCCTTTCAGAAACCACTCACCCAATAGTCACTAATACCGAGTCTTTTGGATACTTCTAAATTACAATAATCAGTCGGATTTCCTTCTCTAGTTGGCGTACCAGTACGACAACTCATTTCCTGAACAACATCGCCCACAACTACCACATCGTTTGATTGATAGATAGATAGATACGGCATTACCATTCCATTGACCGCAACTGCCTTTAGAGATTCTGTAGCATTGCCACACCCGACCAGGATCGATCAGGAAGCTCCCGCAACTGTTTTTTTTACAAAGGGTAAGACAATATAAGGATCAAGACTTTTACAATCCCTAACAGCTTTTGTAACGATAAATTCGAGTAGTTGTTTGTCTCTCCCGTTCAGATCTTCCGATATGAGATCAAGTCCGAACTGATCAGCTATCGCATAAGCGAATAGAACATCAACAATGCGTTGACCTGAAAACGAAAATTTGTCATCAACAACAGGTTGTTTGTCGTATTGCTAAAGGTTCGTACCAGTATGACCCTTTGGATCTAATAGCTGCGTAGCAGTACGTGCCTTTGCATAATCAGGGTTCGGCTCGGGTCGACCATCTGTTCATTCGCAAAGTTCGCCCTGGGGCGGACTTTCTTATCCACTAGGTGCGTACTGGTACGCACCTTCGTGTCCTTAGGGTGCAAACCAATACGCACCTTTTCGTCATCAAGGATCGACTATACATTAAATTTTTTGTAGCAATCTCTTATGAAAGCTTCTATTTCATCCCAATCTTCTCCCAGTGGGCTACTAATATCGAAGATATACTCGTAACAGGTAGAACATTCTTCCCATTTTTCAGGATTTTTCTTAAATTCTTCATCATGCGTATCCTTATATCGCTCTTTTATTCCATTGAGTCGGATAGCTTCATTATCGTCAATGAAGCGTCTTAAAAAAATATATGAATACTGAAACTTTTGTATAACCTCGTCCTTTAGAATCCCGTTTCGTTCTATCATGCTTTCGAGCACGACAAAATGTGCCATTCTTACAGAAGCTTTGGAAAAAGGCAGTGATGATATGCCATAAAGAGCTGGTCCTTCATCTGATTTATATTTTTCAAACGTATCAAATATTCTTTTAGCTTCATCGAAAGTCATATAAATAGTATATCAGATACCTTAAATGAAATTGATTTCTGCAGAATTGGTTTATATCTAGCTGTATAGGTAAAAATAGTATCAAAAAATTTATTTTGTTGTGAAGCGTTATAGTAATAAGTGATTGATACTGATACTATATGCACAGACTTATATAAAATGATACTTCACAAAACTATACTCATTCTAGAAGATAATTTTCGAACGCTCTCGAAGCTGATTGAGAAGCTTGCGGACTTGGAAGACGATCAGCCATACGACTTCTCCCTCATCGTCCTTACCACGCATGAGCAGGTGGAAAAATATATCAACAATATGAAAGACATGGAAGCAGATATTATCTTGCTCGATAGAGATTGCAAATTAGGTGGCTCATTTCATGTATTAGCACTCGAGAAATTCGGAGTAGAGAAGGTCATATCCATATCATCTGTGCCTGACTACAATAAACAGGCACAACAGCGAGGTGTCACTCGGGTCGTGTTGAAGGACTACACGAAGCTGGACGACTTTTCTGATCTGGTTATGAAGGAGATTACAGAGATGATCAGAACTATGGCACCGAGTGAAAAAGATATTCATCAAATACTATAATTCCACCAGAGTTGAATTGGCAAGTCTGCATATGCAGAAGTTTTTCAGCAAATCAGGCAATTGATATTTTGTGTAGATACGACAATACTCTTACTGCAATTATTTGAAGCTAAAACTTTTTTCCACTATAATCTTACCTCGCTATAATAGGGCTTATCTGATTTTTGAATTTCCATATAATCCGTTTTACCTATCCGATAGCAATGTTTCAAAATCGGGTTAAAATTTTTCAAATTCTGATTTATCAATACTACTTGTCCTTGCATTACCAGCAACAACAGGATTAAGCGTAATCGTATATGTAGAATATGCAGTGTGTGTTGAAATGTATCTCCCTTCATCGCTTTGAGTGACCGAGGTTGTATAACTGAATGAATCATCAAACTTCGCATAATGAGGATTCACCCTGAATACTTTGGATTCTGTATTCCAATCATTTCCTAGATGAAAATATAAAACATAATTTCCATCGGAAATATCTTGAATAGAAAATGCCGATTTTGCTTTTATATAAACGGAGAATATAGAATTCTTGTTGTATGTGCTAACCATCTTTACAACAGCGTCTGACTCCGTTCCATTTTTAATATGTAATTCTCCACGTCCAACACTAGGGATAGAAGCAATAAATGTGCCATTTTGCAGAGAAACAAAATTTGATCTCTGCGCATCTGTAATAAGGGTGTTATCTGTTCTTAAAACGGCTAAAGCTATGATAATTAGTATCAGTATTAGCAATAGATTATTGAAGTCACCTCTGGATCTGATACGAAACGAGTGTGTTATTACACTTTTAATTTTTTTATAATAAGTGCTGAAGGTAGATATATTTTCTTTCTGCTGTTTTTTTGAATTAACACCGTAAATCTGAGTATCAATTCTCTCTTTGATAATCCGATTACAATATTTGCAATCAAAGTCGTCCTGATCAATCTGCTTTCTACAGAATGGACATGTTTTTGACATATCATTATTCAACTATACTTATACTGGAGATAATACCGTGCCAACTTTCTATTCAATAGCATCGTTAGTATACAACATTCTGAACGGACGTATCGTTCTACTTAATTCAAGTTTATCTGTATTTCTTTACCTTTTGTAAAAACACCGTCTTTGTATTCGTATCGACGTTCATAATCTTTTCTGCTCCCATTCATATCCAAAGGACTACTGTATTTCAGAACAAAAACGTTTCCATCATATGCCTGCTCGTCTTTAATCCATATTTGTGGCAATTCTTCAGTTTCAAATATTTTTTTGCCATTTTTAATTATCAATACTTTTCCAGCTCCCTGTGTCATAGCGGTATGCTGCACAACTACACTTTCCGATTGACGATCGCCATCCACATCCATAGAGAAGTACTCTGGACACTGTTCTGCAAAACAGTATGGATAATCACTAATGATTATTTCTTGTTTGGTCGTGGACTCCTGTACTTTATCCTTATTTACTGCCAGCTTCTTAGTGTACTTCGTATAAAAAGAGCCATCAGGTTTATAAGTAAAATTAACGTATATCACTGCAAATATTACACAATGTGATAATACGGTGAAAAGTGAAAGGGTGTAAAATTTCTTTTTGAAATCTGTAATCATATATAATTATGAAATTGTTATAATATTCTTCGAATTATAACTAGGAAATGTATTCCAATCAAAAACTCATTCCAACTCTAATAATAGTTAAATAATTGCAATTTATTTTTGGCGACATTTAAGAAGCTCCTCGATCATAATGTTGAGATACTTTTCTGCTTCGGATGAGTCGGTACCCTTCTCAATAAAAACTTTTGCCATTTCTCCATATCCCTCTAACCCTATCTCTTCAATTAAACCTTCAAAAGTACATGAGCATATTGCCTCACTAGAACCAACTTTAACGCACTCTTTAATATGCGATTCCTTATAGGTTTTTTTAAGCTCATTACCTGTCAAATAGCCTTCTCTCCTTGCCGCTTGTCTTCCTGCTACCCCTCCAAGAACTTTGGCAACCATATATATTATTAAAAAAATAAGTATTTTTTTCCAAATAGATTTATTCTTTTTTTGTATTTTTTCCATATTATTTTCTTACTACCCAAAATTCCATCTAGTTATTAATTACTATTTCAGCATAGCATACATTATTCACGAAAAATCATAAGGCCAATTCAAACTACATCTGGGGTATGTGATTGCTAAAAAAGCTTTTCTTTATTAAAAGGAGTATAATACTGCTATTATGAATAAATCACTGATAACGTCCTTAATAGTAACACTTGGTTTTGCATTCCTATTTTTTATAACTCCAGTACCTGTTAATGCTTATAGCTATAAAACGTCTTCGTTTCGCATGTCTACTCCTAGAAATTATACTAGTGGCGGCAGTTTATACAGAGTAAATGGGTATGTTAAAAAAAGTGGAACATACGTAGCGCCTTATACTAGAACACGACCAGATAACACTATCTATAACAACAGAAAATATATCCTCGGGTATTAAACAATTTTTTTTAATCAAGACGTCTCTCAATTTTACTGTTATAGGCAAATATTAATCAAAATATTATCGTTGAGAGCGAAGAAGTTTGATATTCACAAGTTGACATTTATATACACTTGGTAATTGGAATTTTTTTGTCACTGGGTTTTACACGATAGCGCAACTCAGAAATGATCTACATCATATTTCTGTGGTAACGCGGGGACTTTGAAGGAGTCAACAGGATCGTAAGGACTACTGATGCTCCATGAAATTAATAGGATAATTCTGAATATTTGAAATCATATTTCTGAAATATGAAGACATATCCAAAGAAATATAGAAGGATGGTTGAAGAGAGTCCCAAGTCTTTCTCGTTGAGGTTTTGATGACAACATGGGCAGATCTGAAATCCTAGGACAACCAGCTTGTTGAGAACAATTATATATAATTTATTCGGGTTGCCAATTCTTGCATAGAGAAGAAATACGATATATTGTAAAGAGAAGTATAGGAATAGGTTAAAGATGATCAAGCAATAAGGAAATTATGGTTAAAAAATTTGTGATCATTATTCTTATGGGTATCGCATTTTCCATAGGTGGGAGCTTGGGAAATAGCGGATTTTTGAAGAATACTGAAACTATCAAATGGAATAAATTGATACAGGAATATGAATTTGGAGATTTTGATGGTGATACTAAGGAAGACGTAGCCATATTTAGCTATCCGCATGACGAAAATGACACACGCAAGCCCATGATACAAGTATTCGATCATGATGGTGAGCTGATAGCTGAGGATAATGACTACCGAATATTTGAAAACATTCAATTGGTAAATCTTTCGAAGATCAAACCCGATGACAAAAATCCCAAAGAGTTGCTCATAATTTCCTATCCTACTGGTGCTCATGGATATGAGAGTAATTTTGTAAAAGTTCTGAATAATAAATTGATACCAATTGGCACCTCTACAGGTGACGGCGGGTATCCTGACACAGACTTTATAGCAAGAGATTACGATAACGATGGAAAAGTAGAAATCTTATCCGTTTGGAGAGATGGAGAGAAAAATCTTAACAGAACTGATGGAATCACATACTATTCCATAACGAATGTAAAACGGTGGAAGGATGGTACGTTTGAGAAAGTTTCAGACATCGATTATGACAATGTATTCGCAAAAATAGTCGAATCTGATCCTAAAGGTTATTACACGAAAGATACGTCGAGCGTAAAATAGTGTGCTAAAGTATGTGTGAAGATATCTAATGGAGTGTGTAAAGTACAATTCTATCCATAATTATTTTATTTTGCAAATACAGCAGAAGAGGAGGAAATTATGAAGTATATAAAAAGTTGTTTAACTGTTATTTTTATGTTATTTACTACTGCGATTGCTGGAATTATTGGTACCTTATTCGCAAGAAATTTGGCATTTTATGTCATAGCAATCGGTTTACAATGGGTAATTGCATATGTTGCTTATACATTCGGAAAAATATTTGCTAGTAGATATTTACCTCCAAAAAGCAGCACAGATATTAAGTATGCCGACTTAAGCATAATCTTGACGGGACTAGGATTAATAGGGTTAATCTCACCTGTGATTGGACTTTTATTTGCTTTGCCAGCGTATTGTATAGCACGTCACTCAATATCAATAAATTACAAGAATCGAACATTACTATCATGGCTATCAGGAATTATTACGATAATATGTATTTTGAATGCAAATTATGGATTTGTCCTTATTTATTCGAGACAGTAGAATAAGGAACATTAACGTAAAACCCTGTCTGGAAGAGATACTAGAAATGTTCCTTAAATACAGCTCCAATGACAACACCTGATTTTCAGTAAGCTGTCAGTTTCAACAATTCAATAGAATTAACTTTGATAGGAGCGTATAAAGATTCGATTAACTTGGAACCATTATCATTGGGTACCTATTTCTGCACAAAGGGGTATGAGTTTTGAATAAGGATTAGTAAGTGTGATTACAGAAGAGTTTCTGCATGGATTAAATATGCATAGGTGAGTAAGATAGTTCTTCAAAATGAATATTCATATAGAAGCAACTTGGTGTGTAGAGAGTTAAACACTCAGGATTTATGAGCATTCGCAAGTCTTCCGAATGGATCGGCACGTATCAGATGAATCCCCTGTATTTTCCTTACATATTCATCTAGTTCGAAGTGACGTTACATTTCGTATTTAAATAATGTATATATGTGTTCTAACAAACGTGACTGCTCAGATAATTTAAAAAAATGATGCATGAATACAAACAACTACCATTGGCCCCCTATACCTGCCTTACATAGGCAATCAATTTTGTATAGATAATTCAATCCTATTGCTCCAGATAATATTTATATAGTTTTATGTAGGTTGTTGTCTAAGTGTTTTTTTTACCGTATAATTACAGGTATCTAGGTTGTTACCTAGTGCCTTTAGTGGCTCATTTAGTTCTACGCCCCCATCGTCTAGCGGCCTAGGACAACGGGTTTTCAGCCCGTGAATCGCCGGTCCGAATCCGGCTGGGGGTACCAATCTCGAAATTCGCCTGTTTTTAGGGGTTTTTCCATATATTTCCACGGTAGTTTGTATTGTTGTGACGTGACAAATCCATTTTCGACAGAGGCGTTCCAAAGTACCGATTTCAAAACATCTGCACATTCTGAATCATCCCCTTCTAAAAACGTAGTATAGATTGATTTGGCGCGATTATTAAACCGTTCCAACTTGTCCAACTTCTCATTTGGGTTTATCGGTTTGTAATGGCGTAACTGCAATTCTAACTGCATTTTGCTTTCGGCTATCTCTTTTTTCTTAGTCTCATACTCCATATCGTCTATTTTGTTATCAAGTAACAGATCGAGCAGTCTTTTGAGTTTCCCGTCGGCTGCCTGAAGTTGAAGGTCTATGCTCTCCCGTATACTGATCCCATTGGTGGATTTGATCCCCATATCATGGATGTAGGTCTCGTAGGCTAACTGTGCCATTTCTCCTTCTACGGCGGAAAAGGGGCTGATGAGATCCCGAAGTAAATTGTGTACCTGTGACTCTTTCAGATACCGAAGGTGGGCAGAGCAAACACCTTTAGAGTTGGTACAGTAGTAATATCGATGGATCTGTTTTTTAAGGGATGCGGTAAACTTGCACCCACAGGTCGTACACGTGAGATATCCCCTATAGAGAAACGATTGTTTTTGCGTTCCCTTTACGTTTTTACCGTTTAATCTGTCCCCAACTAAATCAAATAGCCCTTTGCTCACAATCGGTTGATGAATACCTTTGTAGAGTGTCCCATGACTTCTAAACGCCCCGTAATAGATCGGGTTGGTGAGAATCTCATGTATAACGGATTTTGGTACTTTGCTTCCAGCAATACGAGACCTGAGGCCTCGATCAAATAAATGATCTGCTAATTGTTTGAGTGGATATGTCCCTTCTGCGTAAAGGGTAAACGCCATGCGGATATAGTCAGCATATTTTGGATCAGGGTGTATTTTTCCGTCTTCGTTTATGTACCCTATTGGAGCCCGTGAGGTAACTTCGCCCCGTTGTCGTTTTGTTTCGTTTCCCTCTTTTACTTTGATTGAGAGTTTTTTGGAAAAGTGGGAGGCCTCGACCAGATCACGGATGACCTCATGGATATCATCGACTGTTGAGTGAATTCTCTCCTTGACCATGACAATGCCTTTAAGATATCCCTGCTCAACTAAATCGACAATATCAGCAAGTTCCCGTTCATTCCGAGAAAGGCGATCAGCATGAGCAACGACTATATACTCTGCTTTTCCATCTCGAACTTCGGAGAGCATTTGTGTAAATACAGGCCTGTTGCCTGATATTTTTGCACTTCGGGACTCCTCATAATCGGCAATCACCATGAGACCATGATGAAAAACTAATACATCGGTGAGGCGTTTTTGTGTGATAAGGGAAAGCACTTGATTCCCACTCTCATCGGTTGATTTGCGCCTATATACAATTGCGTTTTTCATAGTGGCTGTATTGGGGCATGGATCTCTTCACCATCAATATATTGATCTTTAATCAGCATATTATATACCCAGTCAATATTTTTTGATTTCAGTACGTTTTGTTTTTCAAAATTTGATAAGTCTGGATAGAATTGTTCAGTTGATTTTTTGGGTCGTATACATGACTGACTAATTCCGTATCGTTTTTCGAAATGGTACAAATTATTTATCGAATCATCCGTAACATTTTTTACTAAATATTTCGAAAGATACCCCGAAACACTCAACAAATCCTTAATTTCATCAACATACATTTGAGGACCTCCACCAATCCTTTGCCATATTTTTCTGACCTCAACAATATCAAGGCGAGTGTTTATCGCAATATGGAGATGTGCGTTATTTGTATGTAACTTCTGAAACTCAATCACCCACACGTATTTGAATATATCCCCACCTTTTACCATTCTGCTAATGTTTGTACGGAGAGTATTAAACAAATCAGTTATATATTTTTGTGTACGATCACCATATTTTTCTGGGATTATTTTTGGATCAAGTGTTAAGGTGAGAAAATATTTCATCTTATTTATGATGATTACCCCACGTATCAAGTTCGCAGCAATTCTCGCCTTTATTGGGGCACAGTTTGGACATCTCCATGAGTTACACAGCAACTTCAAAAATGTTACAGAATCAAAATTTCCATTGGTAAATTTCAAAAGGGCAGCACCAAACTTTTTACAAAAATATGGCGGATCTTTTAACATGGTGAATTTCTGATCTCTCAAGTTGCCCTTTTTACTACTTTGGCCGTTGATACGTCCTTGTTGAGATGATCTATTAAGAGTTAAACATAGTGTCTGCTGGCTGTCGCCAGCAGACACACTATTTTGTATCTCGGTCATGCCGCCTCCTTTCGGAGTTATAAATGGCACGACCCCAATAGAAGAGACTTTGATGGATCTCCTCTATTTCTGCATCAGAAAACTCACGGTTAAACCGTTTCTGAAAATATTCACGTATTTTTTTATTTAATTCACTTTCTGATGATTGGTTCACGGAGAACGTGAACCTTCAGAAGATTTAGGCACACTAAATACTCTTTCGACATGTATCAAGCAATGTATTTAGTGTGGATTTTGGCTTTAATCTATTGTGCAGATCAATTAATTAGTAAACTACGATAGGCCTATATGGGTTCGATGCGCCTACACCTTTTGTTAAAAGGATTTATTTTCCCTATGCATGATTTCGTAGCAAATCACCCCGTTATTTTAATTTTATATATCTGCAATACCTCTGTTGCGCAGAAGTACACTTGAAGTTATGGTTAAGGTGCGAAAACCCTACAAAGGATTCTAATAGGTAGAATAGTAGAAATTGGATGGGTTGTCAATAGGTTTGGCGCGTTTGGACGTGCTATATATTTATATATACTATATATAGTACTTGTATAAGTATATATACTATTACTATATATATGTCGCGCCGCCTTTTTTTATTTAATATATTAGAGAGCAACTACTTGAGAAGGCAACCCCCATATATAAATATTGGAAATTCAGAAAGGGTCTATTTAAGTGTTTGAAGAAATTCCTTATCAATTGGCCGAATGACGTTTGTATACACAACACTTTCATTACCAGTTTGCCAACTAGGTCGAGTACCACCAAGTATATGTTTTTCTCTTACTAACCTTGTTCCAGGATCATGGTATGGCTCATCGCGTTTACTTAGTGACATTGTTTTAACTAACTCTTCTAATTCAGGGAGAATTTTATTTATCCCTTGAGATTTCAACACTTCTACTATCCCATATGCAACAGATCGCACGCCCAAGACTTCCACAACCATACGACCCAAGTATTCTCTAAAAGTTTTATCCTTAATTTGGGGCAATTTATCAGTAAGAAATTGAACAATTTCTACAGAAGTTATTGCTAAACCCTGTTTATCATCGGAGTCAGCAAATGCTTGACTAGGTTCAATAACTACCTTTTGAGTGCCCTCAGCACTTCTAACATATTCTTTAAATATATCACCTACCGTATGAGCATAAGTAGGTGGTAAATCTTCAAATGGTGCAAAAAGATCTATTTTGGCAGTAACATCCTCCAATTCAGGAGTGAAGTTCCTATATGCATTACTACAATAATACCAATATCCATCAACAGATTTACCTTGCTGCTCTAGGGTTAAGTCGTTAAATTGTGCTTCGAATACGTGAACAATATCTAGATAATCAGATTGTTCTAATCTAAGCCCCCGCCTATCTTCCATTAGCCCAACAACTCCTTCTTCAATTTGATTCATAGTTTAACTATTATACCAAAGATTTCTTAATTACGCACATTCATAACCACCAGATCATGATTATTAATCTAAAAAACTGTACTAATGTAGGTTCCGATTTCGTCCCAACACGTGTACAAGCAAAAAAAGATCCCGCATTGGCGGGATTTTTTTGTTTATATCCTCTCAGAGTAGAAACGCCCAACGGTGCGCCGTTTCGCAGTAGATAATTCGATTCCCAGAGACTTGTCGTATACTGGTGAGTGCCGAGTACACTCGGCAATCCGGCTGGAGTATGTACACACCGGGTGTGATATAGCTTCACACATCAGAATCCTGATATTCATGCCGTAATTCCGCTAGCGTTCGTTGATACTCAACTTGATCCCCCGTAAATTCTTTAAAGGATTCTACTGATTTGAAATGCGATAGCACGATGCTTGTGTTTACCATTGAATACAATGAATCAGATATATAGCTCTGGTATGAAGTCCAAGGATAGCTTTCCAGATCAGAAACCGAACGAACTAAATAGGAAGTTACTGGATTCAGATGTACATATCTCACAACATGTAACATTTGCTCATCCGACTCTATGCGAACATATTTAAACATTGATTGAAAAAGTGCTCCAAATCGCTTATTTTTAATATTAAAATATTTTGCATACCCATTTTGGATTATGCGCATGAAATTACTGACTCCCTGTTCTTTTTCCTGTTTCAATACAAAATGGACATGATTTGGCATACATGCGTAGGCAAGGATCGTGATTTGAGGATCTGAAGCATGCAGAGATTTCAACAATGATTGCTTTAATTCTTTATCTGCACGGTTGTAAAACGAAAATCTGATTTGAGGCTCGAAAAATCTATAATAATCAGTCAAGTTGAGGAAGCGATAATAGTCCTTTTTGCCGGTGAAAATAGGAATGCCTCCAACGCTTCTATTAAACACGTGGTATACCTGATCTGTAACTAATGGAACAGAACGGCTCGGCATCAGCTATAGCGTATCGCCATTTATTCTTCATGTCCATAGACCAAGAATAATCAAAGAATTCACATTTCTATACGAAATTTTGACAGTCTCAAAGAGCTAGAATACTGGAACTTTCCTGATGTGTCTAGCCATACCACACCGGGTGTGTGTAAAAAGCAAATCTTCTGGCGTGTGTAAGTTTACAAATTATCCCATAATAAGAGATTGGCTATCAACTTTTAACTAGTACGATTCATTACAGATATTTTTTTGTATACGTATTAGAATAATGCTATGGGATACGAATCTCTCTTTAATGCAACAGAAATACCTCTGGACGTTTTTCGAAAACAAATAAAAAAATTTGAGGGCATAGGTGGAGCAATTTTCATAGACGGAGCATTTGAGAAAGATGCTATTATGGCATCTCTTGCCAGAATTGATCCCACTCTTGAACCTGTAGACCTAAATCTTCATGCCGATATTATTATCCAAGATCAGCTAACTTCCCCTATGGTGTCGAGCCAAGATATAGAGGTTGCTCTCAAAAAACTTTATGCTCGTCAAAGAAAAATTTCGTACAAACTAAAACTCATTTTTATGTCTCTGTTTAAGCGCATCACAACACCAATTAAGAATCCATCGCCTCACGTTAGGACATACGCTCAACCAACACAACTGAGAAATTAAATTGCTTCAAGTAATCTCGGTATTCTGTCTGAGAACATCTTGATTAGCACCAAGGGTCTAGGCATGCCTGCCGGCAGATACATCCTACCGGTACACATATATTGCTCTACGAATTAACCACGTCTCCATCTTCTTTCGAGAGAATCCATACCGTATGCAGCCCATGAGGAATTTGGAGAATCTCAGTCTCTTGTGCTTGCGATTTGCTACCAATCGTGTAAATTACTTTTCCTGGAAACTGATCTGTACAAATTGTCACAGGGTGCGTTTTTGGAAGCGTTTGCATAGTTCCCGCTTGGCTCACTTCTACGATTTCACCTCTAATGTTTACGGTTACTTCGGAGTTCTGCATGGATACTTCTACATCTCCATATACCCCAAGTTGCCCTCCATTTTCTAGATATATTGACGTCATATATTTTTAATTTCAAAATCCCCACTGGGAAGCGATCTTTTGAAAACCGATTTTTGTATACACCAGTCCAGACCGCTCCAGCGTAAGGAATTGCTCCCTTTGGGTTTCTTGTAATCCTTGTCTAAACCCCGTGATCTGCATGGTTACTATCCCCAAATCCGGCGCGTATTTTTCTGACATTCGCTTATCGGTATATACGGTCTGCGCGGTTACGATATCTCCCAATCGAAGTGGTTTTGACTGACGAACATGCTCATAGCCCAGATTGAGCTTCAATGT
>CAYHHA010000016.1:0-8607 GCA_964356315.1 uncultured Gammaproteobacteria bacterium
AGTCGGAATCGCTAGTAATCGCAGATCAGCAAGCTGCGGTGAATACGTTCCCGGGTCTTGTACACACCGCCCGTCAAGCCAACAAAGTTGGAGGCGGCCGAAGAGCCTCGTAAGAGGAGCTAAGCCGAATTCAGCGATGGGGACTAAGTCGTAACAAGGTATCCCTAGCCGAAGCTGGGGATGGATCACCTCCTTTCTATTTTTAAAATCGGTGGTATCGAGGATTTACAGAGAGTCAAATCTCGTCGGAATTCAAGATATGATCGGTTAACACGTCTCAGAGAGAGACGTTATAATAAAATCGCATCAGATCCCTTAATGGTAATGTACCTGTTAAGGAGCGATTCTCTCAAACGGTTTTCTTATCACCATTTGGTCGTCAATAACAAATTTTCCCCGTAAGGGGATTTTTTGTGCAAAATTTTTGCTTCATTCAGGATGTATACTATTTTAAGTTAGGTGAACATTTATTTGGATCAAGTTTTTTTCGAAGATATCATACTAGCCTTCATAAAAACGCCCATTTTTTTAGGATGCACTTATTTATCTAATAATATTTGAATTTTATTAGCTAACACCTCAGCGGTTAGCATATACCCTTTGCTGTTCATATGTTTATCTCCATATTCCTTGGGATCATCCATGTAGAAAAGATCAATATCTAAGGCGTCTTTATTGACGCTGACACCCAAAGATTTCTCAAATTTGTTTACCAGTTCTCTTATTTCCTTTTTCAAATTTATTGGGTAGATACCATTTTCTTCGAAAATCTTTAGAAACTCTTCGTTGTACTGCTTGTTAATAAGATTATTAATTTTTGAGTTATACCCAGCTTGGCCTTGCGTATAGACCAAAACTAAGTCGAAGCCATATTTTTTAGATAATTCTTGCATGTCTCGAATTGTACGCATTATCTTTTGGATTAATTGAGGCCTTGGTTTTAATTGTTCTTTATACGTGCACCCTAAGGTATATCTCGGCGGAATTGAATTGACTACCAGTTTGTATATATCGCTCTGTGTTATGCTTTTTGGGAGCGAGGTATTCAGCCTGGACAATATATATAGTGTGTTGAGATATCCCTTATAATCATAAGATTTGTTATCTGCATATTGGATTAAGCATGCTTCGATATTATCGTACGGGTCGTTTTCATGAATATTCCAAATTACAATATTTGGCTTAAGATTTGGAAGAATATACGAGGTGAAGTAGAGAAATTCTTGGTCTGTGCCAAATCCTACTACCCCAGCATTATATACACGAGTCTGATTTCCTGATTCGTTTAGTATCTTTTCTAAATACGCAGGGTAGGTTTGGTTACTATCAACAAATGCCCCATACACAAAGCTGTCTCCTAACGTTAGAATCGTTTTATTAAAAGTAGCCGGAAGGTCAGGGCTTTTTCGAAATCCATATGCATCATTCTGTGAGCAAATTGAATCATTTGGTCTAGGTCGGTAAATAACCAGAGAATCTGTCAAATAGCAACCGAATATTCTATTATTCGCTGCTATTCGCTTTATTAGTACGTTACCTGAATATTTATTCCTTTTTAGAAAGGAATTCGCTATAAGAAGTCCCGTTAGAGAAGATAGGCAAACAAGCATGAAATACGCAATAAATCTGAAATATCTACGCATAAAAATTCACTCGAGAGAAAGATTAGTATATCCATGAACGTATCAGATATTGAAATATATGTCTATAAAAATCATCGCCACGGTCCATAACACAGTACTAAAATAGAAAATTCAGAGCTTCTCTCAAACGGTATTGTTATCACCATCATGATATCCCATCACAATTGCAATTTTATAATTGGTCTTATATAGTGATGATATATTCCGTATGACATTTCTTGGTCTGCCAATTGGTAAAAAAATTCTATTATTTCTTGTTGCAGGAGTATCATTGGTTTTTGCCTGTCTTATAGCTCAATTTGTTACAGAGAAATATTTTTTTGACCGACTCTATTATCAAAAATCTCAAAAATTTGGATATTATTCAGAAAAAGATTATTCAAATTATCTTCTTTTGCGTCAACGGGTGAGTGGCATTGATCTGTTACCATATGCTGTCACCCCAAAGAAAATGGTAGTAAAAAATTCCGACGAATACACTATTGTGGTTATAGGGGATTCAGTTGTTTGGGGTCGAGGGGTAAAAATCGACGATCTCTTTACCGAAAAATTATCTAAAAAATTAAATACGGTGAGAAAAACGAAAATATATGCACTCGGTTTTCCAGGAGATAATTTTCTCAATAATATGACAAAGTATGAGCTTATGCAAAAAGATGTTGCTGTTGATCTGTATATATTTCTGTTGAATATAAGTGACATATTTAGAAGTGAAAATACGTATATGGGCTTAAACTCTCCATTGGAGATTTCGATTCACAATCAATGCGCTCGCATCGGGTCGTTTCAACACGACTATGATGCGGAAAAATGGGAATCATACGCTCAACATCTAGAAAATGCATGGGACAATCCGGCAAATCTGTGTACGATCGTGGAAGGAAGCAAATATTTGCCAAAAAATGCGCTCTATGTCATTCCGGATAGAAATACGTATATTTATGGGTTTGACGCTTTTGCTCAAATTCTCCGTAGCAATCAACTGCAAGTCCGCGTTATTGGAAGGGATTCAAAAGGATTAGAAAAATACAAGCCGTATTGGGATGATGCGCAACGATACTTTCAGGTGTCTTCGAAAGAAGGTCATCCTTCAGCGCTCGCAAATTCTCTGTATGCAGATTATCTCGAATACGAGATAATACATGAACTACGGTGGGGTTTTATGCTTGGGAAAAACTAATATTATTTTCCATTAACGTCCCTAATAATTTTCATTATGAGAGCTATATACGTTTTTTTTGATGCTAGTGATTTCATTCAGAAATTAATTACTGTCAATGCATTGCTAATATAGGAATACATGTTTTGACGACCGATATGGAAAGATTCATCTATTCTCAATCTTTATCACGTTATATCTCCAGCACATTGCGTTTCATTCTTGTTATTCTATCGATATGCATCTCATTGCTTGTTTCCGAGTTGTTACTTCGTATTCCATGGCATAACAGTATAAATACCAGTGCTCCACCAGGTTTATTAGACACATCTGATACGTTAATTCCATCTGATCTCTTAAAAGAGCAGGATGTTTCTGAGCATACATTTAATATCTATTATTTCGGAGAATCAACTATGCAAGGCGTCCCATACCATAATGCCATTCCAGCGCTCATTGAAAAAATGATTGGTACAGAAACAATAGATAATAAAAAGCTTCGTTCTATAAACTTAGCCAAGTCCGGGGAAAATATTTCACAAATCAAAAACCGCATAAAAATGCTCCTTACTCATCGAGATATATATCATCCATCATTAATCATTGTATACAGTGGTCATAATGAATTTTTGCAATACCATGATGGTATCGGATTTCAGTTGAAAGGAAAAATATACCCAGAGTCAATTAATTGGATTGTCTCACATAGTCGAATAGCAAATATCCTGGCAAATATTCTAAAATACTATAAATTGGAAATTGATGATCGATCATTTTTTGATGTACCGCTATTTCCGATCGAGCGATATGATGATGTGGTCTCAGGGTATATGAAACAGCTTACGGATCTTATGGATACATTAAAGCAGACCGGTATACCAGTAATTATTTCGACACAAGTAGCAAATTATTCTGATTTTGAACCAAATCGTTCGGTATTTTGTGCAAATATATCTGACAAAGAGATGTTTTTAGAGAATATGAATTCAGGGGAGAGATATGAACAACAATCTCAGTATGTCCAAGCGCTAGAAATGTATCTCAATGCTCTCTCACTTTGTGATACATTCGCTGAGGCACAATATCGTCTGGGAAAAACATATGAAAATCTAGGTAGAGCAGATGATGCATGGAATGCATATAAAAAGGCTGTTGATTATGATCGGATGCCGATGCGAGCGATTTCTGCGCAAAACGAATTTATCAGAACACTTTCGGATGGCAATATGATATATACGGTTGATGCAGAAGAGTATTTACGTTCATTTTCTGGCAATGGAAATATCGGATATAATCTTATGATTGATGGTCATCATCCAAATGAAATGGGGTATATATATGTATCAGAACTTATAGCGAACAAAATTCATTCTGTATTTAAATTAAAGAGTCCGTTAAAAACGATTTCAAAATCAGAATTTGAGACATATTTAATTCCCACTGTCGAAGAGAAAGTGCGGGTATACTTACTTGAGGCAGAATGGCTGATTCGTATTGCAACGTGGACATATGATCCTCAATCTAGGCTCAAAATAGCGGAATCATACATAAGCCAAGCTTTGCAAATCGATCCATCAAGCGCTAGGGCCAATATGGAGCTTATGACCATAAAATATTTGTTAAAAGACAATAAAAGTGCAATAGAATATTTGAATAAAACAAGAAAAATGGATCAATATGCTGTTGATGAATGGATGGAAAATTACTGGGTGCGAGAGATTATCGCCCGTGCTACGCTATGATTCAATTATGCTTCTGACTGAAATGACTCTGTATAACGACCATATTCTTTATAAGTCCCTAGTCATTCAGCCTGAGAGAAATATAATTTCTAGATATTCATTTTGCCAAAATGCATACAATCCGTTATGATTTAGAGTATGTCTAAAATAAATCTACGAATACCAGGTCCCACGCCACTCCCGCCCGAAGTTATTCAAGCACTATCACAACCCATGATTTCTCATCGTGGTCCCGAATATGTCACACTTCACAAAGAATCTGTAGACATGGCAAGGCAATTTTTCCAAACAAAAAATGATTTGTTCATTTTTACCTCTTCAGGTACGGGCATGATGGAGGCCTCGATTGTAAACACGCTCTCTCCTGGGGATATTGTACTGGCTGTTCGCATTGGGGTATTTGGTGATCGATTTATACATGCTGCAAAAGCGCTAGGCATAGATGTTCACGTGCTTTCTTACCCCATGGGGGAAGCGGCGAAAGCTGAGGAAGTTGCACTAGCGTACAAAGATCTGCCAAATTGCAAGGCAATTATTATCACTCACAACGAGACCTCGACCGCCATTACGAACGATCTGGTAGCCATTACTACTGAAGTTCGCAAATATGGTGATCCATTATTTATTATAGATAGCGTATCTGGGGTCGGAAATCTGGATCTTCCTACCGACGCGCTCGATCTGGATATTGTGTTTACCTCATCTCAAAAAGCCTGGATGACGCCCCCAGGGCTTGCGATGATCAGCGTCAGCAAAAAAGCATGGGATGCCTATGAAACATCTAAAAGTCTTCGGTATTATTTCGATTTCAAAAAAATGAAAACCTACGCGGATAAATATCAAACCCCAGAAACGCCAGCGGTTTCGACGCTATTTGCTCTCCATGCGGCATTAAAGCTCATGATTACTCGCGGAGTACAGGAAACGTTTGCCTATTATAAAGATATGGCTTCCTATACACGGGGTTCTCTTATCGATCATGGATTTACACTCTTTGGTGATCCTACGCATGCCAGCAATTGTGTGAGTGCGTGTCTCGTACCAGAGGGGATAGAGGATAAAGCATTTCGCGGACATCTGAAGCAAAAATATGGCGTTATCCTCTCAGGTGGCAGTGCGGAGGCTGAAGGAAAGATTATTCGAGTAGCCCACATGGGTTGGGTTACAAAAGAAGATATGGACGAAGTGGTTGCCTCTATGGCATTAACGAGAAAGGACTTACAACCATGAATATCCTTATCAGTGATCCGATCGGTCAAAGCGGTTTAGACTACTTAAAAAAATGTGGCTATTCACTTACGTATAACCCAACCATTTCTCCAGAGGAATTAATAGATGAAATAGTAGAGTACGATGCTCTTGTTGTGCGAAGTAGGACCAGGGTAACTGCCGAGCTTCTCGAAAAAACGACAAAACTCAAAGTTATAGCCAGATCAGGTACGGGAGTGGATACTATAGATGTCGTAGCCGCAACGAAAAAAAATATAATGGTAGTAAACGCGCCAGGCGCCAATTCTGAAGCCGTTGCAGAGCATACGATGGCGCTTATGTTGGGGCTCGCTCGTGATCTAGTCCAAACAGCCACAAAGCTTTCTAGTGGAATATGGTCAAAATCATCATACAGAGGCATGGAAGTAAAAGGAAAAACACTGGGCGTGGTTGGATTCGGCGCTGTTGGTGCGCGGGTTGTTGAGCTTGGTAACGCATTTGGCATGAGGGTGTTAGTATTCACAAAATCGCAATCATCAGATCGCACCAAACAAATCAAGTCACTTGGAGCATCCGTTGTGGACCTGTCCACATTAGTCAAAGAAAGCGATATCATATCACTTCACGTATCTCTTACTCAGCAGACCAGAGGTCTCTTTGACTCGACGCTCTTGTCTCAAATGAAGCCGATTTCTTATTTTATAAATACCTCTCGAGGAGCCGTAGTAGATGAAGACGCGCTTATTGTTGCTCTTTCAGAAGGTCGTATTGCTGGTGCAGCATTGGACGTTTTCGCGACAGAGCCACTCCCTGCATCAAACCCGCTCTGTTCGATGCCAAATGTCATCCTTACGCCTCACATCGCCGCAAACAGCAAAGAATCAGAGGAACGGGCAAGTATTATGATCGCAGATGATATTGATCGCATATTCCAAGGAAACTTTCCTGTCAGGAGGGTGACACTATGAACGATACTGTTTTTTATCCAGATTTGAAAATCGTGCCTGTTGCGTGTTTACGCCTTCAGGAGTTTGTGCAAAAAAGCCGGATGAAAAAACTCGCATCGGAAATTAAACGGGAGGGAATTTTACGAAATCCACCCATCGTGACCAATTTTATACATGGCACGTATTTGCATCTAGATGGAGCAAACCGGATTACCGCGATAGAGCTACTTCAGTATAAGTATTGTCTCGTTCAAGTCGTTGATTATAGCGATCCTACTCATGTGCATCTTATGAGTTGGAGTCACTTGGTGAACGTAGACGAGTCAACGTTTTTTGAAAAAATCGCTAAGCTAAAGGATGTCACAGTTAGAGAGCTTTCCGTCTACAGTAACCGGTATTTAATCCGGTCAAACGTCCTGTGCGTCATGATGTTCCGTTCCGGAAAAGTATATGAGTTGTCCTCTACGCTTTCCTATAGAGATGTCGTTGCTAAAATGGGAGAATTTGTAAAGCTGTACGGTGATGGGGAAGTAGAACGAGTGTTTTCAGCAAGTCCTTGGACAGAGGCTTCAATCAAGCTCAGATTCGATCGGTATAGCGAAAAAAATCTTTTCGTCGCATTTCCAAATTTTTCCCCACAGCAGGTCATTACACTCGTCGATCATGGCGTTCTTATGCCTGCTGGTGTAACGAGGCATGTGGTTTATCGTAGAAAGTTGAACGTAAATATGCCTCTAGCATTTCTCTCTTGTAAATCGGAAGAGGAGGCAAATAAGAAGTTGCAGAACTTCCTCCAGCACCGATCCGTTCGTCTTTACGAAGAGCCGATTATTTATTTCGAATAAAAAATGCAATGAATCAACAGCACGAAGACACTACGGAAAATATGGTAAATGGGCCTGATACATCGGGAAAGGTAACGTACATTGCTGAAGGATCTTCAAAATCATTTGGTCGTCGGATTATCGACAGGTATTCACCAAAAGATGCTAAACGACTCATAAAATTATCAAAGTCGCTTTTGCCTCCGCCCATTGATATGGATACCGCCGTAATACATTTTGGTGGTGGCATTGCGATAGATACAATAGCAAATACTGTTGAGAAAAGCATGATCGCCCAACGACAACGAACACAAGCTGTCACTCAGGTAAAATCTCCGGAAGCAGGCCATATCGCCCCGATTCATATGACCGGTCCTGAGCCGGCAATACTGTCGCATATTTCTCCGATAAAACCGCCGGGTATAATTCGTCCGGTGGGAAAATAGATGTGGCAGTTGTATCGATTCAATGATGGGTATGGTAAAATCAGAGAGTTGCTGTGAAGGGTAGATATTATGGCGCGTTGGCCTGCCCGCAATGCTTGAGCATAGCGATTGCAGGCGGGCGAAGTTTGATGGCTCGTTAATGAGTTGAGTCATCGAGACGAGTTTACGAGCCGATCAATCCCGCTAAGCGGGAGGTAACGAAAAGATTTTATGGCGCGTTGGCGAAGTGGTAACGCGGAAGTCTGCAAAACTTTTATGCGCCGGTTCGATTCCGGCACGCGCCTCAATTTTTACTTGTCATCCCCGCGAAGGCGGGGATCTGGCCTAGTCACTATTTGCACAAGATTATAAATCCAGTTTTTAACTCTCCGCTAGTCTGATCTATACTTTTACGATATAATAACAGTATTCATTTTGGGTGATTAGTCCGACCGGTACCGTGTCCCGCGAATCCCGAGCTTGTCGAGGGAGAAGTGGGAGAACGCGTGAGTATAGACTGTTTAATTTAGTTTAACAAGTAAATAAATAGGGTGATTAGTTCAGCGGTAGAACGCTTTCCTGATAAGAAAGAGGCGCATGGTCCGACTCCATGATCACCCACAGGTTTAAATTGTTTCACAGGGTGAAAGAGGCGGGA
>CAYHHA010000016.1:8707-27311 GCA_964356315.1 uncultured Gammaproteobacteria bacterium
CCGCTAACGCCTGAGCGTAAGCGATGGCAGGCGGGCGACTCCATGATCACCCACAGGTTTAAATTGTTTCACAGGGTGAAAGAGGCGGGAAGTCAAACGTCCCAGTCGCGTTTGACGCGACGCATGGTCCCTGCCCGCTAACGCCTGAGCGTAAGCGATGGCAGGCGGGCGACTCCATGATCACCCACATAAATCGAACAAGATAGCAACTAAGCCTCAGAAATTCAAAGATATGTCTGAAAAACTGCACTTAATGCAATATTTTGGGAGTAAGATAAATACTCCTTATGAAATGCGAGTTGTGCAAAGGGCAGAGGTTCTCACTAGAGATGAAGCGATCATTCTTGCTAAAAGAATAGGTGGGACTTTCTATATCGAAGATGGGGAGCATCCTGCGACAGAAAGTGGCTTTCAACATACCATAGACATTGAAAATTTAGCACGTGAGTGGAAAAACGATGATCGAAAAGAATTAGACTAAATTTAAAACATCCCCATTTGTCGACTAGCGTCCACGACCGCTTTCGGGTACGAAAAATCCACAGGAAATTCGCGGGGAGTATTAAATTTATCGATATATTTCAATTTCTTTTCTCGCACTCCATAGTCATAGAGATCTTTGGTAATTGCCACATCCGCTTCACAATAATATTTTAATTTTGCAAGCTGCTCTGGATCTTGGCTTTTCCAATATAAGACCGCATTTGTTCCCACATCTGTTTTATGAGCGCCTAATGTGTTTGTCGCTAGCGTGTTGAGACTCAGGTAATGATCCAGTGCACTTTTTACGTGGTCCATGATGTCAAAATGGGGGAGTTTACTGAAGTTAGCTGGGGCATGCAGGCGGAGCGCTGGCACATCAAATTTATTGCTGTTAAAGCCAATAATCCGCTTAGCATTTAAAAATAACGGCCACATATTGGCAAGCTCATGTTCCCAAAAGCTATGCATGGTTCCAGATATTTCTCGCTGCGCGTCATCAACCGTTCTTGCATACACACTGACAATAGAGATGCCTAAGTCCGCGGGATCATTCGAGACAATCTCGCTAAACAATTTCTGCGTCTCACAATCAAAAATGACTTCATTGATCATATCCTCTAAGAGTACGTAATGACGACAATTCGCGTCAAGAGGCATTTATGCGGTACAATATGGCTATATTCTATGAACAACGGGCTCAAAATAATCACCGCGCTGTTATCAATAGCCTGTGCACCTATGATTAAATTGATTTATTTAGATTTACCTTGATGTTCAAGGATACATCTGGTCGAATTGTGGATGGGATTGAATCTTTATCTTTATTTCTATGAATGCAGATTATTTCTATGATAGAAGCGAACAGCGGAACTCGAATCATGAGGGGAGAGTCCCGGCTACTCTCGACAATATCGGATCAAGAACCATGCTGATACTGTGCAGTGAAGGTGCAGTGAGTAGTCCAAAAATTACTGAGGTGCTAAATACTAGTCCGAAGGTGGTGGAGTAGGATCTCTCAGCGGCGTACCTCCAAGGTGGGATCTGGAGAATATTTAAAGAATCTAAACTTTCAAGAACCGGTGAATTAGCTTTGCAAATAACGAATCAACATGTTCAATTGGGAGGTCTTGTAGTGATAAGTCGGGGTTCGTCCAATGTACATGAGATGTCAGAGGCGCTCATTTTATGGATGAACAATACATTTCCTAAAAATGGCGTGAATTTTACATCAGATAATGTTATGGAGTTGAGAAATAGCCATAAAGTAAATGACGACGAGCTGGAGGAAATGATTAAATTTTTTAGGAGACATGGGCCAATATTACCATGAGCATGTGGTGCTTTATGGTATTTTGACGCCATTGAAGCTTTCTGACGTTTCTTGATGATAGTCATCCACTGTTCTTGCAAACACGCTGACAATAGATACATCTAAGTCTGCGGGATCGTTCGAGACTATCCCACTAAACAATTTTTGTATTTCGCAATCAAAAATGACTTCATTAATCATATATTCTCTAGATTAAGCGAGTCATAATTATCGTGCAATATGCCAATTATCCATTGACAGTATGTTTTCTCTATATTACTATCTGTGCAATATGCAGGAAATTGTAAAAAGGCTAGGATTGGGCACTGATGTTGAGCCGTCACATTTTTCTTCACCACTCGAATCCTTTGAACATGCGTTGGATCTGGCTCGACGAAAAAACTTCTCCCGGATAGATATTGTTACATGGTCACTTGATAACGGTGATATACATATGTATCTGCCATTCGTTGGGGTAACTGAAAATAGCAGTCAATTTTCACCTGAACAAGTAGAGGATCAATTACTGGATTTTTTCCATGCACATTATGCGTCTGAAAGTATGGTTGAATCAGTGAGATCACATCAATTTGTAACGGATGCGGTACACGGAGAAGCGCAGGGATTATTCTCCCGTTCGGTATTCTGGGAAATTCCAATAGGAGGCAATCTGGTGCTCGGGGAAGTTCAAGAAGTAGATAGGAGCGGTATAGTTCAATCTCGTTCGTATTTCATTGGAAAACCCGCAGAGGAGCGAAATCTTCGACCTGGACAAAAACTTCATCGATTTATTTCGCAGAACCTTTTTACATCATAATTGTTAAGTCTATGAATGCACTGGAGCATGTCAGATCAATCGTTGCCCATGTGCGAGTACATCATCCAATTGTTGATGGCGTCAAAGTTGAGCCTACACCGTATCTGACGTTTCCATTTCGCCATGCTGAATTAATCCGATCGGTAAACGAGTGTGGCTATGCTATCTCTCTTACGTCATGGAAGCCGTACAGTGTGCAAGAGGGATTTTATTATTCCGATCAAGAGAGGCGAATTCACGGAAAACGAAAGCATGGCGGGGTAGACATTTATGCGCCGTATGGCGCACCGATTGTGGCCCCCTGCGATGGACTAGCAATATCGTCCTACCATTCATATGTATTAACAGATAAGAAAAATCACCCCATACTCGTAGATGGTTTGCCAGCATATTTTGGTCTTGGGTATTTTGTTCAAATTCTTGCCAAAAACGGTCGAATAATCCAATTAGGACATCTTTCAGATATTAGCAATCATATCCCGTTCAGTATGCCTGTGTATAAAGCGCAATTAGATATGTGGGTACCAACAAATCACGCGCACCCTCTAGAAGTGCTTCAAAAACATCCAATGGCAATTCCTATATCTCGTGGCGATCCTATCGGTTCTCTGGGGTTTTCAGGTCTCCGAAAGGGGTATGCAGATTATTATCAGGGTATGGATCGCCCATATCAGATTGATCCAATAGTATATAACAGTTGGGATGATGAACATCTACACATGGAGGAGACTTCTCGAAATTATGAAACAGGAGAAAAACTCCACCAACGAGACATGTATGATTTGTATGCAACTGCCTCAAGGTATCCTGATCCATTCAATCCGCGTAATCGGATTGGCTCACAGACTCTCTTTGAGTTAGACGGTGCAGAAAAACCCAAATTTACCTCATGACAGGCATTTCCTCAGAGCAGTTACATATCGCATATCGCGCGGAAGGATTTTCTGGAAAAGAAGACGTAGATGCTTTTGAAGCGGTATTAGAAAATGACGCAAACTGGATTCAGTCACATTGGAGAGAGTTCGGGTTGAATACAGGCATAACACACATAGCACCACATCATGAGTATCGTTCAAAAAATGTCGGAATAGTACACACTGTCGTTGCGGGTTCAAGGGATCAACAGGTTATGGGTTTTGGAAATCTTATTGCAATGAAAAATATATTCCCAAATAAAGTTTTTGGCATGTATGAAACTCGTGTATATGTTCGAAGGGGGTATTGGGGAAACGGAGTATCGAGGCAATTGTTATCAGAGCTGTATGAAAACGTATTAACTATACATCAAAATCAGCTGAAGTCTCATAAAAAACCAACTCTAGTGCTTGAGACAGTCTTAGTTCCTGACGTTGGATCATACGATAAAGCGAAGAAAAGTATTCTAGAGTCTTTATATTCTCTTGGGGCACGACAAATTCTTCAGTGGGATCCAGATTTTCTAGTTACCATCCTTGAGCCATAATTTGGTACTATAGGGATATGAATCAACACCAATCTCACTCAACCTCCTGGCAACCAGTATCAAAATGGTACAACAAACTCGTGGGAGACAAGGGTCAGTATTACCACGAGCATGTGGTGCTTCCCGGCGTTTTGAGGCTATTGAAGCTATCTGACGCTTCACGCTTGCTCGACATCGCCTGTGGACAGGGGGTTTTGGCTCGTTCGATTTCTCCCTATGTCGAATATGCAGGATTTGATATAGCAGACGATCTTATCGCCACTGCTAAAAAAATGGATAAAAATCCAAAGCATTCATTTCATAAAGCAGACGCCACAAAACAATTTCCCATCGGACAGCGAATATTTACCCATGCCGCATGTATTCTGGCTATCCAAAACATAGAATTTCCGGAAACGGTTATAGAGCAAACAGCCCGGCATTTGGAAATAGGCGGGACATTTGTATTGGTGTTAAACCATCCAGCCTTTCGCATTCCTCGGCAATCCAGTTGGGGTATAGATGAGGCCAGCAAGCTCCAGTATCGTAGGGTAAATCGGTACCTATCACCACTCAAGATTCCTATCACCATGCACCCAGGGCAAAAACAATCCGCGCTCACCTGGAGTTTCCACAATCCAATATCGTACTACACATCACTGCTTACACATCACGGTTTTGTTATCGACGCCCTTGAAGAATGGGCGAGCGACAAGGAATCTCAGGCCGGTAAATCAGCAAAGATGGAAAATCGCAGTCGCGCTGAAATCCCACTCTTTCTTGCTATCCGCGCCCAGAAAATCGAACACCTTTAAAGGTCTCACCTTTAAAGGGTGTCTACATCAATACCGAGATTGCCTAAGATTTCGGACTCATCTTGTTCGTACTGCTCGACAAACGATTGGTACGTATGAATTCGTTTCAGAGAAATCGGTTTTTCGGTCGAAAAATATGAGAGCACAATCTCGGGATGAATCCACAGCTCATTACTTTTTCCAATATACTTCGAATAAGAGGAATACGGGTACACAAACGGCCCTCCAATTTCATGCATATTTCTATGAATGTATCGGGTTACATGGAGTAAATACTCTTCAGAATCTACAAATACTGCTTTATATGGACCTTGAAACAGTGTCCCAACCCGTTTATACCTCTTATTAAAATAGGCACAATATCGCGTACAAACAGACTGAATAAGCTCTTTCATGTCGCTCTCGTTATGTTGATGTATAACTATATGAAAATGGTTCGTCATGAGAATATACGCAATAATCTCAACATTCTTGTAGAAGTTTTTCGGTTGCCGGGGAATACCTTTAAAGGTCTCACCTTTAAAGGTGACAAGTTTTTCAAGCGTCATACTATCTGATGGAGGAGAAACTGCCTCTCTTAAATATCGGAGAAACACTCGATAATCTTGTTCATCAAGAAAGATATCCCGCTTTTCGACACCGCGGTTGTATATATGATAATACCCATCAGCAATATAGGTTTTTACAATATTTCTCGAAGGCATATGTTCATCCTTTAAAGGTCTCACCTTTAAAGGTTATTCATTGCATTCTCGCACTGCTAAATCTAGTATAGATACATGGAGTCTCCAATTCAAATTCCTGCCATTTGGTGGTCAGTAGATATTCATAGTCTCTTCAAAACTCTCGGTAGCGCCAGCTCTGGGATCTCTATAGAAGAAGCGCGGATGAGGTTGAAACACTATGGCCCAAATGAACTTGCTAAACGAGAATCGCAAACAATCTTCAATCGAATGGCTATGAAGCTGAAAAACCCTTTGATTATCTTATTGCTTGTCGCTGGTTTCTTGTCAGCTATCGTGGGGCAAATCTCAGACTTTGTCATCATTCTCGGCATCACACTTCTGAGCGTCGCACTGGATACATTTCAGGAACATAGCGCAGAGCTTGCTGCAGACCGCTTAAAAAAAAGTGTTGCCCTTACCGCCACGGTGATTCATGATAATCAAAAAAAAGAAGTGCGGTTTGCGAGACTTGTTCCAGGAGACGTGGTGTTTCTGTCCACCGGTGACATCGTTCCTGCAGACGGACGACTTCTTTCAAGTGAACATCTCATGGTAGACCAGTCGACGCTCACTGGGGAATCCTACCCACAACATAAGAGGTACGAGGAGACGGGGGATGAAAAAATAGGTCTCTCAGATAGAGTAAATTGTGCCTATATGGGCACACAGGTTGTCAGCGGAGAGGGCGTTATGTTAGTGGTTCAAACAGCAGGTAGCACGGAGCTTGGGAAAATTGCCTCATCAATTGTTGGAGCACGCAGGAGGACAGATTTTGAAAAAGGCCTTTCACAGTATGGCGTGCTTCTCATAAAGTTTATGGCAGTGTTGGCGCCCATTGTGTTTATTGCACATGTCTCATCAGGGATTCATCCAGTGCTTGAATCGGTCTTGTTCGTTCTTGCTCTTGCTGTGGGATTTGCACCAGAATTACTCCCGCTTATTGTGACGATCAATTTGTCCAAAGGAGCCCTACGCATGTCAAAAAAGGGAGTGATAGTAAAGTATTTGCCTGCTATAGAAAATCTTGGAAGCATGGATGTACTCTGTACAGACAAAACAGGCACACTCACCCAAAACGCCATTACCCTTATGCTGTATGAAGATGTGCATGGGAAAAAATCAGACACAGTACTTACTTACGGCTATCTTGCCAGTCATTTTCAATCATCAATGGACAATCCGATCGAAGTGGCCATTCGCGCAAAGGCAAAAAGTGTCAAAGGAGTCAGTGCTTATAAAAAACTCTTTGAGCTACCATTTGATTTTTACCGGAAACGCATGTCTGTCGTGCTTTCAAAAGGAAAAGATACCGTATTGATTTCCAAAGGCGCGCCGGATTCCCTGCTCGCACAGTGTGCGACCATACTAGATGGTAATCGGCCGCTTAGGCTTAAAGACTCCGTTCGAACTGCACTCAAAACACGTGTGCATGAACTCGAAACACAGGGGTTTCGCGTCATTATTGTAGCAAAAAAGGAAGTACTTCGAGCAAAGAAATACCACACGACTGCAGAAACAGATTTAACCTTGGTTGGCCTCATGGCATTTTTGGATCCGCCAAAAGCGAGCGTCAAGCCATCGCTGGCACTTTTGGAAGAAGCGGGGATCGCCATAAAAATTTTGACTGGTGACAGCGAGCTGGTCACGGCCCATGTATGCAAAACGCTCGAACTACCGATTCTTGGAATGTTGCTTGGCATCGATGTTGAGCGGCTTGATGATGCCTCGCTCGTTCGGGCAGTAGACAATACGACTATTTTTGCGAGGCTCAATCCGGAAAGCAAAAAAAGAGTTATCGATGCATTGAGAACATTAGGTCATGTGGTGGGATATCTCGGTGATGGAGTAAACGATGCACCGAGCCTCAGGGCGGGAGATATCGGGATATCAGTAAATAACGCCACAGATGTGGCGAAAGAATCCTCCGATCTTATCTTGCTCCACAAAGATTTGCATGTGCTCTATGAAGGAGTCATTGAAGGCCGTAAGACCTTCGCGAATGTCATGAAGTATATAAAGATGGGCACAAGTAGTAATTTCGGAAATATGGTCAGCGTCGCCATTGCTAGTCTTTTTTTGCCATTTCTTCCGATGCTTCCCGCGCAGATATTGTTAAACGATTTGCTCTACGATTTCTCTCAGTTGTTTTTGGCGAGCGATTCTGTGGATAGCAATCAACTAGTACGACCGAGGAAATGGGACATAGCGGGGGTAAAGCGTTTTATGATGGTGTTCGGGCCGATCAGCTCTCTTTTTGATGTTATTACCTTCGTTCTATTATTGAAGTTTTTCCAGGCGACTCCGTCGCTGTTTCAGACAGGATGGTTTTTGGAATCGCTCGTCACACAAACGCTCATTATATTCAGCATAAGGACGACCATAGTGCCATTTTTCAAAAGCAGGATTTCCCCTCGATTTGCCATTGGGTTATATGGCGTGGTATTTCTCGCCATATTAATTCCGTTGTCTCCACTTGCAAAGCTCTTTAGTTTTGTCGCACCGCCGTCAATATTTTATAGTTTGCTTGGTGTTCTGGTTATCTGTTATATTATTCTCGTTGAGACTGCTAAGCGTTATTTTTATGCGCGGTGGGAGGTATAGTGTGTAAATACGTCGAAATATATGAAAAAACCCACTTCTCACCACCCACAATATATTTATCCGGCGCTTTTACTAGTTAGTTTCGGCGCGTTTTATTGGGTATGGATGACCATGTTCTATCCAAAAAAACCACTTTGTAAAGATTGTAATATAGTTTTAATTACTTTGGATACCTGCTCAGCAAAAAATATTCCTTGCTATGGCTATGATCGCAACACGACCCCAAACCTCTGTGCGTTTGCTCAAAAGAATCAATTATTCCTCAATTCCTATGCTAATGCTACATGGACACTGCCGAGTCATGTGTCGCTTTTGACTGGATTATTGCCAAGTACGCATGGGGTAAATGAACAATGGGTAGACTCATTATCTCCAAGTCTCCCATTTCTTCCCGAGGTATTACAAAAAAACGGGTATGAGACAGTTCTTTTCCAGGAAAAGAATAGAGGTATATTCCCTGATAAAGGAGTATATGACAGAGGAATTTCTGAAATACTCGAGAAATATGATATCAAAGATATTTTCGAGATTCTAGGAAGAAATATAGTGAAAAATAAAAAAACATTTATTACCTATTATAATGCTGATTGCCATGAACCAAATCTCATGGGCTCTGGAAAAAAGCTCTTTACTGACGATTCGTATCCAGGAATTCCACTACAACGCACAGAATATCAAATGTTTTCACCGGACTTCTACACATATCTCATGCACAAAATACCAGATGAATTAAATAAATTTGCATTTGGAGCTAGCACAGATTCCATGAAACATCTATATGAAAAGATGCAACTAGCGGCCTCGTACGATAAATCAAAAGCAATTTTTATAGATAATATCAAAACGAAGATGGACAAAGATATCATTGGCAATTTATACTGGGCGTATTTTTACGAGACATTCATAGATGTAAACAACAAAAGACAGATGAACTATCTTCGTGCGCTGTATGACCAGCAATTATATGAGACAGACAATAGTACAATCGCTGATTTTATCAGCAAACTAAACGCCTCACCCTTTAAAGACAATACCATCGTGATTATCACCTCAGAACATGGTCAAGAATTTGGTGAACATGGGGTATTTGGACATACGACGCTTTACGAAGGAAATATGCGCGTGCCGTTTGTTTTGTACATTCCGGGTGTTTCTCCTCATACAATCACAGAATCAGTGCAAGGAGTAGATGTTATGCCAACGCTCTTGGATTTGATCGGCATAAAGCATGCGTATTCGTTTGACGGCCTTAGTCTGGTGCCGTTACTGCAGAATAAGCACATATCAAGTCGCATTCTTATCACGGACATTGTTACTGAATCTATGAGAACACTTCGCAATGGTGATTTAAAGCTTTTTGTCAAAATGAATGGAAAGGAATGGATGCCTTACGAACTCTACAATACAAAAACTGACCCAAGCGAAACACATAATCTGCTAGAATCAAACATGGATATGGCAAAGACTATGATCAAAGAGAGCAACTCACAACGCGTCTCTCGGAAATGATGCTCGATACCACCCTATGAAGAAAAAAGATACCATTATTTACTATCTAGCTCAACATCGATTCATTCTTTTTACATGTTCTCTAGTCGTCCTTGTAGGTATTCTTGGATATGGATATTGGAAAAGAACTATACCACTCTCCGCTTTGCAGAGTAGTCAGAACGTAAAACCACTGTGTAAAGACTGCAATATCATTCTCATGACCCTCGATGTTTGTTCCGCGAAAAACATGCCCTGCTATGGCTATGATCGCAACACGACCCCAAACCTCTGTGCGTTTGCTCAAAAGAATCAATTATTCCTCAATTCCTATGCTAATGCTACATGGACACTGCCGAGTCATGTGTCTCTTTTGACGGGTGTATTGCCAAGTACTCATGGGGTACATAAACAATGGGAGGATTCACTCCCTCCAAGTCTTCCATTTCTTCCGGAGGTATTACAAAAAAATGGCTATGAAACCGTATTATTTCAACCCAAGGACACGGGTATATTTTCTTCAAAAACGGTATACAACAGGGGAATCACAGAGATAAATGATGACTATTTTACCAGCAGTCTTTTTAAACGGTTGGACGAAAATGTCAAAAAAGGGAAAAAAACATTTTTTTCCTATTATATTTCTGTATGTCACGAGCCAAATCTTGTCGGTTCTGAAAATAAACTTTTTACTACCGATTCTTTCCCACAAATTCCTATAGAACCAGGTGATAAAAGCATATCGTTTACACCAGAATTTTACGAATATTTACAAAGGTTTTTACCAGATAAATTAAAAAATAATGAATATGAAGAATACAACGCCAGTATCAAAAATGTCTATGATCGAATGATATCCAGTAATTCATTTGAAAAAGCTAGAATTTTGTTTTTAGATAGAAGTAATTTTCCGAATGACGATATCACTAGGGATTTATATTGGTCCTATGTATATGATACGTATATAAATGTGCATAACAAAAAAATGATGAATTACCTGATGGCTTTGTATGATCAACAGTTATTCCGACTCGATACAGGCGATATTAGAGATTTTATAAATGCACTAAACGGATCAACTTATAAAGATAACACCGTTGTCCTTATCACCTCCGAACATGGTCAGGAATTTGGTGAACATGGAGTATTCGGTCATACAACGCTCTATGAGCGAAATATTCGGGTGCCATTTGTATTGTCCGTTCCAGGTGTTCCCTCTCACACAATTATGCAACCAGTGCAAAGCGTTGACGTTATGCCTACGCTCCTAGATTTAGTTGGTATTACACATAACTATATTTTTGATGGAAAAAGTATTGTTCCACTATTGCAAAACAAAAAACTATCGGATCGCATTATTATATCTGGATACGAAGGAAATAAAGCGCTAATAATGGGAGATTGGAAGCTCCTAGTAAAAAAAGATGGGAGAGAACTCATCCCGTACGAATTATTTAATACAAAAATAGATCCGTCTGAAGTGTATAATACATTAGCATCAAAATTTTCGATCGCAAACGATATACTTAGAAAATATTCACTACAGTATCCCAAGAATACTAGATAGAATAGTTCAAAACTATAGCACTTAGCACCCTATGAAATCATCTAGAAATCGAACACATATACTTTTGATTGTCGCAATGGGTATAAGTATTGGTGTCGGGGTATTGTTTTGGATTTCTCGCACTACCACTATTTCGGATGTAAAAAAAACTCCTCTCTGTAAGGATTGCAACATTGTTCTACTAACCATAGATACCTGTTCTGCAAAAAATATGCCGTGTTACGGGTATGATCGAGATACCACTCCAAACCTCTGTGCGTTTGCTCAAAAAAATCAGTTATTCCTCAATTCCTATGCTAATGCTACATGGACACTGCCGAGTCACGTCTCTATTATGACTGGATTGTTGCCAAGTACACATAAGGTCAATGAGCAATGGGTAGATTCATTGTCGCAATCTATTCCATTCCTTCCTGAAGTGCTTCAGCAAAATGGATATGAGACCGTGCTATTTCAGGATAAAAATAGTAGCGCACTTCCTTCCACAATTTATTCTCGGGGGGCTTCTGAAGTGATTGACGTATATTTGGTTGACGAAGTTTTCAAGCGTATAGAAGAAGCAAATAATCGTCACAAAAAATTATTTGTTACCTACTACGACTCAAATTGTCACGAGCCAAACCTAATCGGTTCAGAAAAAAAGCTCTTTACCGCAGATTCATATCCAGAATTACCGCTAGACAAATCAGATTGGAGAATATTTTCCCCAGAGTTTCACGCTTATCTCATGAAAAAAATGCCTGAAAACATACAACATGCCTCGTTTGGAGCTGAAACCGACGAGATGAAGCGTCTCTATGAAGAGATGTCGCTTGCAGTAACATACGATAAAGCAAAAGATATATTTTTGGACAGAACACGGATGATGCCTGAAGAGTCTGTGGATAATCTCTATTGGTCATATTTCTATGAAACATATATAGACCCAAGAAATCAAAAAATGATGGACTATCTTCGAGCACTGTACGATCAGAAGTTAGTAGGGTTAGATAAAACCATAATTACTAATTTTATTAGTGATTTAGCTGCATCTCCCTATAAAGACAATACCATTGTGGTTATTACCGCTCAGCATGGTCAAGAATTTGGAGAGCATGGGATATTCGGGCACAGCACTCTGTATGAGGGGAATGCTCGCGTGCCGTTTATTATGTATGTTCCAGGTGTTTCTTCGCATAACAGTACAGTGCCAGTGCAAAGCATTGATATTATGCCCACACTTCTTGATTTAGTAGGCATTAGACATTCGTATACATTTGATGGGTTTAGTCTCGTGCCAGTATTACGAAATATTCCTGTTCCAAATCGCATTCTTATTTCTGACGATATATCTGGTTTTAAGAAGTCGCTTCGTAAAGGAGACTGGAAGCTTTTGGTGACGGTGAACAGTCATGAGCTCATTCCTTATGAGCTCTATAATACAGATATTGATCCAAACGAAACACATAACCTGCTAGAATCAAATATGGATATGGCAAAGACTATTATCAAAGAGAGCAACGCTCAACGCGTCTCTCGAAAATAATGACTGGTAGCCCCAATGAAAAAAAGAAATACCATTATTTACTATCTAACTCAACATCGATTCATTCTTTTTACATGTTCTCTCGTTGTTCTTGTGGGTATTCTTGGGTATGGATATTGGAAAAGAACTATACCACTCTCCACTTTGCAGAGTAATCAGAATGTAAAACCACTGTGTAAAGACTGCAACATTATCCTCATGACCCTCGATGTCTGTTCTGCGAAAAGCATGCCCTGTTATGGCTATGATCGCAACACCACGCCAAACCTCTGTGCATTTGCTCAAAAGAATCAATTATTCCTCAATTCCTACGCTAATGCTACATGGACGCTCCCAAGTCACATGTCTCTTCTGACTGGATTAGTGCCTAGTAAGCATGGGGTTATCAGGCAAGGAGAAGGTGTGCTATCTCCTTCCATTCCATTTCTCCCCGAAGTGCTCCAAAAAAACGGATACGAGACGGTATTATTTCAACAACAAAGCAGCACGCTTAGTTTGGCAAATTATTCCAGGGGAGTCTCAGAAAATGTGGATACATATGATATCGACAATATTTTTTATCGCATAGATGAGGCAAATAAAAGACACAAAAAAATCTTTGTGAGCTATTACAATAATGATAATTGTCACGAACCATATCTCATTGGTTCTGAAAAAAAAATCTATACCACGGATTCATACCCAGATATTCCATCTCAACTGCATTGGGAAGTGTTTTCTCCAGGATTTTATACCTATCTCATGCGCAAATTACCAGAAAGTATAGATAAATCATTGTACGGAGTTGAAACTGATTCGGTAAAAAAACTATATCAAGAGATGTTGAAGGCGAAAACCCACGAGGAAGCAAACGCAATTTTTACAAAAAACTCTAAGACATTGGATACTAATATTGTTAGTAACCTGCATTGGTCATATATTTACGAAACATTTATAAATGTAAAAGATAAAAGACAGATGATTTACCTGCGAGCACTGTATGATCAAATCCTGAAAAAAGTTGATGCGACAGCCATGATTGATTTTATTGACAGACTAAAAGTGTCTCCCTATAAAGACAATACCATCGTGATTATTACCTCTGAGCATGGTCAGGAATTTGGTGAACATGGCGTATTTTCCCATACTACGCTCTATGAAGGAAATATGCGGGTGCCATTTTTGTTATCTGTTCCAGGAATTCCTCCACATACTATACAGGAGCCAGTGCAGGGGGTAGATATTATGCCGACACTATTGGATTTGGTGGGCATTTCGCATAGCTATATCTTTGATGGAGAAAGCGTTGTGCCACTGCTTCAAAACAAAAAAATATCGGAGCGAATTATTATGGCAGAAGGGGAATTTGGATTTGTAAAATCTCTGCGCAAAGGAGATTGGAATTTATTGATCAGATGGAATGGGAATGAATTTATACCCTATGAGCTGTTTCATACAAAAACCGATCCTGCGGAAGCCGTAAATTTACTGTATACAAAAATGGATCTTGCTAAGCAGATGATGGAAGAGTATAAATTACAATACTATTATAAATAATTAGTGTACCTTGGTAAGAAAATTCTATGAAAAAAATTCTTTTTGGTTTGATCGTTCTTATCGGTATATTTTTTGTATATCGCTCCAACATTGTCCAGACCCGTCTTTCAAATACGCCAAATAAAAAGACTCAATTAAAACTCTATTGGTTTATCCCAGATGGTGTGCGCAATGATCCGAATTTGTTTAGTATGTATACATGGGCCAAAGAAGGAAAACTTCCAAATATTAAAAAGATGATGGACAATGGCTCGTTTGGATACTCATATCCAAATTTTCCAAGCCATACGCCGACAAATTTCGCGACCTTACTTACCGGCGCATACCCATCGGTAAATGGGGTAAACGATGGTCCTATGCACGTCATAGGGAAGCCTCTTGATTCAATCGCCATTGGCGGGTTTAGATCTGTTGCCAAAAAAGTGGCTCCAATCTGGAAAACGCTAGAAGAAGCAGGCATGAAGGTGTCTATTCTTTCTGTCCCGGGATCCACGCCTCCAGAAATTACCAAAGGCGTAGTCGTCCATGGGCGATGGGGTGGTTGGGGTGCAGATTATTATGGATTGAACTTCGAAACAAAAGGAGACCTCACCCAAAGAATTAAACAGGGGAGAGCATCGAGGTGGTTTTACTTTGGACCAGAAATGACCAATTATATAGATGGGCAAGTATCGACCGGATGGGAAAATGCTCCGGTGAGTTATTCGGAGGCCAAAGAAATGTCCCTCACAGGATGGGGATCTACGATTTACGGGTATATAACGGACACAACAGATGATAAAAAAGAAAATTATGATGCCATTAGTTTCTCTCTGGATAAAAAAACTATTTTTTCTACCGTGAAACAAGGACAGTGGAGTGAGTGGCAACCCATAACGCTTTCATGGAAAGTCCAGGATCAAGTTACTCCAGTGGATTCTCACGTGAGACTCGCAGCGATAAAAATAGGTGACGATGGATTTTTCAGAGTCAGAGTGCTCTATGATAATTTAAATAAGTATATAGCGATACCAGAGACCATAGCAGAAGTATTGGAAAAAGAAGCAGGCCCAATGGTAGATTTTGCCGATAATTTTCCGGCACAACTGGTCTACTATCCTGAGGATAAACAGATATTTTTAGACGAAGCAGGTATGTCATTCGATTGGCATACAAAAGCAATTCCAGTAATATCCGAATTTAACAATCCAGATGTCGTCATTCACGATATCTACACCCCAAACCAGATGCTTACCAGCAAATGGTGGATGGGGTATGCCGATCCAAAAAGTGTCCATTACAAAGAAATATCCGACAAAGATCGTGAAAGCGTTTGGAAAGATATAGGAGATATGTATAAAAAATTGGACGACATGGTAGGGGAAATTATGAAACAGTCGGGCAAAGATACCTACATCGTGTTCAGTTCTGATCACGGTGCGGTGCCACTCAATCGTTTTGTGAATCTGAATAATATTTTCGCCTCCAAAGGTTGGTTAAAGTTTACAATTAATCCAAAAACAGGCGAGCCAATTATTGATTGGAAAAAATCATCAGTAATCTATCTCAAGATGGCCCATGTGTACATAAATCCAAATGGATTGGCAGGGAACTACACGCGTGCCAGTGGTCCACAGTATGAGGCGCTTCGAAATGAAGTTATCTCTACGTTGACCAATCTTACAGATGAGCAGGGGGTGAAGCCGGTCGTAGATATTCAGAAATGGGAAGATGTGAAACAGTATCTAAATCTGGATCCTGATCGTGCAGGGGATCTGGTGATTGCCAATGCCGCAGGGTATGGGTGGAACGAAGAAATGTCTGCTGATCTCTCGATGTTTACAGAGCCTCTTATTAGTGGATACAAGCAGGCAATTTACGCAAAAGACGAGCCGGGCATGTGGACACCGTTTATCATCATGGGACCAGGGATAAAGAAAAATAACTTCATGGGGGATACGCCGTTTCCACTCGTGGATCAGTATCCAACTATCATGAACGCGCTCAAAAAGACTATCCCAAGTTTCGTGCAGGGAAAGAGTTTACCGATCTTTACGGACTCTCACTGACAAGCTATACGTTGAAGCTGTTGGGTGTATGACGCTGTGTCTGCCTCGGCAGCTTTGGGGATGAGCGCCTCAATCCTATACCACGATTTCTGTTTGGTACAATAAAAAATCGAATTTAATCCAGTGTATTGGATCTCCTCATCTATACATGATCCGTACTGTTTTCTGTTGTTCACGAATCCGGTGAAAAATAGAATTGGTAGATTGTTATTGGAAACGTTCACTGGCTTTATATCAAATTTTGGGTCACAGGTTATGGCATCTGAAAGTATTCCAGGATAGGGAGAGCGTGCCGTCTCAAATTGTCCCTGCATCCGCATGACGGTTATTTTTGTGAGTGTGTTTGCATCCTCCTGGGAAAGCTTCGATCGTTTTTCAACACGGACAAGTATGTCCGGCAATGTGTAAAGCGCGAGATATGATCGATCCGTTTTTTCATACACTTCAGTCTGTGTAGAGTTTTTAACGAGGGGGAATACTATGCACTGGAGCTCATTGCAGGGATCCCAAAATCGTAGATAGCCATACACTATGCAGCCGAGCGCTCCGATGCCGATACAAAGAAAAAATATACGGGTTCGGTTTGATGATAGATGAATCTTCATATATACATAGTACCTGTATGGCGGTCAGTTGGGAAGTCTACATGATAGTAGACTGATCAAAACATCATTTATAAATTACCACCTTCGTTCCGATATCTGCGAAGCGGTATACTTCCTGCGCATCTCCAACGCCTAACGCCACACATCCTCCTGTGTTCGGGGTGCCGATAAAGTTAGCTGGTCTTTGGATTTTATTTCCACTGACCAGTGCATACGGGAGTTCATGTATGCCAAAATATGCATGGAGCTCATCACTGTATTTAAATCCCATCCACCATGGCATCCAGACAGAATAAATAGAGGAATATCCGAGGCCGGTTTTGTTCAGAATACTAAATTCGCCAACGGGGGTAGGGTAGTCTAGTCCCGTTGACACTCTATACTCTTTAAGGAGTTTTCCTTTGGCAAATGTGTACATTTTTTGCTGAGATATATCTACCTCTACGTATTTTTGTGCAATCAATCCATCAGAATTCGGCCCAGTATCATGATAAATCTTTATCGCATCAACAGTGATCCCCTTAAATCGCGAGTAAAGCGCATCTTCAAGATCTTTGATTACCTTAGGAGAAGCGATATTCCCTTTGGCTAGCAGTCGTATTTTTTTCACATTCTCGTTAAAAAGTGTGGTCACAAGAGGGATATGGATATCGATGAAATCCGTTGAATCAGTGAGTTGCCATGACACTGTCGCGATGTCAGCGAGTTCCCGTTCTGTAATCACGAAAGATTTCGTCACTCCTCCGGATTCGATATAGACGGTCAGTGGAGATAAAAACATCTGCTTTATACGTTCTGCCACGGATTCTATCGCGACAGATTGTGGATTTACCACGCGGGTTAATTTGGGATATAGGGGAGCCGTTGGGTCCTCAACCCGAGTCTGTAGTAATTGCTTAAATTGCTGTTCATCTATGCGATATTTTTCTTCATTTTCCACGAAGGTGAGCAATTTTTGCTGTTGATCAAATTCTATTTCATTTGCCGATTCGCTAAAATCATACACCGTCTGTTCTATAAAACTGTCAAAATCCTGCGTAAATACGAGGGGTGTTTTGATATATCGGGGATACTTAAATGCAGAAAATAACGCAAGTATATTTCCAGGAAATCGTTTGGTGTTCGGGGAAAATACATCAGAAATCAGGGACAACGCGTCTATCTCTATACCATAGTCAGCATAAGAGTAGGTGTATTCGCGATTTTGTACCCGCATGGTGTACGGAGTGCTCAATATGTTCTTCCGAAACGATTCAACACGGGGAGCGGGGTAGTATGAAATATTTTTTCCATTCAGATAGGTGTTTGGATATACCCAGGTGGTCGAGTAGATATGCGCAGTCGCAAGAAGTGACAATAGAAGAGCGAGTATCCCCGATATTTTAAAACGCTTCCGGGCGAAGTAAAGTCGCCGCATGACTCTTCTGATGAAATGCACACTCGTTCTCACGTATTTCATACTTCCAACATACTATTCGTTATTCGATATTGATTAGTAAACACTAATCTCTCAATTCCCTTACTACATACTACTTACTACTTATCCCTAATCAACCCGTTTTGCAAAAATAAGCAACCTCTCGGATGTGGTTCCAGGGGCCAGCCCCGTATACACGCTCTTGCGAGGCACGGCTGTAAGCCCTG
>CAYHHA010000016.1:27411-31585 GCA_964356315.1 uncultured Gammaproteobacteria bacterium
ATTCATAGAATGCGCTTCGCAAACACCAATAAACGTTCGGATGTTGTTCCAGGGGCCAGCCCCGTATACACGCTCTTGCGAGGCACGGCTGTAAGCCCTGCGAGCAAGGAAGTGGTATACATATTTCTGGACATCATGACTTGATTCATAGAATGCGCTTCGCAAACACCAATAAACGTTCGGATGTTGTTCCAGGGGGCCAGCACGTCTGAAGGACGATTGTTTCCGCGGTGTTTTTATATCGTAAAAATGCGGTATCTTTTGGGTCAACGATCTGCTTTGCATACACAGCATAGTCATAGCGTTTTCCATCATGAAAGACATAGATTTCATCCTGAATTTCCAATTTATGGAGGAGATAAAACACCGCATTATATTGGGAGACAAACGATGGGGTGGACGAATGGGCAAAATAATATCCCATCCCACCGGCTCCAGGGAATGCAGTGCCCGAGGCGTGGGCGATGCCTTTTTTGAGCGCTTCCGAATATTGTTTTGCATCATTTGGATCCACGTTATAAATTACCGACTCATCGATAAAAATAGCTGGGATTGTTATTCCATCTTTTGTATACTTGCTCATGCTGGCTTTCATATCGACTTTAAACTGTGGAACGATTAACCCACGAAGGTCTGTTATGCCCAGAGATTGTACGAGGATGTTGGTAGCTTGGTAGCGAAGCTCCAAAATCGCAATAGGTAGCATAACTCGCAGAAGCCAAAGGACAAAAAATGCGATGCCAAAAAGAGCGAGAACAGTTAGGTAATACGGTTTTAGATGTGATGACCGTTTCATGAATGCGCTTTTTTCAGGCGTATGTGTTTGCTCTTTCGCTTCTTTTTTGGTGAGGATGATGCGATCGAGAGCATATAACTAATTCCAATTATTCCAGCAGTCACTGCAAGAACCGTAATAGCGGTTGAAGCTCCTGTCTCTGGTTGTCGTGTCAGTTGTTCGGTTTCTACATACACAGTCTTTGTACAACTATTCCCACCCTGCTTCCACTGAGCCGTGCTGTCTTCAATCGCTCCGTGGAGTACATATGTTCCAGGTTTTTCAAATTTCATCTGGAAGGCTCCCGATACGCTTTCCACTGCTTGCGATGCAGTTCCGCCTGCAATTCTATAGTTTCTAATTGCACCTTTATTGTCATATCCAGTGACTCTCAAAGAGACGGTTGCAGGAGCTTGAGTATTGTTTCCTTCGATTATAAACAAATCAGAGCAGTCAGATTTTTGTGTCTCAAGTGCGTTGGATTGTACCGTCACAGGTGTTTCACAACGCCCTGAGCTTGTCCAATTTCCTAAAGAATCTTTGATTTCCACGCGTGATATAAAATTACCGGAAACGTCATAGCGGTGTTCAGTATCCGCCATCGCTGACTCTGTCATGGTTCCATCTCCAAAATAAAAACGGTACCCGTATGCTCCAGTAGCGCGCGTATGAAATCCGACGGTGGCAGGAATGCTTGTTCCATTTCCTTTCGTCAGTGTCAATTCTTCACATGTCGAAGTGCTTTTTCCAGTCCCTTGTCCCATGTCTCCTGTCCCTTGTCCACTGTTTCCTGTCCCTTGTCCCGTGTTGCTTGTCTCTTGTTTATTGCTTCCTGTCTCTTGTCCCATGTTACTTGTTCCAAGTGGAGCCATCGGTGTCGGTGCGCAGGATCCGGAATACCAAAGCATTGAGTCTTGGAGATTTGCTTCGTTACAAATCCATCCAAAATAGGATCTGCAGTTGCGGTTGTACACTTGAATCAATACGGTTTGATCACACGCTGTGTTTCCAATATTTTGCGTTGTAGCAAAGGGCATTTCGTTGAGTCTGCATTCTTGCATGTTACCGTTACAAGTCCATTTAATTACGTACGGTTTTTCAGAGGTACAGCTTCCAGTTGCAGGATTGCATCCTTTATTGCAGGTATCGGCCGACGCTGCCGTTCCAGTTCCGCAAAGATTCGTATAATAGCCGTTTCCATACGGCAAGGGTGCCGCTAATGCCGTGGTATATCTTGGGATTGAGAAAAGGGAAAAAAATGTAAGCACTAAAAACAGAAAAAATGAGTTTGCCTTCATAGGTATATAGCTATTATAGTGAATGAACGATCTTGAAATCAAGAAAGGAAAGCGAAATTATATTATATGGAGTATATAGTGTTACATATCATTTTCGATATACATTTCCCAAGGTAGAGAAGTCACATACAAGATGTCTGCTTCGAACTGCTCTTCGCTTCCCGTATAATCACGCTTGTTTATAATGTCGAATAATGTCAATATATGTCCAGGATTTTCCGAGCTTACTGTTTCTAGAACTTGAAGCGAGCTTTCCAGTGTTTCAAACAGTGAAACAAAATCTACCGTTTTAGTCACTGCTTTGCTTATTCGATGTTCATTTGCGTTCTTTGTTTTTCGATCTTCCTCTATATTATCGCCATATATCGCTGGGTTTTTTGGACTCATTGCATAGGCAAAAAGATTTTCATTTGTCAGTCCAGAAAAAAAGTCTAGTACATGTCCTTGTCGCTCTCGGTAATACTGCCCAACTGCAGTAACTAATTCGTTGCTTTGGGCCATTTTTTTTGCCCACAAACCAAATCGAGCAATACTCCATAACATCATCATTTCTGTAGCTAGTTTTGTTGTAATAAGGAGGTTCATACTATAGAAATCCGTAGAGTCTTGTAGAGATCGTTCGCACTCAAGAAAAAATACAGAGGTATTTAGTTCTAGTATTTTCTTGATATCTACAGAGAACGGCATGTCGTATGTACTAGTATCGAGGCGTTCAAAATCAATTTGTTGCCAAAGAGAGCCGAAGTTATTCCCGACATAGTCAAAAAAGGTTTCTTCTAGGTCATCAGATGGAAGGTAGAGATAGGTTGGATATCGTTCCGGTTGGGGATCTTCCGAATTTACAGTGTTATCATTACTGATTCGTCTATCAGATACATGCCAAAACGGGGATCCTTGTATGATGACTGTGTTTTCAAATAATGGGAGGAGGATTCCGTTTATACGTAATTCTCTGATCCTTTTGATAGACGACTCAAAGCCTATGTCTTGTTTATATTGATTGACAAATCTGTCATATAAATATATGAAGCGATCAAACGCCTCATAATCTATCCCTCTATCTTCAAATACAAACTCGCCTGTTTCAGGGAAATGCTTACCCCACGTTACCATAAAATTTTGTTCAGTTAGTTTGACCATATCAAAAATAATTCCATTATCCGATGATAAATCATTGCCTTTTTTGATCTGATCGGCAACGAATTTCATTCGTGAAGAAGTATGTAAGTTCATCATTACTGCGCCTTCTCCTGGAGTTTTTATCGGTGTATCTTTTTCCAATAAAAATTCAACTGCGGTAAGTAGGTATTGCATGCTCTGTTTTTCAGCATGAAAAAGAGGAAGAATATGACATTCTTCGAGTGTGACAGGATTGCCTTGTTCGCTTTGGATTGCTTGCACGCTAAAAATAGGTTCTGAAGGCCACTCTGCTTGTCTACTCATAGAAGGGAGAATTATAGCAGATTCTGTCTGGATATAAATTTATAGCCTTGTTCTTTTAGGTTTTTTCTCATATACTTCACGCATGATTCTATCCGATCGAGATATCAAAAAAGCTATCGTGGCAGGCCGTATAAAAATTAAACCAAAACCAAATTACGATGAACAGCTCGGAAGTTGCATGATCGATCTTCGACTCGGAAATGTCTACCGCGTATTTAACCATAGCAAAACTCCGTATTTGGATCCCCAAGACCCGAAAACGCTCGTTGGGGTGACAACAGAGATAAAGATAAAAGATACTGAGCCATTCACGCTCCATCCAGGAGAATTTATTCTCGCTATGACCAAAGAATATATAGAAATGCCAGATGACATGACCGGCAGACTTGAAGGCAGATCATCTATAGGTCGACTGGGCGTCGTGGTGCATTCAACCGCCGCTAACATTGAGTGTGGATTTCGTGGTAATATTACGCTCGAACTTGCCAATATGGGTCGCATTCCCGTCATGTTATATCCAGGTATGCGGATCTGCTCCCTTTCGTTTGAAGAGCTTACGAGCCCGGCGGAAGTCCCATATTATAAAAAGAAGGGCGCGAAGTATGTCGGACAAAAGAGTCCTGAGGCAAGTAAAATTGCCAGCGACCGATAGGTGTCA
>CAYHHA010000016.1:31685-34768 GCA_964356315.1 uncultured Gammaproteobacteria bacterium
ATGTAAAATTATGGAATGGCCAATTCTCTATAAACAAGTACTGCATGTTAAAGATCCTAAAAATCCGGTATCTGTTGCCATTATGTGGACAGAACGCCAAGTTGTTGCGGATTTACTCAAAGGCGAAAATTACTGTGCCATAGGGAATCTCTACTCATCAGCAGGAATTTCGGGCATGATGCGCAATATTTTTGCCAATCCACATATCCGAAAAATTGTGTTGTGGGGGGCAGATCTCTCTCGCAGTGGTCAAGCTCTCGTGTCCTTGATGGCAAATGGAGTGGATGATGACCTGTTTATTATCGGAGATGAAAAGAAAGGCCAGATAGAAAAAGAAATCGGGAAAGATAACATTGACCTTTTTAGAACGTCTGTTGAAGTTATAAACCTCAGAGGTAAGCCGGTCTCCGAACTGCAAAAAGTCGTAGGAGAGCTCAGCAAGCTTCCATCTGAGCCGTTTTGTGAACCCCAAACATTTCCAACCAGTCGTCCAAAGCCATTTACCTACCCAAGCGAGCAAATAGGCATGAGGATGCATGGGGAAAAAGCCGCAACGGTGTGGCTAAAGATCTTAAAAAATATCATGCGGTATGGTCGAAATAAAAGCACCCGCTATACACAGGAGAATGAGCTCAAAGAATTATTAAATGTCATGGCAGTCGTCTACGATGAGGATCCAGAAAAGCCCTATTTGCCTCACTATTTCCCATTTAGTGAAAAGGATCTGCAGACGTACTATCCACAGGTTCTTACCGCCAAACAAATTCCAGGAATTGCCTATACGTATGGCCAACGCCTGCGAAATTACGACGGATTGGATCAGATTCAAAATATTATCGATCTTATAAAAAACAGACCCTTTTCCAAAAAAATGATAGCAGTAACAGCCAAAGTGGTAGAGGACTGGTCAGTCGTAAATAAAGGCGACACCCCGTGTCTCACCAATATCCTCTGCAGTGTTCAGGACAATAAGTTCTTTATGACTACGCACTTCCGTTCACAAGATATGGTCCATGGGTGGCCACGCAATGTATTTAGTCTTAGGAAGCTCCAGAAATTTATTGCCGATGAAGCGGGTATAGAGATGGGTGCATTCGTCATGATTACTCATAGCGCACATATTTATAGTGATGATTATGAGCTCGCAGAAAAAATCGTTGCCGAAAATTACGATAAAGAATTGGGTTACACAAGTCGCCAGATGTTTGAAGAAGACAGGCGCGGGAATATCGTTATCGATATCGAAGAATCAGAGAAAAATGGAGTAGGCAGGCCTACAAAATACGCTGTTAAGCCAGGGGAAAAGTCCTATGAAATAGTGGTCAAATTGTATGCGCCCAATGGCGGACTGCTTCTCAAAGAATGGCGAGGCAAGACTGCGATGGAAGTGTATATAGAGATGGTTAATATTGGAGACTATTTGGTGCTCCCAAGTCATCTTATTTATGTAGGTACAGAGCTCCAACGCGCCGAATATGCCATCAAAACCGGTCAGGTAGAGCACTTCAGTCAAGATCCCGCGGCAAATAAAAAATTATAAATTCCGTGGCCAGCCAAATCTTTGCTAATCAAGGTTTATAGACTCTTCTGCCTACAATGAACTCTGAGTCTGTGTGTATTATCAAACATGCTATGACAACAAGAATAGAAGGGGTAGTGCGAAATTATGAGACAGGGCAATTATATCAAGTGAATGAGGTCTTGGAAGCAGGAACTGATCATCAAATTGGTAGCTATCTCGTCAATAATATTCCTCTTGTTCCGTTTAGCATTATAGATACAGAAAATGGAGCAGTCATAGACATATTCGGCGCGCATTACATAGACACACAAGAAATGGATCTAAAAAAAGTGAAGGGTGAGTATGGAGAGGTATTTCCTCAGAATGGCATTATTTTTATTGATGGTACTATTGAACTTTGGCGTCATGAAGGAATGTTATCTCTAAGAAAATTTGATCCAAATCGTGAACATCTTCGCATTTCATACGCGTTACCAAGAGAAATTATACATTCCAATATAGCATAACCATACGCACATTCGATTATATTTTCCCCGAAAATATCGCTACTCCAGGAACTGTCCGATATTGATTTCTATATGATCGTCTTCCTTCATACGCTAGTTGTGAGGTGTGGAACCATCCACTGTCACCAATGCCGTAGATGGTGTATAGATCATAACCTGAATACTCATGTGTATTGAACGATGTATAGGAATCATGCAATTCCTGCAATCTTATTCGTAGGGCCAAGCCTTCTGGAGCGTATGGGGTATATGAGTTTGGATCCAATCTTGACTGTAAATGACGTGCGCCACTTCTCAGTCCATCCCCGGTTAAAATCAATTCACCTCCCGGGGCAACTAGAGAATTCGAAGAAAAAACCAGATCTAACAGACTATCTCCATGTTTATCCTCAGGGTCAGGAGCGACCATCTGCACTCTCCATGCACTATCTTGGAGTGCAGTTCGCACATCGATGTCGTGTATGTTGAGAGGAAAATAAAATGCACTACTATTTGATATTTTCTTTTCTGAAAGTAATTTTGCTCTGTAGGGATATTCCTTTGGGTATGTGCCACTTTGACGGTGTACTGCAGGATATGTCAAATCAGGGCGATCATTTGGATCTAGCGCAATAACAATAGATCCTGCATGTTCTGCGGCAACGGTCACTGGTGTTAATGATTGTCCGCATCCAACATCTAAAATAATTCCATAATTACCAATTGAAGCACTATAAATAAGGTCGTTCAAAGCAGACATGTTAGTCTGGAGATCAGAGTTGACCTCGAAATAGGGGATTTTGATTCGAGGTCCCTGCACCACATCTCTTGAGAGGCGTGTATTTGACGTGTATGGATGTTCCTGAGGGAGGTATTGATCTTGCCATTGTGGGTTTTGAAAATCAGGCAACTGAAGAGAAATATTACTTGTTTTATCTCCCCACCGTTGCCAAAAAAAATCAAGACCATCCCGTAATCCTTCCGGAATGGCATTATTTTGATCGGTATGTTCCCAAGACCCATTTTCACTACCCATTAAATAATTATAGGTTATTATTAGCCGATTGGCAAATGTG
>CAYHHA010000017.1:0-34193 GCA_964356315.1 uncultured Gammaproteobacteria bacterium
CCATGGATTCAAGACGATATTCGCGATAAGACCGTCATCGTTCTAGAGTCGTTTTCCTATCCGATGGATGAGCATATTATGGAATTAGTGCTTATGGGAGATGCAATCAGAAGATGCGCCCCAAAGCAAGTGATCGCAGTCATTCCCTATATGGGATATTCCCGTCAGGACAAACTACATCGTATCGGTGAGCCGGTCTCGGCGCGAGTCATTGCGAAGTTTATCGAAACGTCTCGGTTCGATGAAATTATTGCGACAGATTTACATAACGATGCCATTGTAGGTTTTTTCCAGATACCCGTTACTCATGTATCAGCCCTTGCAACGCTCGCAGATGAAGTAAAGAAGATGAATATAGATAACGGCATCATTATCTCTCCGGATGTCGGTGGGGTAAAGCGTGCCAGAAATCTCGCGTATCTTCTTGATATGCCGATGGTCGTTATGGAAAAACGAAGATTTTTAGACAAGCATGACACCAGCGAATCGTATCAAATTATCGGAGATGTAAACGATAAGAGCGCCATTGTTGTCGATGATATTATTTCAACCGGTGGTACTATTGCGCACGCTGCCGAATCTCTTAAAGATGCAGGAGCAACGAGTGTTATCGTCGCCGCTACCCATGGTGTACTAGCAGGAGAAGCTGTGGAGAAATTATCCCATGCGCCGATAGATAAAGTCATCGTAACGAATTCGATCAATCTCTTGCCGGACAAAAAATTTGCTAAATTGCATACTGTGTCCATAGCGCCACTGCTCGCCGGGGCTATATCAACACTTGTACGGTAACGTATTACATTCCAATAACCAAATTCCAAATAGCAAACAATCATTACTATTGTTTGATCATTGAAAATTGAATTTTTGGAATTGTTTGTTTATTGTTTATTGTTTATTGCTTATTGCTTATTGCTTATTGTTTATTGTTTTTTTGCTTATTAATTGTATGCTCATTTTACCAAAACCAATTTCAAAACTCATCGAAAGCTTTCATAGGTTGCCAGGGGTAGGTCCCAAAACTGCGACCCGCTTAGCATTTTACCTTTTGCATGTTCCTCAAGAAGAGTTAGACTTATTCGCTAAAAATCTCATGGAACTGAAAAGAAATACCGTGCTTTGTAGTATCTGTAAAAATGTATGGGAGTCAGATCCCTGTGCTATCTGCAGTGATGATAAGCGGGATACATCGCTCATTTGTGTGGTAGAACAACCAACAGATGTCCTGTCCATAGAAAAAACTGGAAAATTTTTCGGTGTTTACCACGTACTTCATGGGTCAATAGATCCGCTTAACAATATTGGTCCCGATGAGTTGTATATCGCTGATTTACTTAAACGGGTCACGAGTCCCCAGTCACCAGTCTCAGAAATTATACTTGCCCTGAACCCGACCATGGAGGGTGAGGCAACTAGTATGTATATTCAAAAACAGCTGTCAGCTGTCAGCTCACAGCAGTCAGCTACGCTCAAGATAACCCGCCTTGCTCATGGTCTTCCCATGGGAGCGGATATTGAGTATGCTGATGAAATAACGCTTTCTCGAGCACTTGAGGGTCGGAGGGAATATTAACTATTTTTCTTGTCATCGCGAGTCCCGATGGTGGATCAGGACGTATCGATCTATGTATAAGAAGGAGAGATTGCTTCGTCCCGCTTGGCGGGATCTCGCAATGACATAAAAAGTATGATCACCAAAAAACAGGTCGAAAAAATATTAGATGAAATCCCAGATCCGGAAATGGGTATTTCGATTGTCGCACTTGGACTTATCTACGAAATCGAGGTGGACGCGAAACAAAACATTAGAATTCTGATGACGCTCACATCAATAGGATGCCCATTATTTGATCAAATAGAATCGCCAATCCGTGAGGAGCTTGGCAAACTAAAGGGAATAGGGAAGATTACCATAGACCTTACCTTTGAACCCCCTTGGACGCCTGATAAGATGACTGAAGAGGGCAAAATGCAACTAGGGTTCGTATAATAAAATAAACAAGTAACAAATTGCCAATAATCAAACAAATAACCAAAGATTTTGATAATCAAATATGGTTTTTGATTTAGAAAAAAGAACATTGGATTTTAGCAGAGCGGTTAGAGGATATATTGCTACATTGCCAAAGACTATTACTAATATCGAATACGGTAAACAACTTGCAAGATCATCTGGTTCAGTTGGCGCAAACTATATAGAGGCCAACGAATCTCTTAGCAAGAAAGATTTCGTTTTGAGAATAAAAATATGCCGAAAGGAAGCCAAAGAAACTCGATATTGGCTAGAATTGACAGAGCCAATTGAATCAGTCGGTCGGAAGAGAGATGAATTGATAGTAGAATCTACGGAGTTTATTAAAATATTCAGTTCGATTATACTTAAATCAGTCAAATAGTATATTTTGTATTTTTGATCTGAATTTTCCGGTATTTGTAATTTGAATATTGAAGTTTGAATTTTGTTTGTGTTTTGTGATTTGGTTATTGGTTATTATTTAGGTATATGAACAACAATCTTGGCTCACAAATTGCTGGAGAAATAGGACAAATCGCAAAGGATGTGGGAAAGCAAGTTGCGCAAATTCCCAAAGACATCGTCGGATCCGCTCTGGAGAGCATGGGAATGAGTTCTGGGAAAAAGCCTCAAGCCTCTAAATTCACCGTACAGTCAAATAGTCCTGATGGATCAGGAAAACCGAGTGCTTGGGAACAATTTGGTCAAGAAAAAGACGCCAATATAAAACGTCAAATCGCCAGGAAAGCCCTTGAAGAACTCTCGGGAGGAAGCGTAAAAAAACAACGAGAGCCGTCAATCTGGGAGAGGCTACAACAGGAGCAAGAGCAAAAGAAACAACAACAAGGGCAACAACAGGCAGCGAGCGCACAATCCTTACCGATGCCTACAAGCAAACGTGCCAAAGGAGATCTCTACGGCAAAAAAGCAAAATCAACCGCCATGGAAAACAAAAGCCTTAGGCAAGACTAGGATTTCACTGTTCAATGTTAGAGATGAATTGCTCGCAAAAACGCTTCGTGGATAATGATTCCGTTTCAAGATCAAAAATCGAAATCCCGGACGGATATTTTTTTAGTGAGAAAGGGACACAAAGCTTGTCACCATAAATTTTAAAAATTTCTCCACCATCAGATAATTGTGACAGAGAAACATGGGGCGATGATATTCCAGTATACTTTTTTTCACATCGACCGGTTTCTACAATAGTAATCAAGTTGGGATCGATCGCGTTATCAGAATCACATTGAATAATTGATATATTTTTATACGTAATAATTGGTTTGCCCTGTGGTTTCTGGATTTGGTGAGCATTTTCTCTCGTGTACGCATCAGAAAAAAACAAGTGTTGCTTCAGGATTCCGTATGCATCTCCAACAAGAATTTGAATTGGGAGGTCCTTAGGAGATTTTGAAATGTAAGTACTCAGCGCTCTCCTGCTAAAGCCGTATGCTTCAGAGTTATATATACTGTATTGGAACAAATACATATTCATAAAATAGAAAAAAGAAACGGTATAGAAAACTACGATTCCTGTACGGATAAATCGTCGCAATAAAGTATTCTTAGAACGATAATTCCATAATTCATTTACGCCAACTCCAATCAAAAGTATCATCGTTGGAAAAATTAAAGCGCCTCGAAGTGCGACAAACCCTGTTCCGACAAGCCCTAGCACCGCAGGAAGGGGTCCGATAAAGAGAAAATAGAGAAGTAAGAAAAAAAGAGCACGCTTTTTTCGAAATAATACATACCACCCAATGCATAAAAATACGATATCGATAATATAAAAATATCCGTGATGATACAACGAGTATGTTGCTCTAGATTCTCCAGTTAGAAAAAGTAGTTTTGGGGCATATACTTCCGAATATTTTGTCAAAATATATTCTCCATAACTTAAAAATCTGTTAGAAAAAAAAGATTGAGGAATTCCTACTATGGAGGCTTTTCGTTTTGTATCGACAGCAGAGGATATAAACGAAGCGTATGGATGGGCAATCTCGACAACTCTAGAGCCGATTGCCTCACTTTTAATACTGACTAGTTGATAACCTAAAAGTAGTAAAGCTCCTATCAATATGAGTAAATGCGCATACATGTACTTTTTGTTATGCACATATACCCAAGAAAAAAATAAGATACCGATTACATAAGGGAGAAATAGCAACTTGGCACCGGTATAGGTAAAGAATGCAAAAAATAGCGGGATGATGCTATACAATAACGCGGTTCCTTTGCTGATCAAAAGTATGTAAAAAGACGCCAGATATAGAGTTATAGCGATAGGAGATTCAAAGCAACTCCGTCCGAAAAAAATCATCCAAGGATTTATAGAAGCTATTATACCCACAGCTATAGCAGTATTGGAGTTGATTAGTCTTACGACTATCGCACAAATGAGCGCTAAAAGTATGAGATTATTTACTATGTACGGAACCCGAACTATCGCATTCGTGAACGGTACCATGCCAATCCATGGGGCTATAAATATATAAGGCATTACGGGAAAAATATTTGCCTTAAATGTTGAATTAAATGGTGACCAAGATCCTGATATATCTTTTCCAGTAAAAAAAATTGCTTTAGCATTTAAAACAAATTCAAGCTCGTCATCTCCTATCCCGCTAGGCACTGAATTGAGATAGATAAACCTACTAGCAATAGTAAGTAAGAGTATAAAAAATATAGCAAATAAATTTTTTTTGGAGATCGAAAACATGCGATAGTTATTCTACTCGGACGAATAATATGATTATAGTAGTATATCTTTACAATGTTTGAATAGCTAGAGATATGGCATACTCCAAGCGCCACATGGTATTATTCGATATATATGCTAAAACTCTACAACACACTTACACGAAAGGTCCAAGAATTTACCCCTCTTTCTCCTCCAAGTGTTTCGCTTTATACCTGTGGCATGACGGTCTATGATTTTGCCCATATTGGACACGGCAAAAAATATGTGGGGGACGATATCCTGCGAAGAGTGTTGATGTACGAAGGGTACACGGTCAACCATGTCCAAAATATCACGGACGTTGGTCATCTTTCTTCAGATGGCGATGAAGGGGAAGACAAGATGGAAAAGGGAGCGAAAAAATATGGAAAAACGGTGTGGGGTGTAGCACAATTTTATACGGACCATTTTTTTCAGACGATGGACGCCCTCAATAATTTGCGTCCAAATTTAAGCTGTAAAGCCACCGACCATATCAAAGAACAAATCGATTTAGTTGCAACACTGATCAACAAAGGACACGCGTACGATACGCCCGAGGCTGTCTATTTTGATGTTACAACATTTCCTACGTACGGAGATCTATTTGGCCAAAAATTAGAAGAGAAACTTACCGCAGTGCGCGAAGAAGTGCAAACTGGAGTGCACAAAAAACATCCGATAGACTTTGCATTGTGGTTTAAGAGGGTGGGTCGTTTTTCTGACCATGCAATGCACTGGGATAGTCCATGGGGAGACGGATTTCCTGGCTGGCACATCGAATGTTCTGCGATGAGTATGAGATATTTGGGCGAAACGATAGATATTCATACGGGTGGCATAGATCATATTCCCGTCCATCATCCAAACGAAATTGCTCAGAGTGAAGCGGCAACGGGAAAGCCATTCGTGAGATATTGGGTGCATCATGCATTTCTTATGGTTGATGGGAAAAAGATGAGCAAGTCGTTGGGGAATTTCTATACGCTCGAAGATGTGGCAAAAAAGGGGTTTGATCTGTTATCTCTTCGGTATCTCTACTTGACTGCTCACTATCGCAAGCCCTTAAATTTCACCTGGGAAGCCTTAGGAGCCGCGAATAACGCCTACACAGATCTTATAGCCCGACTTGCAGGGCTCATGGAAAACAGCAGTCATCATCCAAGTGAAGAAACGATTCGCTATAGTGCACAAGCAGAGAGTATGAAAACAGAATTTTTCTGTGCCATTGAAGATGATTTAAATACCCCAAATAGTCTGGCCATACTGTGGCGCACGATAAAATCAGATGTAGTCCCTGCGAAGGAAAAGCTGTCGCTTATCGTGGAATTTGATTCTGTACTCGGGCTTGATCTGTATAAACGCGCCCAGTTGCGAAGTATCAAGGATCTTGAAGAATCTCAGCAACAACAGCTTCCAGATACTATTTCGTCGCTTATAGAGAAGCGTCAGCAGGCAAAAAGTAGTAAAGACTTTGCCATGGCAGATTCCATTCGGAAAGAAATAGAGTCATTGGGGTATATACTTACCGATACCAAAGGGGAAGTTCTTGTGAAAAAAATATAGGAAATACTCACCCTTACTTACGGATGGTGATTGTACTTGCCGTCAGGGTCCTCTTTATAGCCAGAAAAGATTTTGATTCAACGCCCATCGTAATCTTTGTTCCGCTCGTAAGTGTTCCAATGCTAAATGATGAAGGAGGAGTGACGATCCACGTTCCCATGTCTTTCGCCTCACCTGATCTACTTGTGTCGGAAAAATAGACATTTTGCACCGTTATGGTGCCTGCACTTTCATCAACAGACTCCACAATGCCGTTTACTGATAGATTTTTCCCTAGTGCGGCTCTCGCTCGCACATCCGTTCCAGCTCCGTTTGATGATGTTGTTTTGTCCAATATAGATACAAATCCGATCGCAGCAATAATTGCGACTAAACATCCGACCAAAAGAAGATTTTTATTCATACAAATTCATTCTTCCATGTATTTGTATCGTTTGTCAATCCCAAGAATTGTGTGGAAGAACCTCAAGGGTCATGTGGTAAGATAGGGTATGTTTAAAAATAATAAAAACCTCATGATCATAGCGCTCATCGCGGTCGTCAATGCACTCGGCTATGGCATTATTATTCCAATTTTATATTCGTATTCTCATAAATTCGGATTGTCTGATTTTCAAAACGGATTATTGTTTTCACTCTTTTCCATTTGTCAGTTTATTTCAACCCCAATTATCGGCAGATTATCAGATGTGTATGGTAGAAAACCGTTATTGGTAATCTCGATCGCCGGCACTGCACTTTCTTTTTTTCTCATGGCATTTGCCCCGAGCGCCATTTTTTTGTTTATCGCGAGGGCCCTTGACGGGTTGACCGCTGGGAATATCCCGGTCGCCTCAGCAGTGATATCAGATACCACAAAGCCGGAAGATCGTGCAAAAGGATTTGGCATTATCGGCGCATCGTTTGGATTTGGGTTTATATTTGGTCCGGCTATTTCGGCATTAACATTCCGATTCGGTGCAGCAATCCCGTTTATCATAGCGGGAACTATATCGATTATTGCTACGGTTCTTACAGCACTGCTTCTTCCTGAAACGAATAAACATATAGGAATAGCGAAAAAGGGATCCTTGTTTGATTTTAGACATTTGTTTCATGCCTTAGTAGATCCAAATATTGGGACAACACTTCTGATCAGTTTTGTGTATTCTCTTGCGTTCTCTCTATTTATGTACGGGTATCAACCATTATCCGTTAGGATATTAGGCCTGACTCCAACACAGATCTCGCTCAACTTCACACTTATCGGAGTAATTGGGCTTATCGCTCAGGGGTTTGTCATTCCAAAGGTTATGAAACGAACAAAAGATACGCTGGTGTTTCGAAACGCGTTGTTTTCCGTCATGGTTATGCTTGTTGGTTTTTTTCTGGTGGGTAATTATGCATGGCTTCTTATCGTATCGGTGATGCACGCGTTTGCAAATGCATTTATCAATCCGCTCATTCAAACATTGTTATCAAAAGAAGTAGACACGCATTCACAAGGAAGTATCCAAGGAGTGAACGCGTCCTATATGAGCGTTGGGATGATCATCGGGCCGATCGTAGGAGGATGGCTCGCAACGTCCAACGCGAGACTCCCATTTGTCGCCGCGAGTGTCGCGGTGCTTCTCTGTTTTATCCTATCTCTTCAGGTGTTGGGAAAATCACATGCAAAACCAGCGGTTTTGTGATATGGTATTTCGTGCTTGAAGTGATCTGGTAGGGTATGTCATGAAAATCTCACATAAAAAAGAATACTATTTTGATCTTTTTAAAGTTCCCGCGTTTGTGCTTGTGAGCCTTTGTCTTTATTTCATTTTACAAGCAATTCATCAGTCATTTTTGGCTGTAAACTTACTTCGAGCGACGATTTTTATAGGAAGCATTGATCTGCTTCGAGACACATGGAATGCGCTCATGAGGAAGCAATTTGCGCTCGACTATATTGCCTTAGTAGCGATCACCACAGGTGTTCTGTCAGGAGAATTAGTGGTAGCCTCTGTTATTGTGCTTATGCTTGCCGGCGGACAAACGTTGGAAAAGTACGCCATTGCCAGGGCCAAAAAATCACTGACCGCACTGTCTGACCGAATTCCAAAACATGTTCTTTTATGGGTGAAAGACACCTTTGGCGACCGTGTGGAAATAGCATCGGTCAATGTAGGACAGCGCATCTTTGTACGGAAAGGCGAAGTGATCCCCCTTGATGGAGTGCTGGAATCGGAATCGGGACTTGCAGATGAATCATCACTGACAGGGGAGCCATATGAAATTGAGAAGCGCAGTGGAGACACAATCAGAAGCGGCACCATAAACACCGGTTCACCAATGGTCATTCTCGTGACAAAATCAGATAAGGAGTCCACGTATCGCAAGATCATAGACATGGTCACCTCCGCACAGGAAGAGAAGTCACCGCTTATCCGTATTGCAGACAAGTATAGTAGTATTTTTACTCTTATCACCTTTGTTATTGCCTTCTTTGCGTATATCCTGTCACAGGACATTCAAATGGTATTGGCAGTGCTTGTTATTGCGACGCCCTGTCCGCTTATATTAGCCACTCCCATTGCACTTATGGGTGGTATGAATGCACTTGCTAGTCGCAAGATAATTGGAAAAACGCTTGCAAGCATCGAAGCATTATCTAGAGTCACCGATACTATCTTTGATAAAACCGGCACATTAACGCTCGGCAAGCCAACGGTTGTATCGGTCATTATAAAAAGCAAACAATTTAGTAAATCTGCGATTCTTGGAATTGCCGAATCTATAGAAAGAAATTCTCTGCATCCACTGGCAAAAGCTATTGTCAACGAAGCGCGTGCGCATAAGGCAAAGACCTATATTGCCACGCATGTGACGGAAAAAATCGGCTACGGTATTACAGGGATAGTAGATGGTATTCCCTTCACTCTTTCCAAGGTAAAGGGCACTGCGGGATTTGCCATAGAACTTCGCAGGAAAACTATCCGCATAGCGACTTTTTATTTTGAAGATAAGATCAAGGAAGATGCATCGTCCGTGCTTCGTAAGCTAAAGGAGCTTGGCATTCATATGCATATATATACAGGGGATAAAAAAGAAGCCACTCGTCTGGCATTAACCCATCTTACCGGCGTGGATCTTACGGTTCAAACCGATTGTTCTCCGGAGGACAAACTCCGAGGGATAAAAGAGCTTCGAGCAAAAGGACGAGTAACGGCGATGGTGGGGGATGGCATCAACGATGCGCCAGCGCTTGCCGCTTCAGATGTTGGCATGGTCTTTAGTAATGAAGAACACACCGCCGCATCAGAGGCGGCGGATCTCATTTTCCTTGGAGGAGATTTTTCTCAGGTATTGGAGTCTATTCGGATATCCAAAAAAACACTCGTCATCGCACGTCAAAGTATCGCAATCGGCATAGGACTCAGTACCATGGGCATGATCGGTGCATCACTTGGCTACATCCCGCCACTGTACGGCGCCCTTCTTCAGGAGATTATAGATGTTGGGGTTATCTTCAACTCTCTTCGTGCGAGTAAATGATTGGGTGACATGTCATCCCCGTACAGACGGGGATCTGCTTATACTCATCAAGATCCAAATAGCGACAAATGCCGACAATGCCATCATGGGGATACTCACATAACCGAATTCCAGAGTAAATCGCTGTGAGCATTCAGAAGAATATCCTATCTGTGCACATGAGAAAAATGATTTCCCACCGAGTTGTATGTAATAATGATACATTGCAATAACCGCGCCAACCACGCTAAATCCAATGCTGTAATCAGCGACGTTCTTGTCATTTTTCACAATACCCATCCCGATAAGCAGTGTTTGTGGATACATAAAAATCCTCTGCCACCAACAGAGTAAACAGGGGGTGTATTTTGCAATTTCTGAGTAAAACAAGCTTCCACTCATCGCAACAAATGCAATCAAAAAGGCAAGTATCCGTGCATAGGGTTGAATGAACTGTATCGATCTCGATCGAAGTGCTTTAACAGTAGGCACCACAATCCCTACCACAGCGCTCAGGAAAAACAGCACAATCGCAATATCAGTACCAACAGTGAGTATGGCAAGCAGTGTAGCGATAGGTGATATTAGGGTGTCCATAGGTACTATTATTATATCAGGTAACTATGTGTTCATTACTTTGGAAGTAAAGCATCTAGTGAAAACCTGTTATCTACCCACGAAGGAGGCGTCGAAACCGGATGCATCGAATCCAGTTGTGTGCTCAATGAAGTTGCAAATTCTCGGATAAGGTCACCATTTCGCTTTCCTTGTCGCCTTGCTTCAGCAACTACTTGTGCATGATCAATTTTTTCACTCTCTGCTCCAACGACATCGGTAGGGATAACCACAAAAATAGCAGGAAAATCTTCTTCAGTGTATTCTTCTATTCCAACAAGTTGTTTTCTCAAAATAACCTGTCGAAGTACATCAATTTCAAAGGATAAAGACATATCAAAAAATAGAGATGTATCAAGCGGGGTGCCAAATATCCTCTCTGCTATTTCATTGAGTTTTACTTTCGCAGATTCAAATGCTGATAGTCCAACTCCTCGATCTAATGCTCCTTGGTACGAGGTGGTGCCGGGGGTTCCCAGTGCTCCAGCCGGACCGACTATAATTCCTCGTGCGGATGAGAGTTTGCTAAACAGTTGGGTAAGGAGTGAATCTGATGATCTACCAAGCTTTGATTCAAATTGCTCGCCAATAAATCTATCCAAGTAATTTCTTGGACCGCTACCGGCGCTTAGTGCTGCACGGCCTCCTGCTAATTCAGTGTGATCTATAACGACTCCTAAGTCTCCCTTTTTCAGTGGCGATGTTTCATCAACACCGGTGAGATATGTTGTTATTACGGCGCTTTGTATTCCTCGCTCCCGTTGTCTGCGCATAAGTTCCTTTACGGTATTGAGTTGTCTGGCATACACCATTTCTGCGTACCGTTTCCCTACCCCCGAAAACGGATGCGCACGACCGTTAAATACCATTGCGGTATGCTTTTCGTTTAGTTTGATAGCTCCGGCTACACCGAGATGCCCTGCTATATCCGCTTTTGGCAACTGTTCAATCGGTTCGGTGCCATAGATAAATTGCTGCACAATATCGGACGGCACATCAACGCCGGCGCTATAGAGGATAAATACCGTCGGCAAAGCTAAATCCCTCTTTTTATAATCATCCTCAATATCGTCTGCCAATTTACGAATAAGGTTTAATTCAACAATTTGTGCGGCATCATCCTGTTCGCGCAGTCTGATTGCATCAAGTTCTTTTCGGGCGAATGCAAATGCATCTTCAGATGGGTGTAGATGGGTATCCTCTCCCGCTATAGCGGAGATAAAAGCGAATGAGGGTTGGGCAATTTCTTCATGTTCGACTGCTGCCATGTGTGGATTATGCTTGGGCAAGCATGTGTTTTTTCATTACGTGATGATTTTTCAATAAACTAAACCCACCAACAAGAAGTGCAGTATAGACAAGATCTCCTGCGAGTGTTCCGCGGAAAAAAGGAAGTGCCATCGTATAGCATTCCAGTAGTCCAGCGAATGTTCGTGCATACATTGTTCCTGTTGCCCATACGCCAAAATTTGTAATAATAAAAAACAATATAGATGCCAACAGTGGCATATAGAGAATATTTTTAGCTCCCATATAGAGGGAGAGAACACCTATCAAAAAGTAGCTTCCGTATACCCATGGCATGGTTACGTGGAATCCTAAGATTGCATCAGAAATCAACATGATGAATATAGGGAGAACAAACGCGTATTTTTTTGGCAAATAAATCGCACCGAAAATTGTTATCGCACCCAGCGCCGTAAGATTTGGCTCATGGGGGATGATGCGGGACGCAACACCCACTAATAGCAAACAAATGCTAATGAGTGCATTCTTATAATTTTTATTGTTCATATGCCTCAAATCTCCATTCAATCAAATCATTATTTTGGAGTTTGTATGCTCCTGCGCCTATTATAGCTTTCTTTCCGTTAATATACAGTATCCAGTAGTTGTTATCAGTGCCATTTGTTATGCTATCTATTGCATCCACAAGCGAACCAAAGGAGTAGTTTTTCACCGTTGTTTGATGCGTTCGTTTGATAAGTGCTAGTGCAGTTTCATCTTCAAGGATATCAATAACTTGAGCACTCGATGATGCTTCCGAAGAGCTATAAAGAATTTTTTGCGTTATACGACTTCCTGATGCAACACTCTTTTTTGAATCCTGCTTGCGTTTGGTTGGAGTTTGTTCCAGTTTTCTCGACGTAGTCAAATAGAAGCTTCCAGAGAATAGAAGTATGAAAAATAATACAACCGCGAAAATATACTGTTTTTTCATAATATTCCTTGATTCCGAAGGCAGAGCACAACAAGTTGAATCGGCGACCCGGCTATAACGGTTGCGGTCCAGTGCCCGAATTTCACGAGCTTCGCGATACAACAACAGCAAGCATACGGGATGATGATTCGTCTGTCAATCTCTATAGATTTGCAAAACTGGGGTAAAACAGTATAAAGTGTAAGCATGAAACGATTCATTCATCTGTTCTTCTCACTCATTATTGCATCATTCTTAACTTCTTCTGTGCATGCCATGGAATGGAAGCAAGGGGAAACTGTTACCGTTTCTAAAGAGCAGAGTATTGGCAGTACTCTTATAGCAAGTGGAACCACGATAGTCATAGATGGTACTGTGCACGGTGATCTATTTTGTGCAGGGAAAACAGTCACGATAACAGGAGTAGTAGATGGGGATGTGCTGTGTGCTTCTCAGGATCTGACGATTTCAGGTACTGTTACAGGTGATGTCAGACTTGCGGTTCAAACAATGAATGTTACGGGAAAAGTAGATGGTAATTCAACAGTTTTTTCGCAAAACACCATAATTTCAAAGTCCGCTACTATGTCAGGTGAAGTTTTTTTCGCTGCACAATCGGTAAAGACAAACGGAAAACTCGGACCTCTCACAGGTTTTTCAAACGATCTTGATATCACAGGCGAAGTGAATGGAGATGCAAACGTCTATGCCAATTCGCTTATTATGTCAAAAGATGCACGTATTTTCGGTTCACTTCGATATACAAGCGAGAAAGAAGCCACTATTGCAGATGGGGCAGCAGTTTCAGGCATAGTGTCGCACGTGACTCCGTCCACAGATAAGAAATCATCAGATATGAAGAATATAAAGGAAAAGGAGTCCAAATCTTGGCCTTCAAATGCCGTTTCGAGCGTGATTTTCTACTTGCTGTTGTCGCTTATTGCAAACGCACTATTTTCCAAAAAAATTCAGATGGTTTCCCGTGCAGTACATGAACGATGGATGGTTTCCATAGGCATTGGGTTTCTCACCTGTATAGCTCTCCCATTTCTTTCTCTCTTTTTGTTGATAACAATTATCGGAATACTGCTAGTTCCTATCCCAATTCTTGCAGTGGTAGTTGCAACTGGATTTGGTAGAATTGTTTCCGCTCAGGTATTCGGGAAATCTGTTCTTGAAGGATTTAAGGTAAAACGATCAGATAATTTGTACCTTCAATCACTGGTCGGAATTCCTATATTATTCTGTATGTTCAAAGCCCCGTTTGTCGGCGGGGTGTTCTCATTTATATCGATTCTCTTAGGCTTGGGCGCATTCATCCTTTCCTTTCAAAAATACGTAGGAAAGAAATAACGATGGACAAAAAGCAAAAAAACACTTCATCAAAGCATAAGTACACATGAATCGATTCATGTGTATTGATACAGCAGTGGGAATTATATGGATCAAAAAGACACAGCGCAAAATATTTCGATAAACGTAAACTTAGATACAACACCTGTACTTTTTACGGATAATGTATTTATGACCACCAACGAAGATGGCGTAGTACTCGATGTAGCGCAGAAATTAGGGTCCACCAATCAGATCCGTATAGTATCTCGAATCGGCATGAGTCGCAGTCACGCAAAAAAATTTGTGAAAGAACTGGGTAAACTTCTTGCCATGACCGAAGGCACTAATCAATCCGGAGCTAAAAATAATTAATGTAAGTGATATATTCAAAAATATTAGTACACATGAATCGATTCATGTGAGTTGTGATAAGATATAGTTGTATGCCACAGACATCCAAATATCCTTTGGATAAAAATACTCAACAGGAAATGTTTCGTACGTTTTGGCAGTCCATCTCATTTCTCAGCACTGCTGATGATGCCTCTGTTTTTCTTTCTGATTTTCTCTCAGACACGGAAGAGCTCATGTTGGCAAAGCGCTTTGCCATAGCGGTGTTATTGCATAGAGGACGAAGACCGAAGGATATCAAGACACTACTGCACGTATCTAATTCCGCAACGGGCGCGGTTTCTGCATGGCTAAAGAATGCGAACCCAAAAACCATAGAAACGCTTGAACGAATCATTCAAAAAAGTAACTGGGATAAATTTATCGATACGCTTGATGCTATGTTCGATTCTCTGCCTCCTCGGTATGGTACTAACTGGAGTAGAAAAGGTAAAGAAAAATTTAAAGCACTTCAGGCACGTGAAAGTCGAAAACCCCTCTAACAAAGCATTTACTCACATGAATCGATTCATGTGAGTTAGTATGCGAATGCAGTGATACAATCTTATCTAGAGCTCTATGCACAAGAATATCAGAATCTTATCGTGGTTTAACTTTTTTATAGACTTTGTTTTCTATAATCCTATCGCTGTCTTGTATTTTGCTCATGTTACAGGATCATATGCGTCCGCCATGAGCATCTATTCGGTCATATGGCTCTCCTCCGCGATTTTTGAGGTTCCCACTGGGATATTTTCAGATCTAATTGGGAGAAAAAATACCGTGATCGCCGGAGCATTGGCATCAACTATTTCAGTAATTCTATATGCAATCGGAGGAAACTATTGGTGGCTTGCAGCAGGAGCGCTTCTGGAAGGAATTGGAAGCTCATTTTATAGCGGTAACAATGATGCATTGCTTCACGATACAGTAGAGGAGTGCGGTGAGGTAGAACAGTACAAACAATATTACGGAAATTTTCAAAGCTATAACCAGATCGGGCTCGTGATAGTGGCCGTGTCAGGTGGCATCATGGCAAGCATCTCTTATGAGTTGGTTTTATGGTCGTCACTTGTCCCAAGACTTGTTTTGGTGGCTCTCGCGTTTCAAATTGTGGAGCCTAGACACAAAGCTTCATCACGAGCGAATATATATAGGCATATGCGGGAATCTCTTGATCAATTTTCCGGGAACCGTAAATTGCGTTTGCTTACTATTATTTCTGCCATGCGCACCGCGGTGTATGAAGGCGCATTTCAATTTCGTACCGCTTTTGTCGCCACATTATGGCCACTTTGGGCAGTGGGAATTGCGAAAGCGTTGTCACACTTGGGAGCAGCCATAAGCTTTCATTTCAGTGGGTATCTATTGGATAAATTTGGATATAAACGAGTATTGGTATACGAAGTTATTATTAATCGATTCATAAATATTTGGGCTCTGCTTTTTCCGACTGTAGCATCGCCTGTACTCATGAGTTCCAGCTCATTATTTTATGGGGTGACAACGACCGCAGTAAACTCGCTACAACAAAATGAATTCTCAGAAAAACAGCGAGCAACGCTCGGGTCTTTAAGCTCATTATTTGGAAGTATTGCATTTAGCGTATCTGTTGTAGCGCTAGGATTTCTTGGAGATTGGATAGGCCCTGCATACGCGCTGATAGTAGCCCATCTTTCGATACTATCTATTTTAATCCTCTATAAAAGGTACTTTATACTACAATAACGTTGTAATATAGAATACTAATATCTTGTATAAATCTCACCATTACCCTATAATAGTATACTGTATGGGTTTGGAACAAGGTATTTCTTCGAGTTTTATAGGTTCATCAGGTTCACGAGTAGAGAGTCCTCGACGGGCAGATCAAGCTGTTATGACTATTCCAAGAGATTCATTCAACTTCCATAAGGAGTTGGTTGAAGCTAAGATCCTCGCGCTCGGCAAGCATCCAGCCACAGTAAATCCACACGAAGAGCTTGTCATAAAGATTCCCAATACCATACACACCTTTGAAGACGTGCAGTCTAGGATTCTATCAATACATGCCCCAGAAGGTATGCATCTCCAGCTTGGAAAATTGTACGAAACTGTGGATTTTAATGTGGTCCTAGATACTGTTACGGATGATTTTATACCACGTCTGCGCATGGCGTTTCAGGATGGGATGCTACGAGATATGCGCTACTTATTTGCAAAAAACTCAGCAAATACCATCCCTTGGGCTCCCAATCTAGACGCCCGTGTAGAAAATGTCATAGCAGTTATGAGAAAGTATGATCCCGGCCTTGCTATGGATCAAAAGAGCTTTGACTATATGACCATATTGCGCTTTTTTACTGACAACTGCCAAATATTCCAAATTGTCCATAAACAGAATCAAGATATATCCTTTAGTCCTGATTTAGACCGTGTATATAAGGAAGCTGGGCTTATAAATGATATGGGGGAAAAAGTATCGGTGACACATTCGCATGGGATCAACTCTGTTGATTACTTTATGAAAGGTGTCATTTCTCAGACCACGAGGAGACTGTTCAGCCCGCATCTTACCCACGAATACGGGTTGGGCATATCACTCTCGCTTCGAAACGGACATATGAGCCCCAGACAGGTGTTTGAAGAAGTATTCGATGCATCTGAGGATCCGTCGTTGGGTGTAGACATTGAACTGCGTGGAGATGATGCGTATAGATCTCTTGCAGCGGAGATTGGCAAACAAATTATCACGGCAACAGGTTCCACCGAATATGGCGCTTTGGCGCGAAAAGGAAATTTGGTGACATAATACGGTATGAGCGTACAAACTGATCTATATACTCTTGCGAATAAAGAAAAAGCACTATTTCTCTTGCGATTCTTCAAAACCGGCAAAGGGCAGTACGGGGAGGGAGATATTTTTTTAGGAATTACTGTGCCTGCCCAGCGTCAAATAGCAAAAAAATATCGCGAACTCTCTCTTCTAGAAATTGAAAAACTGATCCATAACAAATTTCATGAATGCCGGTTAACTGCACTCCTTATTCTCTGTTACAAATTCCAAAAAGCACCGTATGCCGTGCGAAAAGAAATAGTTGATCTATATATACGAAATACGAAATATATAAATAATTGGGATCTGGTTGATTTATCTTCACATAAAATACTCGGGGCGTATCTCGTTGACCATCCCGATAAACGCAATATTCTTTTGAAATTTGCAAAATCAACGCTTCTCTGGGAGAGACGGATAGCCATGATAGCGTGCTACGCGTTATTTCGAAATCATGAATTCACAGAAACCATCGAGGTTGCCACAATGCTACTTGATGATAAAGAAGATTTAATACACAAAGCTGTCGGTTGGATGCTACGGGAACTTGGGAAAATTGATCTGCGAGAAGAAGAAGGGTTCCTTCTGAAACACTATAAAACCATGCCGCGTACAATGCTCCGATACGCAATCGAGCGCTTTGACGAGGACAAGCGCCGCTTTTATATGGGATAATATACCCAACCGTGTCATTACAATGATCCCGCGAAGCGGGGGACGCGGCAATCTTTATGAATATTTGGCAATCCCTTCCAAAACCATTTTTTGCCCTAGCTCCCATGGAGGATGTGACGGATGCCGTGTTTCGGCAAATTGTAACTTCGTGTGCAAAGCCAGATGTGTTTTTTACCGAGTTTTGTAATTGTGACGGGCTTCAATCCATCGGCAGAAAAGCGGTTGATCACAGGCTTCAATTTTCGAAAGTAGAAACTCCAATTATTGCACACGTATGGGGAATTCATCCAGAAACATTCCTCAAAACTGCAAGGGAAATTGCTGAGATGGGCTTTTCCGGCATAGATATAAATATGGGCTGTCCTGTTCGTACAGTTATCGGGCATGGAGCGTGTAGTGCGCTTATTAAAACTCCATCTCTGGCAAAAGAAATTATATTGGCCGTAAAAGAGGGGGTTGACGGTAAAATTCCTGTAAGTGTCAAAACACGGATTGGATTTTCAAAAATTATCACAGAAGAATGGGTATCATTTTTACTTTCTTGTGGAATAGATTCACTGACTGTGCATGGTCGGACAACCGCAGAGATGTCGAGCGTCCCCTGTCATTGGGACGAAATTGCAAAAGCGGTGAAAATCAGAAACGATATGAAGCTAGATACCATTATTATTGGTAACGGCGATGTAGCAGACCGGAGAGATGGGTTAGTAAAAATCGCCGAAAGTGGTGTTGATGGTGCGATGATTGGGCGGGGGATATTTACAGATCTTTGGGCGTTTGAAAGTTTTTTGCCAAAGCCCTCACATTCTCATTTAGAGTACATGCGTATTATGCGCCGTCATATTGAACTGTTTGAGACAACATGGGGCAAAAAAAAGCATTATCCAATTCTCAAAAAATTCTTCAAAGTGTATGTCAGGGGATTTGACGGAGCGTCTGAGTGGCGAGCAAAATGCATGCTGACAGAGTCTCCAGAAGAAGTGTATCCAATAATTAGTTCGATTATTGAACAAATTTCTGCGACTAGTGACTAGAGACTAGAAACAAATCTCTTTTTTCATTTGATCTATTTTTTCTTCTGCAACTTTATGATACCCTTTGTATACTATGACAAACACACCTAGTCCATCTCAAACCAATACAGAGGTATGTCCTAAATGCGGAGGTGCTTTAAGTGAAGTCACCACGACCGCAACAGGGAAAAGACTACAACGCTGTAGTAAAGGTTCATGGAATACAGAAACAAAACGTAACGAAGGATGCGACTTCGTAAAATGGTTAGAAACTCCACCTCAGCCACTCGATGAAAAATGTCCAAAATGCAAGCAACCACTGCAACTCGTTGTTACCAGATTTGGTAAAAAGATGAAAAAATGTTCGACAGGTGGATGGGATAAAGCTACGAAAAAAGCGACAGGCTGCGATTATGTCGAATGGATTAATGGCACCACAGAGCCACTTGCAGAAAAGTGTCCAGAATGCGGAGAAGCACTGGTTTTGTATACAACTGCCGCTGGAAAGAAGATGAAAAAATGTTCAACCGCGGGCTGGGACAGGGAAAAGAAGGCTGCCACAGGGTGTACTTATGTTGAGTGGTTAAAGGCAGGCGCCGTTCTTGAACAGGAGCCACCTCCAGGCGAGCCAGAAGGCTAATCGCTGTTCTTGTCATTCCAGATTCGGCGGGGGGAATACGAGACATATGAAAATTTCTATACTCATTGATCAGATATTCTTATGGGTATCACGCAATCGTAATTCCTTGATGAAGCTTGTAGTATCCCTCAACTGGATGGTTGCTGGGATTTTGTTGATAGGGTCATATTCCACAATTGTCGGAGATGCTAATGCAGATATTTTTCATCAGCTAGCAAAAGAGAGTGGAGAATACGCGGCGCTCCTGTTTATCATGGTGAGTATTCCAGGAATTGCCCGCAGATTTCGATATTCCCATAAGCTTCTCATGGTTCTTATGATGTTTCGCAGGCAATTGGGTGTGCTCATGTATCTGTTTGTGTTGATGCATGCATTGATTCTTCGCATTATCCCTTGGGTGACCAGAAGTATGCCAATTGTTGTAGAGCCGTTCGTTTTCGCTGGGTCTTTAGCGAATATTATGTTATTTGCACTGTTTGTGACGTCCAATGACTGGAGTGTGAAAATGCTTGGAGACTGGTGGAACAAAATTCAAAATATGTTATATGTTATCGTTTGGTGTATCTTTATCCATCTTGCGCTTATGGGGATCAGCATATGGACAATTCTGATTGGAATTACTTCCATTGCTCAATTGACTTCACATATTTATGCAAGACATAGACGAAAAGTGGGGCGGTAAATACTACCTGTAATGAAGTCCTGGATTCACTCCCGGATCGAATGGTTGCTTCTGCTCTTCGTCCGATAGGATGTGTCGTTCGTACGAGTACCCGCAGTAAAACGACTGAGAGAGCGTTGGAATAGAGGTGATATGAATCTGATCTCTTTTCCATTTATCATTCGAGGTAAAAGGATTATTTCGTGCAGCGGGTTCGATAAATAGATACGTAATCGGTTTTTTCTCAAACGCGAGTCCTCGGCCTCCGTGCATCTTATTTGCATAGTGCATAGCATAGCGTGGTCCATATCCCACAATATCCGGAGCGTAGACAAAATACCCGTATGGTTCGCTCTCCTGTTTTGCCAGTGAAGATGTCGCTTCATACATCGCTTTCCATGAATACTGGTCATACCCGATAAAGCGGTTCAAGCTCGCGATATAGTTATATGCTCCAATGATATTGAGTCCATACACAATCGCAAATAGTACGTAGAATGCTTTCGAAAACTTTGATGTTGCAAATGAGCAAAATATCAAAAAGACAAAGGGGACAAGCGGTGATACATAATGTGTTAATAAGTTATATCGATTTAATAGGCTGAGAGCGAAATACCCGAGAAAAAAATAGAGAAATAACAAATATTTCTTTCGGTGTACATTCTGAATAAGTTGAATAACAAGAAATAGAATAAAGAGAATGCTTCCATAAATCTGTCCGTTCGGCGGTCCATACCGGAGAAATTCTATACGAGAATACAAATATGTCACCCTATCCCAAAATAAACTGGTAAGTGTGCTTGCACTATCATGAGTTCCTAAATGTCTCAAGGCGTTTTTGATCAATATATGCTCATGCCTCAGGTCGAACAAAATAAAGTTTCCCAACAAAATCGGTAACGCTAAATAGGTCAGAGTATGAAGAGGCTTTTTATGATAAAAAGCGAGAACTATAACAATTGGTAGAGAAAGTAAAAAAAACGGAACGCCTATGGCCATTTGAAATTGGATAATAGCACCCAACAGTACGATCGCATAAAAAAGATATACTACTTTGATCGTTTCTGTATATCGCACGAAAAAGAAAAAGAATATCGGGATCAGAAAAGTTGCCCCGTCTGGATTAAACAGAGAATTGGAGTGGAACACATAGTAGAGCGATGTTAAAAGGACCGAAAGCATCGCAGTGGGCTTACCGAACATTTGTTTCATCACGGCATACCAAGCGATTAATGCGAGGGAAATTAGAAAAATCCAATACCAACCGACAACAACGGGATTTCCATGGCCAAGTAAAAATCCAGGGAGGGTTACGTACGACCAGAGTGGTCCGTGGAACAATCCTCCTACGCTCGCGCGTGGGCCGATAAGCATAATTTTCTTATCGATAATTTCTTCAAATAAAAACATATCACGAGCCACATCGGAGATAAAATTTATATCACCATGCATGACGCTCCAAGACGCAAACAAAATGGTGACACCAATAGTAAGAAGGAATAGTGGAAATAAAAATCGTTTCAACTGCATGTATAACATTATACATGGTAAACTATAACGAATGAACTTGGAAAATGAATATCAAAAACGATTTGGAGCATTTCCGCTTCAAAATATCGCGTACTATTTGATCGCAGGGCAAGTGCTCGCATTCGCTTTAGGAACCCTGAATCCTAATTTCAATACACTTTTCATATTACAAAGAAATCTATTATTTTCTGGAGAATGGTGGCGAAGCATCACGTTTCTCTTTGTCCCACTATCTATGAGTCCTTTGTGGGCAGTCCTTCAATGGTATTTCATGTATATGATTGGAAACGCGTTGGAGGCTGACTGGGGAGCGTTTAGATTCACGTTCTATCTTGCGATTGGTTATATAGCATCAATTCTGAGTTCATTGCTATTTCCAACACTTGTAGTGACCAATGCCTATATTTTTTCATCACTCTTTCTTGCGTACGCATATCTCAATCCAGAATTTTCGATTTTGATATTTTTTATTCTTCCCGTAAAAATTAAATGGATTGCGTACATAACATGGTTAGGTCTCGGCGTATCATTTTTTACTGGGGATCTTGGTGGAAAGACGCTTTTGGTGTTATCAGTTTCAAACTTCCTGATATTTTTCGGTAAAGAGATTTTTTATACGCTCCAAGATCGCGTGAATCATGGATCATTTACGCTAAAACAGCAATCAGAAGTAGGCAAAACATATATGCAATGCACCGTTTGCAGAAAAACAGAGCTAGATAGAAAAATTTTCTATTATTGTCATACCTGCATTCCAGAGCTTTGTTACTGCGACGACCATATCAAATCCCACAAACATAAAATAATCAACTAAATTCCATTTGCATGATTCCCGGAATCATTGGAAGAATTCTGCAGAAGATTCAGGGAATCAATCAGTTATTTCAAATATTTTTTGTTTGGATTTCGAACCAGACACAAGAACTATCTGTGATTTCTTGAGTTTAAAATGTTTCGCAAGTGCCTCAATAACAGCGCTATTTGCTTTTCCTTCCAGAGGTGGAGCATTTACATAAACATGGATTGTTCCTAAAAGGTCCTCTTCAATTCGAGGCCGTTTCGAATTCGGATGGGCGATAATCGTGAATTTCATAACAAGCAAGTATATTATCTCAAACAATCTGGAGCTAGGGTAAATCCTGCCTTCTTCGCTTCCTCTTCAGTACAATAAAATTGTTCTCCGCGGTCAGCATCCAGAACGATTTGATTGTAATGACGACAGGTAGAGAGGTGATAGAGCCTCGTGCCTGTTGCCTTGTCGATATTGCTTTTTATCGTACAGTTGGCTTGTTTCGGAGTTGGTGATACTGTTTTGCAGATAGCTGAGAATCTTCCAAACTGGTGCTCTTTTGCAGATTTATTAAGGACTTTAAATTCTTCGGACTTACTATTTGGTGTATAGTCTAACTCCGCGTATCCGCCTTTTATCATCTGCTCATTGATGAGGGTCGTACCTATCCAGACAAGCCCCATGCGTCTGCCATACGCATCGCGTTTTTCCTCAGTGATCCGTACCGTTTTGTGTAGTACTAATCGCTTGAGCGTTTCTAAGCTTTCATTCGCGTAACAATTTCCGAGTTCTGGTGTGTTTGTCCCTAGTAGGCGAATGCGTTCTCCATTTCCCAGGGTAAAGGTATCTCCATCATGGACAGCAACCACTGTCATAGACCTTTGGTAAAAGCGCACAAAATAGACGTTAAGTCCCAAAGAGGATAACAGAAGAATCAATAACACATTTGTCATCATGTGTTTCATCTTTCCATACTATCATAGGCCACATACTCCGTGTAAAGAATATGTCTTTCTTTATCCTAAGCAAAGGTGCTACCTATAATTGCGTAAAGGGTTCTGAAAAAATAGTTGGCATATCACCTTCAGACCAATCTATTATTATTTCTGAACTTTGAGTATATGTTTGTGATTGGATCGTGCTTGGAGAAATAAGAGCCATCTCGCTCATGCAAATTTTCATTCTTTCTATTGCGGCGTAGTATCGTTCTTTTTTCACGAACCATATCGAAGTGTTGTCTAGTTGTTCAGAATATAAGTAGCTAGCGATGGGAGGAGCGGATTTATGAAAAAATTCAAACGTTTTTGGTAATTTATCGATAGAATTGGGACCAAAATGTCCAAATAGTATTTCATTTGGATACAAAAAAATAGGAACGAAACAACCTATCAGGCTCCCGCCTGTTATCCCATAAGCTCCCTTTGGGACGGATACTACGTTTGAAATAGTACAAATACGTTTTTCGTACGTATTATATTCAGATCTATTCATGGCGACATCATACCACTTCAGTATTGAATACTCATAACTTGCTAGGATGTATGTTCCATATAGTAATTATGGAATTCAGCACGAAACAGAGATATACGCAACCTGGCTCGCTTTGTTTACGTCCCTTGCTAGACCTATAACACTTGACTTTTTCAGAGAGAGAGAGTAGTATGGGCAGATATGGTAAGGGTAGAAGAAACAGAAGATTCTCAGCCTAGTATCCTAAGCTGGGTACGTGAAATACTTATCACCTCGTATAGCGAGGAAGAGCTTAGTGATCCTACTGAATATCAAAGAAAACGCAATTTGGTCGAAAGCCTTGGCGCAAGTGTTGGAGGATTACTACTAATTCCAAGAGAACCCCAAGTAGATAAACAATTCGATACTACTGATGTTCGTGCAGTCTTAGATATGTTTGAAACAGAAGCATTAGTACTTTCTTTTGATCCACATACTAAAGATCAATATTCGCAACCTAGGTTCGTGCTCACGTCTGCGGAGAACGGCCAAATACCGGAATTACTTATACATAACGCGATATTAAAGAGTCAGTATTATGATGTGCTTATTATTCAAGGGAACACGTATATTTCCAATAAACCGCCACGTTTTGTATGATCTTTGCCGAAGCTTAGCCTGATTTGTGCAATGATTTCTTGATTATTTAAGCTTAAATGACATAAACGGTTGCTAATTTCGTGAAAACTTGAATTTCCAGTAGGCCCATAATTTCTTCAGATCCGTGTTACTTTTCGATCTTGTAAACGCCATGTGCCAAAACAGAAAAGCGGTTTGCCTTTGGATTACACACACCGGGTGTGATATTGCTAGACACATCAGGATTATAAGAATTTATGATACAATTTCCCCATGAATCTAAAAATCGGCATTGTTGGCTTGGCAAACGTTGGTAAATCCACATTATTTAATGCGCTCTTGAAAAAACAACAGGCCCTTGCAGCAAATTACCCGTTTGCGACGATCGAACCAAACATTGGTGTTGTTCCTGTTCCTGATGAGAGACTTCTAAAGCTTGCAGAGATTACCCAGGTAGAAGAAAAGTTGGAAAAATTGCCTCCACTGGTTCCTGCTGTCGTTGAGTTTGTCGATATTGCCGGATTGGTGAAAGGGGCTTCGGAAGGGGAGGGGCTTGGGAATAAATTTTTGTCCCATATTCGAGAAGTAAATATCATTTGTCATGTGTTGCGCTTTTTTGAAGATGGCAATATCGTTCATGTCGATGGTGCTCCAGATGCCAATCGCGATAGGGTGACCGTCGAAACGGAGTTAATACTTACGGATTTGCAAACGCTCGGTAAACAGTCTGAACCAAAGATGAATGCCACAAAAGAAGACCGTGCTCGCTTCGAACTTGTGAAACGACTAAAGCCGGAGATGGACAAGGGAAAACTCGCCCGAGATGTTATTGTCGATCCACTTGAGAGAGAGCTCATCGCGCAATTACAGCTTCTTACCATGAAGCCAATTATGTACGTAGCAAACGTATCTGAATCACAATTGACTTCTTCCATTGTCATCCCCGCGCAGGCGGGGATTGTTGGTGGGATTCCCGATCAGGTCGGGAATGACATACTAAAAATCTGCGCGCAAACAGAATCAGACCTTTCCTCTATGACGCCTGATGAGCAAAAGGAATATCTTTCCTCAATCGGTGTTAAGGAATCTGGGCTGGATTTGTTAATTCAAAAAGCATACCAGACATTGGGGCTTATCTCATTTCTCACCTGTGGAGAGAAAGAAGTGCGGGCATGGACGATCGAAAAGGGCATGAAGGCACCTCAAGCAGCCGGAACGATTCACACAGATTTTGAAAAAAAGTTTATTAAATCAGATACGGTTTCCTATGCAGACTTTACCACTCTTGGTGGGTGGAAAAAGGCACGAGAACACGGCAAAGCCCGCTTCGAAGGCAAAGAGTATATCGTTCAAGACGGGGACGTAATAGAATTTAAGATAGGGAGTTAAATGATGGAGACCTGCCCGCTAATGCCTGAGCGTAAGAGGTGGCAGACGGGTGTGGTGGAGTTTAAAATTGGAGCTTAAAAAAACAGATTGAATATTCGGTGCAGTTCTAGCTTCCTAGATCATTTATGAGTGACCATTGATGATATGTCTTCGTCTCGCATCAATCACTGAAAATGAGTACTATGGTTCATCCTATTCAAAAAGTCTTGGGTTTGGTATATAATTAGGCCTATAGCTATGATAGAAGGAGTCCACCACACAGCCATACCGGGTGAAGCGAATGAAAAAATATCGTTGAATGATATTCCGATGAGTCCATCGGAGTTTGAGTCTATTTTGATGTCTATGGTTCCGGGTTTGCCTTACGAAGAAGGATTCTTAGAAGAACGATTACAGAAAATTGATATAATTCCGCACGTTAATCCATTGTCAGTAAATCCAACAGTTTATTGGCATGTTGCGCAACTTATTGGTGATGAGGGTGATGACTCACTGAGATTTTCAGTTGCTTTAAAGCAGTTTTATCCTGAAAACGAAAAAGGAAAATTGATGACGGGTCAAGCACTTCTTCAGAATGTACAGATTGGAATTGAGCGATATCGGGAAGATTTATCTTTATCAATCGAACTATTTTTCCTTACAAGTGGTAAATTCGTTGGGTTTAGTATGTATGATTTTGATGATGTTAAGTCCTTAGGAAGTATTGGGGTGACCATTAATAATGGCGTAGAGAGTATGAAAGGATCAATGCGTCAATTTGGATTAAAAATTATGCAATTACCATCAATTCGTTTAGATACTGTGATTTCTCATTTTGTTCAAATTGACCAGCCACTAAATCTAGGTCAAGCGTTTGGATTGTTGCAATAAAATCCTGCTTGCCCCAAAATCGGCTTCATGGTATCATTAAACCCTTATGCGTACATATGAATTGATGGTTATATTTGCACCGACCGTAGAGGTCACAGAAAAATCCGCCAAAGAAATGGTGGAAAAAATGCTTGGAACACAGGCAACAGTAAAAGAGATTGCACTCCTTGGCAAGAAAAAGCTCGCCTATGTGATCAAGAAATTCTCTGAAGGAATTTATGTTACCGCCCAAATCGAAGGCGAACATGTCCTCGTCAACGAGCTGGAGAAGAAAGTATCGATGGGTACGGAGATAATCCGATATTTGTTGACCATCAAAAAGTAATATGTCGTCTCGAAGCTTAAACAAGGTACAGTTAATTGGTAATCTTACCCGAGATCCGGAACTCCGATATACACCAACTGGTGCCGCTGTTTGTACATTAGGACTGGCGACAAACCGTTCTTGGACCACGGAGTCTGGGGAAAAGAAGGAAGAAACCGAATTCCACAGAGTTGTAGCCTGGAATAAGCTCGCAGAGCTTTGTAGTCAGCTATTATCCAAAGGACGAAAAATATTTGTCGAAGGAAGATTGCGGACAAACACCTGGACTGGTCAAGACGGATCACAGCGAAATACAACAGAAGTTATTATCGAGGATATGATCATACTCGATTCAAAAAAAGTAGGCGGTGAGGGAGATGTGTCTGATGCGCAGATGCCATCAGCTCCAGTCGCGACTCCCGTAGCCCTTGCTTCAAAAAAGAAAGCAGACGTACAGACAGAAAAACCTTCAGGACCGACAGGTTCAGAAGATATAAACCCGGATGATATTCCGTTTTAAATAGAAAAAGGAGTCCTATGAAACCAAAGAAAAAGCAGAAAAGACTACGACCAGTTGCCAGAAATTGTAATTTTTGTGACAACCACGTCGAGCCAGATTATAAAGACGTTACATTGCTTGGTAAATTCATGACCGAGCGAGGAAAAGTCTTAGGACGAAGCCGAACTGGGATCTGCAGTAAACACCAAAGAGAAGTTATGCGGGTTATCAAACAAGCGAGACACGTCGCGTTGTTGCCATTCATCATACGAGCCTAAATTGGGAGCAATTCTCCCCATTTACGAGACTGACTGATTGTTGGTAGTATTGTACACATACCCTATGAAATCTGTCCCATTTTCTAACATCCGTTCCTACGTTCTTATTATCGCATTTTGTATCGTTTCAGGAAGTATAGGGTATCAGTATGGTGTTCGTACAACCACAGGTGATGGGTCCTCAGCAAACAAGGCGGTTATAAACTCCGAAAATATTAGTGGTTCTACGGTTGATTTCTCTCTTTTTTGGATTGTCTGGAAGAAGCTCTCCCAAACCTACATAGATAAAGCATCACTCGACACGCAGAAAATGGTCTACGGCGCGATCACCGGCATGGTATCTGCGCTCGACGATCCATATACGATGTTTCTCCCACCAAAAGACAACAAAGACTTTAAAGAAGAGCTAGGTGGTCAATTTGAAGGCATCGGCGCGCAGTTAGGCATAAAAGACAATACCATCATGGTTGTGGCTCCTCTAAAGGATAATCCTGCAGAAAAAGCAGGTATAAAGGCCGGCGATTATATCCTGAAAGTAGACGGAGAAGAGACTACTGGTTGGACGGTGGCTCAGGCTGTGACGAAAATTCGTGGACCTCGAGGCACTAAAGTAACGTTAACGATACTACATGAAAAAGAATCCAAAACTTCGGAAATCGAAATAGTCAGAAATACCATAAATGTCGCATCCGTGGATTCATGGATAAAAACCCCAACAGATATAAAAGAAATTTCTGGCACCACAGAGATGCAAAAACTCGTAGGATCCTCAAATAAAGTTGCCTATATACGACTGTCTCGCTTTGGTGATCGCACGAATGACGAATGGGATAAAGCCGTTGACGAAGTTTCCATGGCATATAAAAAGGATTCATCTATCAAAGGCTTGGTATTTGATCTGCGAAACAATCCTGGTGGGTATCTCGAAGGTGCTGTGTACATCGGGAGCGAATTTATCTCCTCAGGGAATGTTGTATCACAGCAAAACAGTAATGGGACAAAAGAAGAGTACCCAGTTATGCACAAAGGAAAGTTGCTCGATATTCCAGTGGTCGTCTTGGTAAACAAAGGAAGCGCGTCTGCCGCAGAAATCGTTGCAGGAGCTCTCCGGGATTTCAACCGAGGAAAGCTTGTTGGAGAAGTTACCTTTGGTAAAGGATCTGTACAAACACCAGAAGATCTTCCAGGGGGCGCAGGTATCCACATAACGACCGGGAAATGGTTGCTTCCAAAGGGTGATTGGATTCATAAAAAAGGCGTCACTCCAGATGTGTTAGTAGAGATGACCAGCTTCGACGCGACAGCAGATGCACAACTTGCAAAAGCGGTAGAAATGTTAGTAAAATAATTTTCCTGAGGATAAAGCGAGAAGAAACTCATGAAAGCATCCTTCTATTAGTAACCCGTAACCCGTAACCCGTAACCCGTAACCCGTAACCAATTAACCCTTATCCAATGTTACTCTTCCAATGTTTTGTGATTTTCCACCATCGCCTCGGTGATCTTGTGCATTTTTCCAGTGACGATGTCATCGAGGTTGTGCCAGCTTTTATTGATGCGGTGATCAGTCACTCGATTTTGTGGATAGTTATACGTGCGGATTTTTTCTGCTCTCATGCCTCGTCCGATGACGCTTCGGGCAGCACCAATAGTAGCAGCGGTTTTCATTTCTTCTAGTTCCCATAATTTCGCGCGGAGCATTGTGAGCGCTACCTGTCTATTTTGAAATTGATCTCGTTCAATCTGACAGGAAACCACAATCCCAGATGGTTTATGGCGGAGTCGTGCCGCAGAGCTGACTTTATTTACATTTTGTCCTCCTGCACCACCACTTCGAAAAAAATCCCATTCAATATCTTCGTTTCGAATAATCACTTCTGTTTCAGGAATTTCAGGAAGCACGGCGACGGTTGCTGTTGATGTGTGGATACGACCTGCACGCTCTGTAGTGGGTATACGCTGTACTCGGTGGGTGCCCGCCTCGTATTGGAGCTTTTCGAATGCTCCAGGGCCTTTAACACGTATAGCATTTTCAGAAACTTCATCTACTTTCCAGCCAATAATATTTGCGTACCGGGTATACATTCTCATGAGGTCAGAAGCCCAGATTTTTGCTTCGTCTCCACCAGGACCAGCGCGAAATTCTAATATAGCGATGTTTTGATTGTAGTTCATGGTATTGGTATTGCGTTAAATAAATAGGAATCAAACGTCCTGCAATTTCTTATTTTTTATTGCTTATTTATTATTGATTATTATTTGAGGCCCATTAACATGTCCTTGAGGGATTTCTGATTCTTGAGGGAAACTGCTCTATCTTCTTTCTTCTTTTTCTTTTCAGCAACTTCACCAGCTTTTTCTGCAGCTACTTTTTGCTTTTGTTGGAATCTCTCTACGCGACCTAATGTATCTACGAATTTCATCTCACCTGTATAAAATGGGTGGCATTTTGAACAAATATCAACGTGGATATCTTTTTTTGTCGCGCCAACGGTAAATTTGTTCCCGCAAGAACAAACTACGCTCGCATCACTAAACCATTGTGGGTGAATAGATGTCTTCATAAGATTTCTCATTATATCATCGCGACCCATGCTTTGTCTATGATCTCTACCCTCTATGATACTTACAGTTCTCTGGTAGCCAAATTTGTAGAAAGGTATATGTAGCAAGGAATAAGGGGATGATGTTGAACCATTTCTGCAAAATACATACTTCTTACTTCTAATTCTCAAAGCTACTTCCACTCTGCTAAGCTACAAAGCTACTATTTCCCAAACAAAGACGCAATCACATCTTTCCTATGAGTTTCAGAGATCTTTTTATGTTCAACCGCGGGATTTGGAGCGACGAATTCTTCTTCTATTTTTTCGACCATATGTCGTAGTTTGCCCAATGGATGATAGTGAATCCGTCCCTCGGCCACATATATCCCAAAAAATATACAAATAGCTCCGCTTATGAAAGCGCTCGTGATCGGTTCATGAAGCACAAAGTATCCAAGAATCGTGCCTATAATAGGGTCTAGATGCGCAATAAGCGATGTTTCCGTGGCACTGATTTTGGATAATCCCCAGGCAAACAGGGAATATGCTAGTGCGCTGGAAAATACCGCTCCATAAAAGATTCCCATAAATCCTCGCCAGTCCAGAGAAATAATCAGGTTAGGAATGGTAACGTATTCGTACACCGCGAGGGGTAGGAAACTTGCCGCTCCGATAATAAATGCCCAAAACGTGAAGGTAAGGGGATTGTATCGCTGTAAAATCGTTCGTCCGACAATCGTTTGAATGACGGCAGAGAGTATGGCGAGGGCCAAGAAAAGATTCCCGAAAACAGATGCGTCTATTTCATGGGTTTTGAGAGGTTGGAGAATGATAATACCAAGCCCGATAGCTCCGAACATGAATCCAAGAAATTTTCGAAAGCTGATTTTCTCATGCAAGAAAAGGTGGGCTAGAAGCAGTGTGACAATCGGAGCTCCCGATGCAATGATTGTGGCATTTATTGCGTAGGTGCGCTGAAGACCAAGGAAATAAAAGATGATGTTTCCCGTTATTCCGCTTAACGCATAGGCCACAAGCGCCCACATATCGCGTGGGTCCTCCATTTTTAGCTTCGTATGTTTGCCTAAAAATGGATACAAAAGGATGGGGGCTATTGCAAAACGCAAAAAAGCGAGGGTAAATGGGGGAATATTCGTTAAAGAAATTTTAAAAATAACAGATGCCGCACTCCAAATGATGTTCGCAAGGATAATCGCGCCAAATGCTTTTTGAATAGTCGTTAATTTCATACTATATTCAGTATACCAATTAACTGTAGGGAAAAAAGGGGAACCTTCAATTTCGAAGCTTTTTTATCACATCCTCTACTGTCAATTCTTCCTGTAGTTTTGCCTCCATCGTTTTGAGTTTAACAACTCCTCGGTTTGCTTCATCTTCGCCGACGATAATCACATACTCTGTTGCATTCTTGTTTGCATACTTCAATTGCTTATCCAATTTATCTACAGATGGGTATAAATCTACAGAGATCCCTGCAGCGCGTAGTTGTTTTGTAACTGTTTGAGAGTTTCTTCGAAGAGACGGCGAAAATACCGTCACCAGTACTTGTCCTCCAGTTGTAATAGAAGGGAGAAGTCCAAGAAGCTCAGCGGCTTCCAGAGTTCTATCAAAGCCTAATCCGAAGCCTGTCCCTCCAATATCCTTGCCTGCTAATTTCTGAAGTAGTCCGTCATATCGCTCTCCTCCAAGCACAGATAATCCACCTGCATCTGGAATTTCCACTTCCCAAATAGGTCCGGTTGAATAAGAAAACGATCTGGCGATAGTCGGGTCAAATTCAAACCAGTCTTCATCAAAACCGTAGTCTTTGAGGTAGGAAAGAATGAAAGACATATCCTCATTCGGTTTAATATTCTTTACATACGATAAATAGTCTTTAGCCTGTTGCAACTCTATTCCTTTTTTTACCATTTCCTCGACAACTCCCTCATCACCGATTTTTTTAATTTTATCGATAGATACGATAGCCTCGTATGGCATGTCTTTGAACAGTGCTCGCGAATTTATTCGGACTACAGCCCGTTTAAATCCTATTTGTCTAAATATATCCAGAGATAGCGCAATGGTTTCTGCATCTGCATCTGGTGTTTTGACGCCAAATATATCTGCATCAACCTGAATAAATTCTCTGTATCTCCCTTTTTGCGGTTTTTCACTGCGAAACGCTGGTTGTATCTGGTATCGTTTAAAGGGAAACGTTAGTTCATTCTGATATTGGGCAATAACTCTGCAAGTGGGCACAGTTTGGTCATAGCGAAGCGCCACATCACGATCTCCCTGATCTTTGAATTTAAAGAATAATTTCTCGTCTTCGCCGATTGCTCCAGTAAAAATATCCAAAGGCTCAAGTGTAGGAGTCTCAAGAGGCGAAAATCCCCATGATTCACAAATGCCAGCCAATTTATCTTTCAGCCATTTTCTTTTTGCGGCATCCTTCGGCAAAAAATCTCGAAATCCTTTGAGTGTTTGTGGTGTAATCATATATTTATTTGTATATTTTACCTCTTATTGTCTAAATTATACACGATAGGATAGGTACTTCGATACAATATTTTGACAATGCCTTTTAACTGGCATGAAAGTGTGCTGTTTGTATTTTCCACCGTGACAAACAATTCACAGCCTGATGGCTGAAGAATTCTTTCCACTATCGATTGTCGATTTTGTTTGCGAAACGAAGTAATCGCGACGGCAACACTTCCACTTCCACAGGAAGTTTCTTTCACTAATTCATACTGTTGCCCTTTTCTAAAATAAATATATGGGATCATTGTTGTGTTCTCAGATGACTGAGTGATAAACAGTATTCCTGTTGCAGGAAATTTAGAAAACCCGTTTCGAGAAATTATTTGCATAGCCAATGTTCTTTGCTCTTTCTCAGACTTCATTTGTGCGCTGTTTACGATGATGTGGGTAATGCCATCCATTTGAATCATTGGCAATTTTTCAAGTGTGTATTGCTCTTTGAGTTGACGTGGGATCGGCATCTGGCTGGATACATAATTGTCCGAATATTTTCTTGCAGTCATAAGTTGTGTGGTTCCAGAAACCTCAATACAGCGTGTTGTGTTTGGCGCAAGGATGATTTCAGATAAACAAAGCGCAGCATTACCAGAAAATTCACCACCAGACATTTGAAGGCGAGAGACAGCCTGAGGGTCTATCGGTTTTTCAATAAAACCGATTTGCTCAATTTGATCGTCTCTACGCCTCCCTTTGTTGTAAGATTGTAAGATTTCTTCGGCAACGTACGGTTGATCTATCCGATCAATAAGATTGGCAACAATGCCGTTTATATTCCCCCCAGGATAACAAATGATAAGTTGAATTGTATTCATATTTTTTGCATAAAAAAACCCGCTTATGTGCGGGTGTATATTCTGAATGTATGTGTAAGTAGTTTACGCAACAGAAACCCCGCCAAAAAGATGGTGGGAATGATGATTACTCTGTTGTGTTATCGATCTCATACGTGATAATTATACCATAAATTGATATATTTCTAAATTTTTATGCAACCAATAGTTTTTTCGAGGTTTTGGTAAGAATTTCAATTCCTTCTGTAGTAATCAGTATCGTATCTTCAATTCTCATGCCAAATGAGTTTTCCATATAAATGCCGGGTTCGATCGTGATGACCATTCCGGGAAGCAATTCTGTATTTATATCTTTATACAGTCTTGGGGATTCATGAATATCTAGTCCGAGTGCGTGTCCTAAGCTATGAGGATACGTTGGGT
>CAYHHA010000018.1:0-11472 GCA_964356315.1 uncultured Gammaproteobacteria bacterium
TCCTTGTCCTGGTACAAACGAGAATACTCCTATTGTAAATAATGGGGCCTTCGTCGGTGTCGGCGTGACGATGGCTCTGACTGGCATAGCAGCAACTCCCCCACCGCTCACAGCTTTTGGCGTCGTAACAACTGCCACAGTCGTCACCTTGGTTAACGTACAGACATCACCATCGTAACTCATTCCCGGTCGACAAGGGGCGCGAACAACAGAGGTGATTATCTTCGCGGGCACTGGGGTCGATGTTTTTACGACTACTGGAGTTTTTGTTGGAGTTTTTATTGCTGGAACTACGGGAGCCAGTGGAGCCTTTACCACCACTGGCGCTGTTGTTGGAGCTTTTATCGCTAGCGCAGGGGTCGATGCTTTTGCTTTCAACGCATCACAAAGATCTTTTCCCAGTAAGTCGCCGGTAGATAATACTTTGCTACATTCCTCTTTTGTAACAACCCGAGGTGCCGATGGAGCCTTTACCGCTACTGTCGCTGTTGTTGGCGCTGTTGTTGGCGCTGTTGTTGAAGCAGGAGAAGTGACTATCGCGCTAATTGTAGGTTTTACTGTAGCAACAAGGTTTTGCCCAGAACATACTGATGCCGGTAAACCCGACTGTATGCAAATCTCCATTGAAATAAACGTTGGATATGGACCATCCGTTGCTGCTCTACTTCGTACATCCTGATTATTTTTCTCTACCTGATTGACGACCAAAAAGATGCTACTGGCAAAAATGACGAGCAATATCAGCGGGAGAATTTGTATAAAGCCTTTAGACGCACTGATAGATACTACATCATTAGGTAAAGAAGTGGATCTCGATACGGGGTTTTGAGAGGAAGATACTGAATATCTTTTGTTTTCAAATCTATGAAAAACTCGAAGTATAAATTCGCGCACAGTGCAGACGATGTAAATCTGCCCCAATTCCGTCATTTTTGTTGTTGTAACAGCAAAAATATGCCCAGTTACGGAAACCCTGCTCGTGTTTCTATAGTCTTAATATATATACGCGCTACCCCCACGTCAATGAGGAGCTTTTACTATATCTTTTTTGCGAATTTTAGGAGAAATTTGGAGACTCGGGACAAGGAACATGAGACATGAGACATGGGACATGAGGCTGACAGCTGAAGGCTGAAGGCTGACAGCTGAAGGCTGACAGCTGAGAGCTGACAAATCGGTGGACCCGAGGGGAATTGAACCCCTTTCTATTCCATGCCATGGAATTATACTACCGGTGTACTACGGGCCCGATATAAACGCGTTTTATTTCACAACAGTTGCTATTTCTCAAACATTTGCTGTGGCGTCGCGAGTACGCGACATTCACATCAGTACGCTATTTCTCGAAGACTCGAAATAGCTACTGCTGTGGACCAGAGGGGAATCGAACCCCTTACCTCTGCAATGCGAATGCAGCGCTCTACCAGGTGAGCTACTGGCCCCGTTATGGTAAACCAATGCGAACCCGCCTGCAACGCTTGCGCGTTAGCCATGCGGGCAGGTGCAGCGCTCTACCAGGTGAGCTACTGGCCCCGTTATGGTAAACCAATGCGAACCCGCCTGCAACGCTTGCGCGTTAGCCATGCGGGCAGGTGCAGCGCTCTACCAGGTGAGCCACGGGCCCTTCATACGGATTATAGCAAATACTGCGCGCGAATCTATAGCACTGTTTTTATGCTACTTTCTAACGTGGACCACAAAAAAGCCACCTACATCGTACAAACGAGATCTAGGAGGCTTTCTGTTTAGCGACTGATAGACGCACCCGCGACCGCTGGAGCACTAATATCGAGCTGTTGGTTCACAAAATTCCCAACAATTGCCCCGACTCCGAGCATAAGTGCAAATGCTACGACGAGCATCCACCCTCGAACCACCACCAAATAATTCTCATTCGGACTTGTCCGAGATGTTTTCTTGGTCGTAGCGCGATGATGTGTTCGTCGCACGATTTTCTTTTTCATATGCATCTAGTGTGGCACGAAAAAATATTCTCTGTCAATGATGAGTTTGATTTTGGATTTAGGATTTTGGATTTTGGACGAGTATTATTCCTTATTCGTTATTCACTACAACCTCTAAGCTACTTCCAATTTGCTAAGCTACTACGCTCACCATCTCGCAACCCGTAACTCGCAACCCGCAACTCTTATTCGTTATTCAATTACCGGACCCTACTTAAAATACCCCGCCGGGCTGACTGGAGTGCCATTTACCCGTGTTTCGAAGTGCAAATGCGTACCAGTTGAGCGTCCCGTGCTTCCCATACGACCAATCACTTGACCACGAGCCACACGATCTCCAGGTTTTACGTAAATTTCGGATAGATGACCATACAATGTTGAAAATCCACCACCATGATCAACGATTATATAATTTCCATACCCGTACCGCATAAACGGTGGCACACTAACCACGCCAGTATCTGCAGCGGCAACCCCTGGCATAGAGGGACTTGCGATATCGTATGCCATATGATACCAAATTGGGTATTGGGTAATGACACCAGAAGTGGGCCACAACAGCTTTCCCGACCCAAGTGAGGCGATCTGAGGAGGAGGAGCAACAAACACGGGAGGAGGCGCTTCTGGTTGCACCCCATCTGGAACCACAACAAGCTGTCCAACATTCAACGAAAAGGTGTCCAAATCGACAAAGTCGTTAAACGGAAAGTTAACAATTTTTTGCGCATCGGTACGATATTTTTTGGATATACTTTGAACAGTCTCCCCTTCTCGTACCTTATGCACGATCCCAGTCACTGGGGGAATTTTCAATTCCTGGCCTATACTCAAACTATCTCTTTTTAGATCACTCGCCCATGTAATGGTATCAACACTCACGCCGTATTTTTCGGCAACTCTCGCGAGAGTATCCCCTTCTTTTACAATATATGTCTCTACTTTATCTCGAGGTTTTTCAGATACCTGAGTTTGCACGCCATACTCGTTGAGATCCAAAGATACAGCCACGGCAGATGATGGAGTAAATTCACCTAACTGACTAGGAAGTCCTCCTGGATACGCGTTTGCGATAACCGGTGCCCCAATTACTCCAGATACTAACAAAACACTTAACGAGAGATGTAAAAAGGGCCGTTGATACGTACCGCGACGCGCCATAAGGATATCTACGACAACGTCCTTCTGCGTTTCAAAACGGACGGCAAAATGATGCATATGTCGTTCTATATAATGCATCCATCCCTCTTTCCACAGAAGGATATCACTGAGTATTCCCTGAATATATTTGATCATAGATTCTAAACAATTTAGAGTATACTAAACTGGAGACGAGAGGGCAAATTTCCCATAGAGCAATTCCCATTCGGGAAACAAATATACTATTGAATAATAACTGCCCCACATGCTACCAAATAGTATAAAGGTTGTCCGAACAAGATATATATTGCCCCAAATGCTAGATAGATCTCAAAAATAAGGATAATACGTACAATAAAATTGTTCTAGAGAAGCGCTAAATAAGCTCGAGATAGTACAAAAAAAACTTAATCTCCTTTTGCGAGGCTTTCAAGGAATTCGTCATTGCTCTTTGTTTTTCCAAGTTTATCGACCAGCATCATCGTTCGCTCGTCGTCGCCTAGGAGCGATAACATATGTCGCAGAGTGATAACTTTCTTCATCTTCTCTTCTCCAAGAAGCAACTCATCATGTCGTGTTCCCGATTTCACCACATCGATAGCAGGAAATACTCGTCGCTCCTGTAGAGATCTGGATAAATGAAGTTCCATGTTCCCTGTTCCCTTGAATTCCTCATAAATCATGTCATCCATGCGAGACCCTGTATCGACTAATGCGGTTCCGATCACCGTCAATGATCCGCCAAGACCTGTCGCTGTCCCAGCAACGACAGGAGCCTCAGATGTTTCTGTCACGGCTTCCGGAACGCCTGGGGTAGATGGTGTTGTTGATTTTATATTTTCGACACATCGCGCGGCACCTAAAAACTTCTTTCCAGGATACAATGCGGCTGGATCGAATCCTCCGGAGAGTGTTCTACCAGAAGGATTAACGACTAAATTATACGCACGTGCTAATCTGGTGATAGAGTCAAGAAGTACGACAACATCTTTGCCCATTTCCACTAAGCGCTTTGCTCGATCAAGTGCCACTTCCGCAACACGGGTTTGCTCTTGTGGTGGCTCATCAAAATTACTTGCCAGAACTTCCCCTTTGATAATTCTAGAAAGGTCTGTGACTTCTTCTGGTCTTTCTCCAATAAGCGCTGCCATCAAATGAACATTTGGATAATTTGCACTGATTCCTGCTGCAAGCTCTTTGAGAATGGTTGTTTTCCCTGCTTTTGGAGGAGACACAATAAGCGCTCGTTGTCCAAAACCAATAGGGGCAATCAAATCGATAATTCGAGTGGACAAGGGAGATTGACCGCTTTCTAGTCGTAGCTGTCGATCGGGATAAATAGCGACAAGATCATCAAATCGAGGTCTATTTGTCATCTCTTCTGCTATTTTTTCATTTACTTTTTCTACTTTCAATAACCCCCAATACCGTTCGTTTTCTTTTGGTTGTCTGGCTTGCCCTTCTACCATGTCTCCATTTCGAAGCATAAAGCGTCGAATTTGAGATTGAGAGATATAGACATCGCGATCAGATGGCGTAAATTTTGGACGAAGGAATCCATGCCCTTCCGGCATAGTGTCCAATATTCCTCGCACCGTTTCTGTAGGCACATTGATATCCTGCTCATGTACAGGCGCGTTCATGGCACCCGCATTCCATTCTCGTTGATAGCCACCTTGGTTGCCACCCATATTTCCGCCAAATCGACCACCAGCATCATATGGACGCGGTGAAAATCTCCCACCACCTGCATTATACGGTCCACTTCTGCGGAAATTTTGTTGGTATCCACCACGAGACCCTCCTCGATCATACCCACCGGTCCGTGGACGATCTTGTCCACGCTGGGCAAATGGAGGACGGGCGTATCGCTGTTGTGGTTGAGCAAAAGGTTGAGACTGGTTAGCCTCCGGAGTATTTTGTGGAGCACCTCCAACAAATGCGTCTGGAGATACGAGTGGTTTACTCTCAACAATCGGCGCAGGCGCTACAGGCCTACCGACCACATCATCTATATTAAATGGTACGACGGCAACAGCCTCTGACCCTGGCATATCAATCGACACTTCGTCTATTGATTTCTTTACTTTTGCTGATTTAATTGGCGTTTTACGAGTGGCTTTAAATGCCATAAGAAAAATATTTGATAGTTAGCTTGGTATAAACCTCTTTGACCCCAAATACAACAGATATCTACTTGTTTTTGCTGTTATGGGAAGTCTTTACGTGTCTTTTTTGTTCGAGGGAAAATATAATCTTCATGAGTATTAAACCATGACTTCCCCTTATTGTCAAGAACAAAACATCGATTTACTGTGCATCCGATCCTACTATAATCAGGATATCTGCAGAAATGCTTGCTTCATTTGCCGGCAGTGATCCCACCGCTATATCAAATAGCTTCGCGAGCTCTGTGGCTTGGCCAGCATACTGATTTGACTTTGGAATCACCATCGAATCGGCATAATCGCGCTTCTTTGTCGCATTTTTCCCAACTATACGCATGGCTGGCGCACTGCGAATGAATTTCTTTTCAAATTCACCGGTCAGACCCGTCTTTGCCGTGCCGTTTCGAAGTTCTACGGTGAGCGCGACGGGTTTACCTGAGATGGCGGGCGTAGGCGACGATTCTTGTGAGGTAAACACTGACGTATCTATGATTTTTTTTGTACTAGGACGATACAAAATCGCTTTGGCAGATTTTTGATAGATCAACACCTTATCCCCTATTTTTGCTTTTGCGAAAAATGGGATCGCAGGAAGTTTTGCTACATCAGAAACAGTCGCAAGGGTCGGCACTTCAGATTCAGGCAACTCCATAAAACCACTTATCGTCTGTACGAGTGTCTGGATTTCCACCGGTGACCCCGTCCCTGTTTTTGCAAGCTGCTGTCGTGCGAAGCTGTATTGACCATACAAATAAATCGCAAACCCAATTGCCAATACGGCAACACCACTGACAATACTCAGAAGGACTGTTGCATTGAGCGATCTAAAAAAGTTTTTCATACTAACTCTAGCGTAAGATCCTCTCGGACTATTGTCAACATACAACGCACTCACGTACTATAGAAGTATGCCCCTCTTATATATACCAAAGAGTTACAAAATCGCCATATGTTGTTTTCTCGTTCTCCTCTATGGTCCCGCTCGGGGAGAAGTGTATGCGTCGGAAACAAAAGACATGAACGTATCGGCTACCGTCCCTTCAAAGCCGGGCGAATATCAACTGAACATTACCGCAGAACCACGGGATTCTCGGATAGCGCAAACGACGGAGATTCACTACACAGTGACCTATGGAACAAACCTGTCGTACACCACTACCCCATTTATCCTTCAAGCCACGCTACTTCCAGGGAAAGTTCAAGGAGTTGCAGTGCCATCACTCTATATAGAAGACATCCTCCCGAATGCTATATCTAATGCATATCAAAATATATCACCAGTCATAGACCTCATTGCCCATACCATAACATGGACAATCCCATCGTTTCCTGCTCAAACAACCGATCAAAAAGTATCTTTCATACTCAAGACCAATGAATCATATACCGGTGTCGATGTTGTAGATTTTGATGTTGCCATGAAAATAATCGCTCCAGATATCACAGTGACAGAAACAATGAGTCAAAGTTATTTGTATATACCACCAAAGGCGCAACCAACACCAACCCCTACACCAACTGTGGCGCCTACAAAACCAATCATCACCTCTGTTCAAGTATCAGAAGTGACTAAAGACACCGCGACGTTCCTCGTTATGACAAATCCAAAAACCTCTGTAAAAGCAGTTGCAACTGCTCTTACAGGTGGGTCCACCAAGACAATGACGACAACGGATCTCACACAATATCACCGGATGACCATATCAGATCTCCTGCCAAATACATCATACATTGTCAGATTTACCATTATTGATGAGCAGAAACAGGAAATAATTTCTGACGCGTACAGCATACATACAAGTCTTTTATATACACCTATTCATATAGATACGTCTTCGTTGATCATTTCTAGTCTAGATACGATATTTCAACCTGAGTTTTCCATGGGCGCGCCAACCGCTCCACCATTCGCAACACTTCCTGTGGATACGCAATATACATTTCAACTGCGGATACCTGACGCAAAACGCATCTTTCGCATTCAAGGAATAATCCAGGATTCAAATGTACTAGGCTTTTTTATAGACACTCTATTCCCCAATGGAAAGATGAAAGAAGCGGATGCGTCGACAGAGATGGTAGACATGGCAGAACTCAGCCCGTCCATTTTCACCGGAACGTTAAAAACAAAACCGACAAGTGGGCTCTATGAGCTTCGTATAAGAATTACTGATATAAATGATAACGTTACTGAACAGTATGTTGGCACGGTGTCTGTAGTACAGCCGTTTACCGTATTAAATACCCAGACAAATGCGCCCATCGAAAACGCGCGAATATTCCTTTCCCGGTACTTTCCAAAAACAGGTGAATATACTCCACTCTCTCCCTCATTTGTCAGCACGAGAAATCCAGTATTCACGAACGAACGTGGTGAGTCGTCGTTTGTACTTCCACAAGGGACATATCGTGCAGTCGTGTCGTATTTAGGCACAGAAAAGACCGTTTTATTCACATTAGACAATAATCAACACTCGGGATTTCCTGTCGTCTCTCTACTCCCTGCGCCGCTTACTATCATAGGATATATCCGATATCATGTGCAAAATATCATGGATGTATTGGTGACAAATGCGATATCTTTTGGGTCTTCTATCGGATCATCTAAGCGATTATTCGAATCTATAGCGGTTATGATCATGGTTCTATTATCACTCGCAACACTGGTCGCATTTAGCTCACGGACGCTCATTTCTATCTCTTCTATACCGAAATATCTTGTTCACACAATACAATCACTAATAAAACACCCATCTGTTTCATCGTATATCTCAGGAATTGTTATAGATGGGAACACTAGAAAAGCTATCCCACTAGCTGACATCGCCATAATAGATTGTGCGACAAATACAATTGCGACACTTTTAAAAACAGATCGGTTCGGACACTATTTTTTCAAGACACAACCAGGCTGTGCATATGAAATTGAAATCCGCAAACCCGGATATGAATGTATAGAATCAATTCCCTATCAACCTGAGCTTTCACCAAAAACAGTGATTCATGTACTCCATACCTACCATCCTCATAGACTACACAGTGCCTTACAAACAATAAAACAGTCTGTACAGACAGTATTTAGTGTATTTTTTGAAGCGATAATAGTGCTTACACTGGTTATAGAGGTTATATTTCTCCGTTATTTTGGAATTATCGCTACATATCCCTATCTGATAGCCTCATTTTTTGCTGTCCTATTATGGGTCGCGTACATGCATCATAAAAATATCTCCTCCTATTAAACGTGCACATATAGCATTAATTCATTACCTCAACAAACGTTCCACTTACCCACCCAGCTGTACCGTTATAGACAATATGGTACCAACCATATTGGACATCATCATACGCAACTTGCACATTGGAAGGAGCCTGCCCGACTTCCGCAGAGTCTATAGTAGGATCTTGCCTCATGCGTACATACCCCAACTCGGTCGGTAATACCGTTATGCGTGGCCCAGAAACGCTTTGAACTGGTGTGGACCCCGATTGAATCGGGGTTGGCGTCGGAGTCAGGGTTGGAATTGGTGTGGGCGTGGGTGTTGCCTGCCCGCCAGACTGTGAAACTGTCGGCGTGGGTGTCAGAGTTAGAGCTGGAGTCGGAGTCGGGGTGGGCCCCGATGGGATCGGGGTGGACCCCGATTGAATCGGGGTGGGCGTCATTCCTAATCCAACAATACTTGTCGCGACAGGGTTATGTACAGAGATTGCCACCCATGTGTATGTCACATCTCGTGGAATGGGTGCATCCATTACTATGGTAAACCCACGCTCTGAGATATCTGCGGTGGCTGCTTTTGCAGCTTCTGCTAAAAATGCACTATCCGTCGCAGTTTTGAGATTTACTGTTAGTGTGATCAAAGGAGCTTCAGTATACGCATGGGTAAATGGAATGGTCACCAATGTCATCCCTTTTGGAATAGTTGCAGTGCCCGCTGAGTCCTGATTAAAGGTTACCGTATTGGTAAACGTTACTTTACCCAAAACAGTGAGAGCTCCTTCGATAGTCGCTTCACCTTTTACGATAATATTCGACAGGAAGCGAACTAGGGAACTAAATGTACTCATTCCATAGAACTTGCTTGATCCGGATGCGATAAGATCACCATCTATAGTCATACCAGAAACGCCTAAAACAGCACCATTTTGGAGTAGTCCTGAGCCCGTTGCGCTACTGGAAATTGACAGAGTCGACAGTTTTTGTGTGATTAACGAATTTGTCAAAATAGTAAGTCCTTCGATTTGATTTGCTCGTATACCATCTGCTGTCAAAATCCCTTTGAGGAAGGCGTTACCTGAACTATCCACAATGAAGAGAGATTCATCATTTACTCCTGTGACAGTGAGTTGTCCGTTTACAACTGAGAGTGTTACGCCACCTGAGTCTACATGAAGCTCTTCAAGATTCATGGTGCGTGTCTTGAAACTATCTGTCGTAAGCCCACCCACCTTTACATTTGCAAATGCCGCTTGATCAGCCACAATCACATTGTCCCAGATGCGACCAGTAGGATCGGCTAGACCATAGTCCTGCATGTCTCCGATAAGTGCAGGAGTAGCTTCTTCTTCTACTCCGAGGCTCGCTATAGAATCCGGCACTGGTGAACCTGGGTCGTACCATCCAGGTTGGATAAGGGCAACGATCGTGTGTGGACTTGGACGGGTCCAGTAGAACCAGTCGGGTTTTCCGTTCTTTGGTGTGCCGTCGTAGTCTTCCAGTGCATATCCTACAATGCGTCCTGCTTTGGTAGCTTTCATGGCTCGTCCTTGCTCTGCAGATGTGGTGAGTGGATCTCCACGATGGATGGTACCGTTCTGGGTGGTGACTTTGGTGTAGACATGCCCAAGCATTCCGACGTTTGCCCATTGTGGGTTTGCGGCACGGTTGTCGTAGTCTGAGTCGTTGTTGTTCCCAGTTCCTGACGTGGTGATGACTCCCAGTGTTTGTTGTGCATATTGTTCTGTTGATCTCTTTACTGTGTCATCTTGGCTACTTGAAAAGACCATGACGTCTCCCGGTTCTGAGGTGTCTTCCTGTCTTAGGTATTCTGAGTAGTCTCCGGTGTTGCCAACGGAGTTAAACCGGAAGTTTGCGTTGGCAGCCCGAATCCATATACGGCCGGATGTTGCCCCAGTCCCTCCGTTTGGTGTACCAATCTTGAACTCTCCGTTTTCGTTGAGTTGGTTGGCTCCAGAGCCAGAGAAGACACGGAAGATGACACGAGTATTGTTACTCCCGTTTCCTATGTATATACGGGTTGCATTGGTACCGTTGGTGGTGGTAGATCTTCCAATAAATATGCTCTCTGCCGCCGTTTGCGCTGCATTATTTGTACCTATATTTATGGTCTTTGCATTGGTGCTATGAAGCGTTGTTCCAATATTTATTGTACCTCCGACGTTACCTGTACCGACATTAATGGTCTTATTGTTGTTACTTGATCCAAGATTAACTGTGCCTGTAGTACCAGAATCAAGCGTCAGGATACCTGTCGTTCCCGTCTTGATATCAATTTTGAGTCCTGCGGCTGAGGTGATTTCTGTCCCGATGGTACCGGTAAAGAGAATACCGTTAGTCATAGTACCTGCGGTGTTGGTTATGGCGAGTCCAGAGTTCATAGTTCCACCTACCCCGTTTTGTTCAATGAGAAGTCCTTGGGTGAGAGTTCCTGTGGTGATGGTGTTAGAAAGATCAAGTGCGGCTACACCTGCAGTATCTTGGTTAATAATTTCAAATGTAGTGGCTGTTGCAACATTTGCAAGTGTAACAGTAATGTTTCTTGCATCGGTTGTCGTAATAGAAGCGGTTGCACCAGAATCATATGCGGTTTGCAAATTAGCAGCTGCTCCAGTGGCTCCTGTTGGCCCAAAAGCACCAGTTGAACCTGTTGGTCCTGTGATGCCTGTGGCTCCTGTTGAGCCTGTTGGGCCTTGAGATCCTGAAGCTCCGGTTGAGCCTGTTCCACCAATTACTCCCGTTGCACCTGTTGAGCCTGTGGAGCCTGTGGATCCGGTTGGGCCTGTGACTCCGGTTGCTCCGGTTGAGCCTGTTCTTCCTGTTGGCCCCAAAGCTCCTGAAGCTCCGGTTGAGCCTGTTCCACCAATTACTCCCGTTGCACCTGTTGAGCCTGTGGAGCCTGTGGATCCGGTTGGGCCTGTGACTCCGGTTGCTCCGGTTGAGCCTGTTCTTCCTGTTGGCCCCA
>CAYHHA010000018.1:11572-27249 GCA_964356315.1 uncultured Gammaproteobacteria bacterium
CCGTGACTCCTTGAATTCCCGTTGCTCCTGTGGAGCCTGTGGATCCTGTTGGACCCGTGACTCCTTGAATTCCCGTTGCTCCTGTGGAGCCTGTGGATCCTGTTGGACCTGTGACTCCTTGAATTCCTGTTGCGCCTGTTGGACCAGACTGTGACGCAGACCAGGTGGTGCCATTACAAAAATAAAACAGGTTATCTTCCCCACTAAAAAATATTTTTCCAGCTGATTGCGCAGTACATGCACCAATCGCGCCAGGCAAACTCGGGGATAATGCCAACGAACCAGAAATTGTCGCATTCCCAAGAACAGCTAACATCTCTGTTGGAGAAATTGTCCCGATTCCAACTTTTCCAGATCCGTTTGGAATAATCGTAAAATCCTCGTTTGAGACAGTAGAAATATCAGCAGAAGCGCCTGAAAAAATCAGTCCAGTTGATCCAATTGTTTTATTAGTTAATGATTCAACACCTGCGAGTGTTGAAAGTGTTCCAGTTGTTGGCAATGTCACATTAGTACTTCCAGTTGTCGTGAGCTCGAGTGGAAACGCACCACTTGTTGTAAAGCTGTCGGCAAATGTAATCACTTTCCCATTTTGGATTGTGAGCGTTCCTGTTGTGTCTGTAACGGTTAATCCGCTCACTGTTTTTGCATTGAATGCATACGGCACAGCTGAAAATTGGATTCTCGGATCCATCTCCCCCACCTCGGTATGGAATTGAACAGAAAGGAAAATGTTATCGGTGTTAAAATCTATACTTCCCGGCAATGACACCAAGCTACCAAGTGAAACGCGAAATATTCCATCTGTCACTTGAACCTTACTTCCCCCGTCATAATCCTCTGTCCAGATCGGAGATCCGCCAGTTCCAGCGGTATAAATGCGAAATTGGAGCCTATATAGACCATCTACCACGTTCGTCCCGTCGCTATTTACCACTTTTCCCTGAAAATTTATCTGTTTATTGATGCCTGTTGCTGCATAAACCAGGCTCAAATTTACCATCAAAAAAGCGGTGGCTATACCAAGCAGAATACCGATAACACGAGGCAGACGTATATGCATATACTATATTAATTAACGTGCATACAGCCTACAGGGTCAAACAGTTGTGATATTTACATGCTTTTGTATACTATTGCATATTATTGTATACTGTATTTGAAGCAAATAAATCTGACTGGTGCTAGGTGTAATTACATAAATAAACAGGGTATACTTACCTAATAGTAGTCAAAATATTTATCTATGGAAGATCTTCTCACCGTTAAACAAGTTGCGTTCGTCCTAAAGGTTCATCCGCTCACTATTCGTCGATATATTAAAGAAAAAAAATTAAATGCCATCAAAGCATCCGGTGCCGTACGAGTAAAAGAAGATGATTTAGCTTCATTTCAAAAAGTATATAGCGCACAAACTAAGCAACAGAATCACCTATCCAAAGAAGAAGACCATCTATTCTCATTAAGTGATCCTTTTTGGAAACTTGAAGGTGTCGGCATGAGTATTAGCATACCTACGCGATAACATATGGCTAGTAAAAAAGTATATATAACTCAATCTGCATTTTATGCATTTATAGATCGATCTGATGCGAAAAATCAGATGGCAGGAGCGTACTTTAGGTATTTCGCTCAAGAAGGATATCACCTATACACCTCCCCATCTACGATCATGGCTACTTACGAACGAATTCAAGTTCATATGAGCCATTCTATTGCCCGAGAATTTCTACAAACCATATTTACCAGCACCATTGACATCGTGTATGTCGATGAACCTCTTATGAAATCAGCAGTTAAGCTTGTCATAACGACCACAAGCGTTCATTTAACTCTCGAACAAGCCATAGTGAACATCGTGTGCGACAAATCACAAACACCAACGATATGCTCTTTTGAATACTTCCCTTACTTCTTCGGTACAAGAGCGTTCACACTTCCTTACTAAAGTAACCGTCAGTAACATTTGCAACGCAATATTTCATTGGAAAAACTACTGTCTTTACATGTCGCATATGTGTATGGTATGTTGAATTTATCATACCTATATGCAGACTTTTTGGAAAATCAAAACATACATCACATGTGTCATATGCTTCCTAGCACTCCCTTCATTGTGTTTTGCTGGACCTGCAAGCACTAACTTTGAATTGAAACAATATGACTTTGGATCTGGAGGAACCGACACCAGTTCTTCGGATAATTATTCTCTGTTTGGTCATGCTGGAGGATTAGAATTCGGAACACCTTCTTCGTCAAACTATTCTATAAATGGAGGCCTCATTGAGACACTTCAAGCAAATGTTCCACCCGCTCCACTATTTACAAATCCGGCAACAAATTATGACAGACTAAAATTTATTATCGAAACCGCCGACGCCCCATCAGATGCACTTTTTGCAATTGCTATTTCTAGCGATGACTTTATCACCACTCAATATATACAAAATGACAACACTGTAGGATCGATCCTCGGAGCAGAAGATTGGCAAACATACAGCAATTGGGGCGGAGCAACTGGAGAGTTTGCTCGATCCCTTAAACAGGACACAACGTACAAAATTATGGTAAAAAGCAAATGGGGCAATTTTACAGAATCACCGTTTGGGCCGTCATCAAGCGCTACCACAGAGACTCCATCTCTGACGTTTAATATATCCTCACAAGTCCTAACATTTACTACACTTGATTCGTCAAACTCATATACCGATGTGAGCAAATCTACAACTCTCACGACATCTACAAATGCCTACAACGGATACACGATCTATGGAAGAGAAACATCCCCACTCACTTCGGGATCATACAGCATCCCTGATTTCTCTGGAACAAATGGAGCACCTGCAACTTGGATAGGAACAGGATTTGGATATACAACAAACGATTCTTCTCTAGCGGGAGGAACGGTAGATAGATTCACAAATGGTGGACCAAAATATTCAAGCTTTACCACCTCTACTCCTGGAGACCCTGTGGCAGATCATACAGCAATAATCGAAGATAACCCAGTGATAAATGAACAATTTAATGTCTCCTACAGGGTCACAGGAGACAATACAACAAAGGCTGGGGCATATACAAACTCTGTAGAATACGTGGTCGTACCAGTCTATTAAGGGGATCAAATTACATGAAAATAATACAAAAGATATCATATTTCGTGCGAATAGTAGCCTTGCTATCCCTAGTATTCTCATCAGTATTTTTGACACAAGTTTATGCAATGGAGACATCTACTATTCATTCAACCATCCGAGTATCCCCTATTCTTCTCAAAATTCAACTAGACCCTGGGGCAAAACAGATTTACCCAATTACCATAGAAAATTTAACAAATTCCCCAATGCCAATTCGGGCTACTGTTGAAGGATTTGATACTTCTGACGAACAAACTGGATATACCATAAATCCTCCATCAGAGGGGTCTCCCCTTGCTCACTGGATTACAATTTCTGAACCTGATGCCATTATCCCAGCAAACACCACGCATGAATTTTTTATAAAAATCACTATCCCAGAGAGAGTGCCAATTGGCGGATATCATGCCATGATATATTTCACGCCTCTGTACCAAAATTCATCAGTGGGATCAAAAATTGGTGTGGTTGCTTTGGCAAATATAGGAATACAGGATTCACTAAAGAATAAAGTTAAAATATCAGAATATTTTTTTGATAAGTATATCTATGAAAGCGAACCGGTAGCAATGATACTCCAGGTAACAAATGATTCTCTGCATTATTTTTCGACAAAACCTACACTTATTCTTCGCCCGATCTGGGGAAAGCCAGAAGAAATTCCACTGGATGAAAAAATCATTCTCCCTGGAAAATCTAGACTATGGAAGAACGTATTACCAATACAAAATACCAATTGGGGCATCTATAAGGCAACGATTTCCACAAGCCTTGAAAATGGAGAGTCAGTGAATAAAACAATACCACTATTCATCCTTCCTGTAAGACGTATTCTCATCTTCCTCGTACTCATATGCATGATACTATTTATTATTATAAAACGTCGTAACGTAAAGAATGCAGTATCTATTCTCATCGATCCAGAAAAATCGCAGAGTACAAATACCAATGATAAACCGTCATTACAACAAAAGCCAGAGACAGTACAAAGCGTTCCTGTTCTAAAAGTCGATGACTCAACCCGAATCAATCCCAACTTGATTCTTGAAACACTAAATCAACAAGGGGGATCTATCTCGAAAACAGCAAGAATTCTCGGTATGCACAGATCTACTGTGCATAGATGGAAACAAAGAATACGATCAAGTGACTCAAAGGCCAATACTTTGCAAAGAAAATCAACCCGTCCACATACTCTAAGAACCAGCACGGTGTCATCTCAATTGATTACACAGATTATTGATCTTCACTCAAAGGGGCGTCTTGCTGCAAAGCAAATAAAATCTCGACTACACCTATCAGTCTCTGAAAGAACTATCCTACGAATCATAAAAAAGAATACCTAAACCCCAATTATATCCAACAGGGAAGCCTGTGATGTAGCACGAGTGTTTGTCTAAAATCCGTATCAGAGTACAAATACTCATATACACTGTGTTAGTATCATTGATGATATGTAATTTTGTATTTACAAACCCGCTCGATACTCCGACACATAGAAATACCACGACAAATATAATCATGTAGTGACATTGGATCAGTATTCTATTCCCGCAAAGACATTCTGTGTGTTGAGAGTAAAAAAGGAATATCAAGGATCTATCGTAATCTGAAGAGATGCTTGTGTATGAAGCTTATTGGTCACAATATAGGATCCTACAGTAGAACTTGCAAACTGAAATTGTTCACCTTCAGCGTACCCGCGATTTGTACCCACGCCAGGCATGTCTGAATTCAACCACAACAACGAGGTTTTACTCTTATTGATGATCCGGACGTAGTTTCCGACGCGTACACGAACTTTCCTTGGCGTGAATTGGTCACGATCATAGCTAATCGTTGTGACGAACTGGTCATCGGACGCCTGACCTAACACGGTCTGCTGACCTGATTTGCTGGGTAATAAATGTGCACCTTTCAGGATATTTAGACTGCTTTCATAAGCAATATCATGAATTCCGTATCCAACTATAACCCCGAGGGAAAATAAAATGATTCTCTGCCGAGTATTCATGTGAAGGTTGATGATCAATACGTTGGCGTCGCAACCAAGATAACAGTTCCAGAATATGATCCTGCTGGCTGTAAACCATTGACTTCAGCCTGCCAACCAACACGAGTCACTTCAGATGAACCAATACCCGTGGCGCTGTACACTACCTCCAAAGGAGATGTTGTTGTACCAGCCCATTTATTACCACCAGAACCGGTAAACCGAGTTGCTGTGCCAGTTCCGAGGCTGGCATCGTTTGTTGTATATCCGAAAAATCCAGTATTTACGTTCGCGCCACTTCCTGCTGGTGAAGACCATGTGGTAGGAGTCGCGTTGGTTCCGCTAAACGCATCTATATTGTTCGTACTATCCACAAGCGGTGGCGTCGCTGCGGCCTTCACAGTCACCGTATAGCCATTTGCGGCATTTGTCGTGACTGTCAGATCGTGCGCTGCAATCTTTGGCGTCGCAGAAGCCAATATGCCAAATGGAATTGAATTTGCAGTCGTGGTTGCCAAATCGATGGAAGCCCCGTTTACCGAACCCGTTGTAACGGCGGCGACAGAAAAGGTGAACGTTGAAGCCACTGACGCAGTCACCGCTATAGATGTCGTAGTCAGTATAGCAAAAGCGACTGATGAGGAATCGATAATAGTCGATCCAGTGTCAGAGAATGTCGTCAAACGGGCAAAAAATGTGGAATCAGTGGTGGTAGGATTTGTTATACCAGAATACGAAACAGTCACAGCCTGAGTCGACTGCGTAGCAGGAGTGGTCATAACTGTTGTAAGGGTTCCGTTTCCAGTAAATGTATCGGTGCGACCTGTTCCTGCAATATTATCAGAATCTCGCGTTGCGGTGGTTGTCACCATGCCGGTAGGCGTTGTACATGCTCCAGATGCTGTGGTACAAAAGACGACATTCAGCTGTTTGATATCCGTTGTTACGGATGTGGTGAATGCAAAATCATATGTTGTAGCAGCGTTTCCTGCTCGAGAATCTGAAATAATAACCTTCGCGGGGGTAAACGTACCGGCTTGAACTTTCGATGAAAGCTGTGCAAACAACGGAACACTCACAAGCAAAAGGATAAGAGAACTGACAAAAGCTACCTTTTGATGGTAGCGATTTCTTTTTGAGCAAAGCTTGGCAGAAATCTTCATAATGGTAATTACGTCAACCAATCAATGCTTTTAGGGCTTTTTGTAATCTTTTTCTCATCATATATATGATACTAAGTCCAACCCCGATAGCCACTGCTATCCTAAGTGGAAATGCGAAAAATGTAGAGGTAATAGTTAGTGATTCATTCTTACTCCCATAGGTTAACACAGCCTGAGCGGTGTACGGACCAAATAACCAAGCTTTATCGAGAACCACGGCCTGTGTTCGTGATGCTCCTGGAAAAACATTTTCCCCTTTAAATACTACGTCTGCTGTTGTTTTCCCAAACATATTTCGCACGTTGATGAGCCCATTTGGACGCACGTGAACATTTCCTTTGTTTGAAAATTTCACCGTCATGGGAACTGGTCCAAATTCTACAAATGAAGGCATACGGAATTCATCTGCGGATAACACCTCAGATACTGGCCCTGAAATACGAAGAAGGAAAAGAGACGCTACTTCCTGAGACACTGCCGCTGTCCCCGCCCCTGCTACTCCACCACCGGCAGAAAATACAAACGACCCATATCGCCCGCCAGCCAGCCCCGCAGGAACACTTGCTGTTGCGGTTATTTCCTTTGTTTCTCCAGTTTTTAATACAAATGTCGGTTGATCAATAGTGGTCCATGAAGAAATTGCATAGGGACCTTTTTCTATAAGCGCCACTTGCCCACCCTCTCCTGAGGCGGTGAAATCCTCAATTCGAGTTGTTATAGAGAGCGTTCCATTGCTACGATTGCGTACTTTTGCTTTTATTTTTATTGTCTGTCCAGGATCTACTTTTACTTCCTGACTTGGAGGGGAAATTTCTAGTGTTTGGGAGCTTGAGGCATTTTGGGCAATTCCAGATTTTACGATAAATAACCCGCCAACAACAGCGAGCAAACTAAACATAAGAATCGATCGAGACGTAAATAATTTCGTTTTCATGCGAGTATTAATACGTTGGTGTTGCGACCAACACAACGGTGCCACTATACGCGCCAGCAGGTTGTAACCCATTTACCTCAGCCTGCCATCCAACGCGAGTTACTTCAGCTGAAGTCACCCCAACACCACTATAGGCGACTTCAAGCGGAGACGTTGTTGTTCCTGACCATTTATTACCACCAGATGCGGTAAACCGAGTTGCGGTGCCAGTCCCGAGACTTGCGTCATTGGTTGTATATCCAAAAAATCCTGTGTTTACGTTCGCGCCACTTCCTGCTGGTGAAGACCATGTTGTAGGAGTCGCATTTACCCCAGTAAATTCGTCTATATTATTACTTCCGTCCGCAAGCGGAGGGGTTGCGAGTGCTTTCACAGTAATGGTATACCCGTTCTTTGAGTTGGATACAATAGATAAATCATGAGCAGCGACTTTTGGAACACCAGTGGCCAACGTCCCGAATGGGATGGTGTTAGCGGTAGATGATGTGACGTCAATTGATGCTCCATTAACGGCTCCAGTATTTGCCGCTGCCACAGAAAACGTAAACGTTGGGTCAACAGAGGCGGAAACTGCTATAGATGTTGTTGTCAAAATCGCAAACGCGACTGAAGCGGAATCAATGACCGTCGAGCCCGTGTCAGAATACGAGGTGATACGGGCAAAAAAGGTTGTATCTGGCGTCGTTGGATTCGTGATACCAGAGTACGATACAGTTATCGCTTGAGTCGATTGTGTGGCAGGGGTAGTCACAACCGTGGTAAGGGTTCCGTTTCCAGTAAAGGTATCTGCGCGTCCTGTCCCTGCGATATTATCTGACTCTCTGGTTGCACCTGTTGTTACCATGCCAGTTGGTGTTGTACAGGCTCCTGAAGCGGTGGTACAAAAGACCACGTTAATCTGTTTAATGTCCGTTGTTACCGTCGCCGTGTATGCAAAATCATAGGTCGTAGCGGCATTTCCTGCTCTGGAATCAGAAATAGTCACCTTTGCGGGGGTAAATGTACCTGCTTGCACCAGAGAGCTAAATGGCAATAAACCTAAGGAACAAATGGTGATGATCAGAACTAATGCTACCCGCGATCGATGTGAAGTACGCATAAAATATAAAACCCTTCTATATATTCTATATAAGTGCATTTGTGAAAACTTGTCAACAACGAAGAATTACTCGTTTACCCGATAAATCACCAAATCACCCGCAGAAAATACACTTGTCGCAATACGTTCTATTTTTTCCAGTTGTATAGAGGGAAACTTCGTACGCTCCATCCCACCAACAATAATATAGGTAACGCCATATTTTTTGATAATTTTCTCGGTCGCATCCTGGTCTTCAGATTCATAGATTACCCGCACCTCATCACGGCGTGGCGCTACGACATCATACGTCCCCCGCCATAACCATTCATGCACAGGCCATCCGATGATCGCAGGCAACCCTGTGAATGCACTGAACCGCGCATGATCGGTATAGCTATCCCCATCTGCTTCGACAATAACAGGTGGAACGAGACACGACGCACGGGACATGAGAAGACATGATTTTCCTTGTCGCATACCACCTGTCTCTTGCCCCTTTAGCCAAACTATTCCTGCATAATCATCCGGATACGAGTCATTTAACCATTGGGTACCATCTAACCCTTTATAGGTGCGTAAACTGTCAAAATATGACCGGACGCTAAACATCGGATAAATAGATACGAGAATCAATTGTGGAATCAGGAAGAATATAAATAGTCTTGTGGGTAGTCCTCTTAATTTCGAGAGCCCTGGTTGGAGCCTTGAGCTTCTCAGACGAGCAATTGCATAGACAATCGCATACCCCGAAATAATCGAAAATATCATAAACGCTTGATACCCCAATTTAAACATCGTATTACTGCGAAAATGCTGGGGATAAATATCCTTAAAATAGAAAAACTCTGGGAAAATGATCAAAGCGATAGAAATACAAAAAAATACAAAAAGCAGGATTTCAAGCTTTGATGCGACACTATTTTTTTCATTTGACGCTTTGATGCGATGAAGCACTGACGCGATTAGATAGACACCACAATAGATAAAAAATCCCCATAACAGCCACACCATCCAAAAAGGAGAGTGCTGACACTTCTCTACCCCCTCAAACAATAGTGGTCCAATTTTTGTATTTGCCAAAAATGATGGAGGACAATTCAATGCAACACCTGTTACAAACGATGAGAATCGACTCATAAACGGAACGCTTCCGGCAACTGCGGAAACAATGACCACGCTGGATGTCAAAAAGAGATATTTCCAATAGGATGAGAAGTCGCAAACCTCTTTCCAATGGATAGCCACAAACATCACTAAAAATAATCCCAGATAAATCGGCCCATCGAGAGCATTGGTCATCAGAAGAATTGAGACAAGTTGACCATAATACACATATCGCAAGCTCTGTATGCCATCACCAATCCCCCAGTCATGTTTTTTTATGGTTGATTCCCTCAAAAAGAGAGACAACAGCAGTGCGATTGCCAAAAGCACAAATGGGATACTCATGACGTGTCCATGCACGTCAGATACGACGAAAGAATAACTGGGAAATTCATGAATGGTAAATGGGATAAATCGTGTCGCATTGGCATACCAATAGCGATCCATCCCTTCTGAAACTTTACTGGTAAATTCAGCTGGAGCCCAAAGCAGGCTCCAAAACGGCTGGACATTTTCCCCGGTATACCCTTTGGTAAATGCATACACCGTCTGCATGTTTCCCCCAAGAGTGACCAAAAATGCAATCAATATCGCCCCAGAAATCACCCCTATTCGTTTTAATTTTGGTATCCCAACTGATAGGATCTGCACACCGATACTAAAGCTCATGGTCAAACAAAATGCAAAGATAGATGTAAGCATGAGGTTGAATGTATAGTCCAAAGAAAGTCCTGAAAGCTTTGTCAAAAGGGCGACAACCGTGTGACCAAAATAATAGTAATTGATAGACAATCCTGCGTACCACATATCTGGCGCGGGGAAATACCGACTGTTTAGGATCGACTGCATAAAACCATAGTCCATAAATTTCTCAAGCCCATGAATACTTGGTTCATGCCCCTTTACCCATGACCAAAAAAGTAGCGCGAGAAAAAAGAATACCTCTTCCAAGATAATCACACCCACGAATCGTAGTGATACTTTCGAGTTTGACCGATGAAAAAATGATCGAAGCGCTCTTGTGGAAATACCGGTCGAAGATGACTCCCCCGCCTCTGCGTTTAACAAATTTACCACGATACCAAATAAAAACAATGCAATCATTGCTAAAGAGACAGACTCGATCGTAAAAGGCAATATATGTGCCATCGCAGCCACATAAACAATATACGTGACAGAGGCCATACCAACCGCTTTGGCAAACAAATACCCTTTGTCATACCACGTGGAGAAGAGCTTTTTTGTGAGTGGGAATGCCACAGCACCCACTAAAAATAATGTCACCCACCATTTGACGACTATCCAAAAATCAGTTCCCATGAAATGATTATATACAATGTAAATGAATTATCTAGTAGAATAAATTGTGTTAATTATGAAGAAAAATCTTATTTATCTATTTCTAATCTTTATTCTTCTTGCAATACCGTCTGTTCAGATACTCACAAGATCGGTAAATATCTTCGGTCTTTTCTCATGGCTCTCTTCAATAGGAATGGTGATCAAAGTATTTTGGAGTAAGAAAGAGAGAAGTCCTTTATTCAACTTAGATAAAAAGGACTATATTCTGTTCACAGTATTTGTCATCCTACAGACTTCTATATTTGTAGTATTAAACTTCAATTCAGAGCACTATCATCGGGATGAATTCATCGTTGCGTACGCATCTATGGATTTACCTTCAATCTCTAAAATCAATTGGTTTGAAGGATTTCCGAAAAATTGGGTAGTACAGTTTCCGATACTATTTTATATTCTGCAAAAATCATATCTTATGATCTTTGGAACCTCTCTTTTCTCTATCAGATTATCAATATTACCTTACAATATCTTTATTCTTTTCTATGTATATTTGTTCGCAAAGCATCTCGTCCATCGAAAATTCGCCACGATTACCGCCGTTATTTATATCTTTCTGGCATGCAACATATTTATGACTACAATGTCCACACTTACCATAGCAAGTGCGCTGTGTATTATCGCAACACTCTATCATTTTAGCTTTATTCATGAAAAATCTAATCAACATCATTCGACTTTAACCGGTGTATTTATGGCATTATCATTTCTAAACTATACGGGATCATATGTAACGCTTCCAGTTGTCATATTAGGTTGTCTATATCAATTATTAACAAATAGAACTGAAAAGATTATTCGTAATATCAAAACAATATTTACCGTTTTCTTGGTAATTTTATTGCCGTTTATTCTACACAATATTTTTATATACCCATATTTTTTTGAACGATATAATACTGTAAATTTTATACAGGGAGAACGCAGTACATTTCAGACAGAACTTAATCAAGGCGTACCGGCTTTCATACCATTGTTAATCCAGTTGTCAAACAGTTTTTTTGCATTGTCTACGCCAAATATTGGAGGCACCGATGGGTATTATTTTGGAAATCAAGCGTTGTTTGATCCATTTACCTATATCTTATTTGCTGCGGGTATTTGGAGTTTAGTTTATTATTTTCAAAAAAATAAATCTCCAATATACTTATATATACTAGTTACATTAATTATTAGCTTCATAGTTGGATATGTTCTGACGATTCAACCTCCAGCATTCCATAGATTGTCAGTTCTCTTTCCTCTATTTGCTCTGGTAATATCTTTAGGTTTATACACGTTGACCAAATCATTGACCTATCCTAACAAGTTAACTTCAAATGTAATATTTTTTGTGGGCGTATCAGTGTATGTTTTACTAAACGCAAACCACTTACGACAAATGCTTGTCGCCGACCCTCAAGATTATCCATATAGCACCTCAGTCGCTGAAAAGATACAACAAGTAGTTCCTATTCATTCAACTATATATATTGCTGCATACCCCAGTTTTCATTTAGGACAAGAGCTAGCGTTTCGAACAAATAATCTATATTCCTATTTATCAGAAAATAAAGAACAAATTCTATCAACCTATTCTGGAGAACCAATGCTTATTATGAATCCGATCGACGAAGAATTGGAATCGATAAAGGAAGCGTATCCTGACTATATATATCAGTATTATGAAAATTCAATTGGAGAATCTATTGGTTTTTTCTATCCGCCACGTATCAACTATGAGAATGCTATAATCACCCCATGAACATCGCAATTATCGGAGGCGGCATTACAGGGCTTACTGCTGCGTATGAACTTTCCAAACAGGGACATACGGTAACGGTATTTGAACGCGAATCCTATCTTGGAGGCCTTGCCTACGGATTTAAAGAAAAAAACTGGGAGTGGCATCTGGAAGGCGCGTATCATCACCTGTTTACCAATGATGAAGCGATAATCTCTCTATCCCACGAGCTTGACATCGGAAATAAACTTATTACAAAAAGACCTATCACCTCAAATCTTCTGCCCTCAATTTCAAAGCTAAGCTTTGAATCTCGAGAGGGCGTCAGAACAGCTCAATTAGATGGCCCTACGCAGCTTTTTCAATTCCCAGGACTATCCATATCAGACAAGATTCGAACAGGAGCACTCGCTGCATTTTGCAAGCTCTATCCATTTTGGAAAACGCTCGAAGGAGTTACCGCAAAAGAGTTTTTTGTGAAGTGGGGAGGAAAACGGGCTTGGAAATTAATCTGGGAGCCTCTTATGATCGGTAAGTTTGGAAACCTTTCAGATACCATTGCCGCCTCCTGGCTCTGGGCACGTATTCATAAAAGATCCCCATCACTTGTCTATTTCGAGGGCGGATTTCAAACGCTCGTTAGTACACTCGAATCAGCTATCAAAAAAAATGGAGGGAATATTATCACCGGCGTTTCTATTGATTCTATCGAAAAAGTATCGAGTATAGGGCATAGAGTATCGTGCCGCGATACACAATACATAATACGCAATACTGTATACGATAAAGTGCTCTTCACCACTCCTTCACCTATCGCAAACAGGATTTGTCCAGACATTGCTACAAAGGACGCGCTTTCAATCCCCCACCTCCATGCGCAAGTGCTCATTCTTGAGACAAAAAAACCAGTACTTAATTCTATCTATTGGCTTTCTATCACAGACCGAACGTTCCCGTTTCTTGCCGTCGTTGCACACACAAATTTTATGGATAAAAAGCACTATGGTGGCAATCACCTTACGTACATAGGTAATTACCTCCCAGATGGGCACCCATATCTTAAAATGGCGAAGCAGCAGCTATTGAAAGAGTTCATGCCATATATTAAAAAATTTAATCCTGACTTTCAGCTGTCAGCTGTCAGCTGTCAGCTTTTTACCGCTCCTTTCGCTCAACCCGTCCACCAATTGCACTACTCAAAAAAGGCCCCGACGATCAAAACGTCTCTTCCTGGAGTCTATTTGGCAAATATGGACAGTATTTTCCCATGGGACAGAGGCACAAATTATGCGGTAGAGCTTGGGAAAAACGCCGCGAAAGAAATCTTGTCTTCTATACAATAAACATGGGACAATACAGATAATGAGTACGTTTTCCCTCAAACAGTTGCGCTCCAATTCATTTCACATCGCGATTATTCTTATATCCGTTGTATTTTCTAGTTGGCTCATGTTTCACACCTTCTCATACGATGCAAAAACGCATGACATGCGCATTGCCTACAAGCTCTGGAGTGATTTTGGAGCACATATTCCACTTATTAGGTCATTTTCAATGGGTGACAACCTGGATCGGTTTTTTCATTTAAAGGTGCAGTATCCGATCTTCCCGGGAGAGCCTATCAGATATCATTTTTTGTTTTATATGTTCGTCGGCATTCTTGAGAGAATTGGCCTGCGAATCGATTGGGCACTAAATATACCCAGTATACTAGGTTTTGCCTCTCTGATGGTCTTTTTATATTTTATTGCATGGAAACTCACAGGGTCAAAAGCAGTAGCCACTCTTACGCTTATATTTTTCCTTTTTAACGGATCGCTCGGCTTTGCAAGATTTTTCACACTCCACCCTCCCTCGCCAAGTACCCTTTCAGACATCTTTCATGCAAAAGAGTTCCCATCGTTTGCTCCGTGGGGACCTGGTGAAGTAACCGCATTTTGGAATCTGAATATTTATACAAATCAACGACACCTAGCCGGAGCATTTGCTATCATTTTACTTTTTATGATTACTTGTCATGAAATTGCAAAGTTGCATTGGAAACAGCAAATGCCCTACGCAATTATCTGGGGAATATCTCTCGGAATCCTCCCATATTTTCATCAACCCGCCTTATTGATTATCGCAATTATTATGATCGTCTATTTCCTTTTTTTCCCGCGAATTCGAATATTTCTTCTATTTACTGGACTTCTTGGCGCTGAGCTTATTGTTCCTCAGCTTTTGGCGGTACGTGGAGCATCAAGTCCGATCGAATGGTATCCCGGGTACACTATCCATAATGAGCTTGCAAAACAACCAGAACTTATCAATAAATTCCTCCATATGCTTTCCTATTGGTGGCAAAACATTGGTCTTCATGCTCTGCTTATCCCAATTGGATTTTTTCTATTACCAAAGAAATCAAAACTATTTCTTCTCCCGCTTATCCCTCTGTTTATTATTCCTAACCTCGTAAAATTTTCCATAGAAGCGTCGGCAAATCATAAATTTTTTAACTTTGCCCTCTTACTTGGTGGGATATGCTCTGCCCAGGCCATCGTTACTGGTATAAAAATGGCCTCACAACGACGGATTCACCCGCTCTTTCAAGGATTCTGTTACGCGGTGGCAGAAGTATCTTTTATACTGCTAACTCTTAGTGGTGTTATCGATTTCTTTGTTGTATCAAACGATGCAAAAGGAACTCTATCAGATATTCCCGCCAATCAAACAGCTACATGGATCCAGAAACATACGCCCACTTCAGCAGTATTTTTGAACAGCTCATACCTCTATAACCCCGCAAGTGTTGCAGGAAAAGCGGTCTTCCTTGGGTGGCCATATTTTGCATGGAGCGCAGGATACAAAGAAAACAGAATGCCGATCATGGATACGCTGTATGAAACACGTGATACGAGAGCGCGATGTGAATTGCTAAAGAAGTATGCTATTTCGTATATCACCGTTGAAAACGTAAAAAATGACACAAATCTGCCTGACATTGACCTCTCGTATTTCTTACAAGAGTACTCTCCTGTATATACATCAAAAGACAAATTATATGCTATTTTTTCGTATGAGGGTCTTTGTGGGACTTCTTCACATAAATAAACTCATCCTTGCGAGTAAACAAAAGTTCTATCGGAGCATTTCGAGGCATAAAAAAATATGCAGCTAGATATCCTTTATGGGAAATAGTTC
>CAYHHA010000018.1:27349-33133 GCA_964356315.1 uncultured Gammaproteobacteria bacterium
AGTTTCTCGTATAAAGCCTGCCTTTATCCTGGAAAATGTTCTTACATTTTTCAGGGCAACAAACTATTCCTTTATACTTGAAATTACTTTTCAATAATTTCAAGTGCCATACAAGATACGTATATTCAACAATCCAAATATATGTATCTGTTCAAGTTGAATGCTCAATACATTGCATTTGGATTACTGTGTTGGGATTGTAATACCAAAAAAATGCAATGTCAACAGGTTAACAAGACAACGGTAAACAAACAAAGAATACAAGAAAATTATTTGAGGATATAAGGGAAAAAAACGAAGATGTTTTTTTGCAACCAGAACAAGCTAAAGCCACACAACTAGCTTCAAATATTTATTTGACACGCAAAAAAAGGCCTGTTACATTCATCACATAGGAAATGTTCTTTTTGCCCAATTAGAACATATCCAAATTATAAAAGGCATTACTACTCGTAGCTAAACCCAAACCCAATTGCTAGCGGTAGTGATGCTTTTTTATTGGTGTCGACTTAGCGAATCTTTGAGCTTAGTCGCACCAATCTACCGAAGTCTAATCATATAAGACTGAGGTAGAACACCTTAGTATTTTCCGAATCCTCGAGAAAAAGTGTACTTTTACCAATCCACCGAAATGAACATTCATTTGCGTGGCTGTAAGCCTCGAAATGAATTTGAATGAAGGTGGAGCACCTTTGCTCACTCCCCTATATTGCCCAATTAAACTGAATATCCTCTGAATGCCCAATACAAAGAACACAGTGACTAACTTCCAGCATCCACCTTCTATTTGCCTGCTTGCGCAGACAAGCCCAATTAAAGCGTGAACACTGGAATACTTATGCCCTTTTCCTTTAACTTCACGAACTGCTCGCGCACCTCTTTTTCGAAGCGTATACGCTCCTTGGCGACTGGTGACTGCCGTACTACTCTCCCTCTGCCCAAGAGGGACGCTAAACCATGACTGAACGCTTCTAAGAAGCCTCCAGAACCCTTGTGTGCTTGCGGTTGATAAACCATATATTCATTCAAGCACTTGCTTTACATCATGTCAAGTCCCATAGGAAATTTCAATCGAAAATATCGCTATCTTATAGTTTTTATATCTTTAAATATATTGTTATTACGCTCTAAATAAAATTTGAAAATAAATTGTGGATAACTTGTGGGATATGTATTTGACTGTTTTTGATACAGTCCACGACGCTATGAGCGTTAAACAGTAATATATATAATGAAGTGGGATTCCCAGCTACTCTCTTGCGGCATGACAAAAAATAGGAAATAATATACGTGGAACTATGAATCAACTTTTTCGAGTCGTTCTTATCATTCTTCTTCTTCTAATCTCAACCTCAACCGCCAACGCTCAGGTGATAGACCCACAATATATCTTTGTACGGAAAGATATGACATGCTCCAACTGTTATAATTGGAATGGAAATGATCCAAATACGATAAATTTGGATGCAATTAATGAAGTGTTTGGAAAAATTGGAACCAAAGGGTCAGCGAATAGAAAAGTTGGGATTGGAGTGATGTTCTCTTATAATTATATACCGATCAATAATCTGAAATTGTCATTACAACGATTACTAGATTATTCACGTATCCATGACTTTCCAGTATTTATCGCGCTAGATGGATTCCAGTGGTGGGATAATCGCCCAGATCTTTGGAATTGGTGGAATCCAAATGCACCAGGATACAATCCAAGCAACGTCAATAATGTTGAATGGACATGTTGGAATGAATCATGCGCCACAAAAAAAGCGTGGAGAAACTGGGGATCAGAGCTGGAAGTCAAGCCGCAACCAAATATCTCTAGCCCGGCATTTGTCGCAGCAAATAAGCAAGATTTATCACAGCTCGTACCGATTATTGTTAACTGGTACAATGCCCTACCAGAAAACAAGAAGTATTTGTTAGGAGGCGTTGCAACAGGAGTAGAACAAGATCTTGGAGCTAACTACTATTATTATAAAGATGGTCTATTCACAGGCGCAGGACTAAAAAGCAGTGTTCAACAGGGATACGCAGCAGTAAAATCCGCAAATATAAAAACTTCTGGAACAATTACCGATCAGGATATAAATAGTGTAATCACGAGATATCAGACGGAACTCGCAAAAAAAATGCTAGAACTCGGAATACCCAGAAATAAGATATTTAATCACAACGGAGGCAAGGGAGCTGCACCGTTTATCGAGTACCCTTCAGGAGTCGCATTTGAAACACTTTCTGCATCTGTTAACACCTATGCGCAGCCGGGGTGGAGTTTCTACGGCGATGTTACAAGCAATCCTCAAAACTATCCCATGATCTCAAGCGCACTGAATGAAATCAATAGGACTGAGTGGTCGTCTGCAGAATGGCTTTCGTTCGCAACAGATAAAAATGGATGGATAACGTCCCTAAGGAACTCACTAAACTACAAGAATAATCGGTTTATTAACATCGCGAATTGGGAAGCTATACGTAATACTCCTTATATATTGGAAGCTATTAGGACAGTAGCAAATGAGTCCCCTGCTTGCTGGGTGACTGCTCCCAAAATCTCCACAGCAGTAAATTGGAATGTAGGCACAATTTCATGGACAAAAGGCACAAATAATGACGCGATATCTGTATATGCATCAACGGTAAACACCTATACCACCTCTGGGAATCTTGCGAATCCAAATATACTTTTGGAGAATAATACTACAAAAACAAGCATTCCGATAAATAATCTTGCTGTCGGCACGTATTACATCGCTGTAGCCGCGGACGGGTGCAACAATACACAACGAAAAATTTCCTACCACTCCCTAAAGATTAACACGATTGAAACCCCACCACCGAGTTTTTATAATGGAAAACCAATAAAAGGAACACCTGCAAGTGTATATCTCATGGAAAATGGAAAGAAACGAGCGATTCCAAATTGGGAGACATTCTTGTCGTTAGGTTTTAAACAAACAGATCTTATACAGCTTTCAGATGCGACGGTGAATTCTTTTCCACTAGGAGCGCCTATTCAACAGCTTACCCCTTCTCTAACTCCAACCCCGATGAGCATAACGGATGGCTCTATAGTTCAAGGCTCGTCAGCAAGTGTTTTTCTCATCAGCGGCGGGAAAAAATATGGATTTCCAAATGTAGAAATATTTAATCACTTTGGATTTCAGTTTCCAAGTGTTATCAAAGTCACTGATGCAAAACTAAATACATATCCAAATGGTCTGACACTCACCCGTGTTATTAAAGGCACCTCAGCAACGGCATATCTCATGGAAAATGGAAAGAAACGAGCGATTCCAAATTGGAAAACATTTCTTTCTTTTGGCTATACCCAATCTGATCTCATAGAGCTCACAGATGCTGTGATAAGCAAATTTCCAATCGGTACAGAAGTGCCACCGGTTGCTGGATCAGTCAGCATCCCTGGAGACATAAACAACGATTTTCATGTAAATCAAATAGACGTTGATATTATCAAGACAGGATATGGCGTGAAGTACTCAGCGTTTGATTATAATAACCTAGTTACCAATTTTGGGAAATAAATTTTTTATGAACTCAGAACAAAGACAACACGACAATCAGTCAATACCACCAGAAGATCTGGTTCCAAGTATAGACCAGGCCACAGATATCATTGTGCCAGGATATACGAACAGATTCGCTTCGTTTTTCAACAAAGGATCGATACTACCTATCATAGCTGTTTTAATGCTAACCATCGGCATTGTCAGCAGCTCAAAGACAAATGAATCGCAAGATATCCGATCAAAAGCAACGCTTGATGGACCCGTGTTATCGATGAACCCATCTTCAAAAACACTAATTCCAGGGGAAACAACATCTATTGGAATTCTCCTAAACACGAACACAGATGCAGTTTCTGTCGCAGAGCTCCATCTTTCATACGATCCTACCGCGATACAAATCATGAATTTCACGCCAAATCCTACTCTCCCTGTCATCCTAAAGGCGGCAACATTTGACAGTGGAAAGATAGATGTAGCCCTCGGTTCCCAACCCACGGCTCCATTCAAAGGATCGGGTATATTAGGCGTTATGACGGTAAAATTGCTTGCTATAAAAACATCTTCTATCGCATTTACAGATGCAACAATTGTTGCATCCATCGGGAAAACTACCAATGCGCTTTTGTCAAAAACAGGAAGCACGATTACTGGAAACGGTCCAACTGCGACTCAGCTTACAAGCACCCCGACAAGAATCCCGACTACAGTAATCACACCGGATCCAAAAATTTTTCCGACCTTCATCACTACCCCAATTTCAAGAGCGTTACCTACGCCCACAAGTACACCGACGCCAACGCGCGTCGTCGTCAACACTCCGACTAACTCTCCTACTCCTACGCCCAATCCCTATAACGGGAAACCAGTCAAAGGATCATCTGCAACAACCTATCTCATGGAAAATGGAGCCAGACGACCTATACCAAACTGGGATACATTTCTCTCTTTAGGATTCATTCAAGCAGATCAGATTACACTTCCTGATGCGCTGATCGACTCGTTTCCCATGGGTTCCCCTATCCCATCGGTTGTCAAATAAGTATGTATCACATCTCTCCTGCATTCTATAGATAGATTCGGCATGGCGTCTCGAAATTTGATATAAAACAGACAACGAATGGTATTGAAATCTCATTGCAACCAAAGATGCCTACAGCATAATAATCGATTACAATAATCACGTTGCCAATTATGGGAAATAAGGTTTTATTATGAAAAAATCGAATCTAATTATTACTGCTATTCTAGTTGTCCTATTCTTATCTCCTTCAAACGCACGTGCTCAAACCGTAGTGTCTCAAAATTCATCAGTACAGGTTTCAAATATATACCAAGGATCCAAACCTGAATCTCTGGTAGATGGTAATCTCTCCCTTGGGTGGAACTCTGGCGCATTTGCACCCCAGTGGGCAATTCTAGACCTTCACAGTCCTAAAAGCATAAGTCAGTTACGGCTAATGAGTGGCCAATCACCAGACGGTCAAGTGCTCTTCAAGATCACGCTTAGTTCAGAAGATCACTCCACAGTGTTTGAGCTCACTTTGGACCGGTATGTTAAAGCTGGTCAATGGATCAATATTCCCATGCTATCGAGCATAGCAAATGTCCGTTATATCAAATTGGAAACAATCAAAAGCCCTTCATGGATAGCCTGGCAAGAACTCGAAGCCACTGACACGCCTTCAGCGGGATCACAACACCTTCGCTATTTTGGGTATTATGGACTAGTCAGTGGAGGCGTTCCCCTTGTGTATCACTTCACTGAAATTTCAAATTTAGCCAATAGTAATGTAGGCATAATCCCCAGTCACACAGCCCAAAAAATGAGAGAGATGCTTACGTTGGCCAAATCTGCAGGACTAAAAGTTTTTATTGCTCCCAGAAACATTACATATAACGATTCAACGCTAAACCCAAATTACCAACAGATTCTCACTGGTTTACATTCATTATTCGAAGAATTCGACTCTGTTATCCTTGGATTTTATTTTGACGAAATGATCGGATCCGGAACCGATATTGCAGATTTTACGAAGATAACTAGTTATCTGAGAAGTAAGTATCCCTCCAAAAAAATCCTTGCGATAGAGTCTGATACTCCTATTTCTGTCATGAGTATCCCTCCCAGTTATTTTACAAATCTGACGGATGTAGGTTTTGACTATTATTCAAGTGTTTGGACAGCATCCAACGAAGTTGGGCTTAAATGCCAAAAAGAGTTGCTACAATTAGTGGTTTAGCCCTTCACAATCTT
>CAYHHA010000019.1:0-12868 GCA_964356315.1 uncultured Gammaproteobacteria bacterium
GATCAACAGGATCTACAGGCTCTACAGGAGATTTTGGACCGACAGGAGCAACAGGGAGTACTGGCTCCACAGGTGTTCAAGGTCCTACGGGAACAACAGGTTCAACCGGAGCCACTGGAGAAAATGGCCCAACAGGAACAACAGGATCTACGGGCGCTACTGGTGAAAATGGCCCAACTGGGGCAACAGGAAATACGGGCTCCACAGGCGTTCAAGGTCCTACGGGGACAACAGGGTCTACGGGCGCTACTGGTGAAAATGGACCCACGGGAACGACAGGATCTACGGGCTCTACAGGTGAAAATGGACCCACGGGAACGACAGGTACAACAGGGTACTTCGGACCAACTGGGGCGACTGGTGGAACTGGGATAGGTGGAGCTGGTGGAGCTGGTCCAACTGGTAGCACCGGCACAACAGGTGCAACCGGTGAAAATGGCCCAACAGGATCAACAGGATCTACGGGCTCTACCGGAGGAAATGGACCAACTGGGGCAACAGGAAATACGGGCTCCACAGGCGTTCAAGGTCCTACGGGGACAACAGGGTCTACAGGCGCTACCGGTGAAAACGGCCCAACAGGAACAACAGGATCTACAGGCTCTACAGGAGATTTTGGACCGACAGGAGCAACAGGAAATACGGGCTCAACAGGTGTTCAAGGTCCCACGGGAACAACAGGGTCTACGGGCGCTACTGGTGAAAATGGACCCACAGGAGCAACAGGAACTACAGGTGTTCAAGGTCCTACAGGAACAACAGGATCTACGGGCGCCACTGGTGAAAATGGACCAACAGGAACAACAGGATCTACGGGCGCTACAGGTGTAAATGGACCAACAGGAACAACAGGATCTACGGGCGTTCAAGGACCAACAGGAACAACAGGCTCTACGGGCGCTACAGGTGAAAATGGCCCAACAGGAACAACAGGGTCCACTGGTGCCACAGGTGTTCAAGGCCCAACAGGAACAACGGGAAGCACCGGTTCAACAGGTGAAAATGGACCAACAGGGGCAACAGGAAATACGGGCTCAACAGGAGTTCAAGGTCCTACGGGGACAACAGGATCCACAGGAGCAACAGGTGTTCAAGGACCTACGGGAACAACTGGCGCAACAGGATCAACTGGTGGAAATGGTCCTACGGGAACAACTGGCGCAACAGGATCAACTGGTGGAAATGGTCCTACGGGATCAACAGGATCTACGGGTAGCACGGGTGTTCAAGGACCAACAGGAACAACAGGATCTACGGGCTCTACTGGGGAAAATGGTCCTACGGGATCAACAGGATCTACGGGCTCTACTGGGGAAAATGGCCCTACAGGAACCACTGGGTCTACGGGCTCTACTGGGGAAAATGGCCCAACAGGAACGACTGGCGCAACAGGATCAACAGGTACTCAAGGCCCAACAGGAACGACTGGCGCAACAGGATCAACTGGTGGAAATGGTCCAACAGGAACGACAGGCTCAACAGGTGTTCAAGGACCAACAGGAACAACAGGATCTACGGGTGGCACAGGTGTTCAAGGACCAACAGGAACAACAGGAAGTACTGGCTCAACAGGTGTTCAAGGCCCAACAGGAACAACAGGAACAACAGGCTACACTGGTCCCACCGGAACAACAGGAACAACAGGCTACACTGGTCCCACCGGATCCACAGGCTCAACAGGTACCACTGGTTCAAACGGCCCAACAGGTGCCACTGGGACCACGGGAATGACCGGGTCAACTGGAGCATATGGACCAACTGGTTCTACAGGATCTACAGGAGCTACAGGCACAACTGGATCCACAGGTGCAATTGGGGCGAATGGTCCGACAGGCTCTACGGGAGCGAGTGGTGCCACAGGAATAATTGGAGCAAATGGTCCTACAGGACATACAGGCGCAACAGGAGCTACGGGTGTTCAAGGACCAACAGGAACCACAGGAACCACAGGATTTACCGGCCCAACAGGGTCTACGGGATCAACAGGAACAACTGGGGCAAACGGCCCAACAGGATCTACAGGAGCTACGGGATCTACAGGAAGCACAGGAGCGCAAGGGCCTACAGGAACAACTGGATCCACAGGAGCCACAGGTGTTCAAGGACCAACAGGAACCACGGGGACAACGGGATTTACCGGCCCAACAGGGTCTACGGGATCAACAGGAACAACTGGGGCAAATGGCCCAACAGGAGAAACTGGATCCACTGGTATTCAAGGCCCTACAGGAACCACGGGGACAACGGGAGCACGGGGTCCAACCGGTGAGACTGGCGCAACAGGTATTCAAGGTCCAACTGGAACCACAGGAACCACAGGATTTACTGGTCCGACAGGTTCTACAGGATCAACCGGAACAACTGGGGCAAATGGCCCAACAGGAGAAACTGGATCCACAGGAAGCACAGGAGTACAGGGACCAACAGGAACGACAGGCGCAAGCGGATTTACCGGTCCAACAGGGTCCACAGGCTCAACAGGATCCACGGGAGTAGACGGTCCGACTGGCTCAACAGGAGCCACAGGCTCAACAGGTATAAATGGTACCATAGGAAGCTCTGGACCATCTGGATCTACAGGATCTACAGGATCCACAGGATCAACGGGTGCAAATGGCCCAACAGGAGAAACAGGCTCAACTGGTGCAAATGGACCCACAGGAAGAACTGGAGCAACTGGGGCAACTGGAGTTCAAGGCCCAACAGGGACAACAGGAACGACTGGAGCAACGGGCGTTCAAGGCCCAACAGGTACCACAGGAACCACCGGCTCAACGGGAGCAACGGGTCCAAATGGTGGAAGCGGTCCAACAGGCTCCACAGGATCCACGGGATCCACAGGCACGACTGGCGCTTCAGGAGTTCAAGGTCCGACAGGCAACACAGGACTTGCAGGACCATCTGGAGCAACTGGCTCCTCAGGCACGCTTGGGCCAACTGGAATGACGGGTGCCACAGGAACAACAGGATCAACAGGCGCAACAGGCGCTAACGGCCCAACAGGTGAGACAGGAGCAACAGGGTTCACTGGGCCAACAGGATTCACTGGAGGAACTGGCCGCACTGGCCCAACAGGATCTACAGGCTCAACGGGCGCAACAGGAGTAAACGGCGCATCGGGACCAACAGGGTCAACAGGATCTACGGGATCAACAGGCGCAACTGGAGGAAATGGAGCATCGGGCCCAACAGGATCTACAGGCTCAACGGGCGCAACAGGAGTAAACGGCGCATCGGGACCAACAGGATCAACAGGATCTACGGGATCAACAGGCGCAACAGGTGTTCAAGGACCTACAGGAACGACGGGATCAACAGGCGCAACAGGTATCCTGGGAGCAACGGGCATGACAGGATCAACAGGATCCACAGGCGTTCAAGGTCCAACAGGTACAACGGGAACAACAGGCGCAACTGGAGGCGCTGGGCCTACTGGAGGCACGGGACAACTTGGAGCGGGTGGAGAAAATCTGTTCACCCAAACTGCAAACCTTATCATCCCCTACCCTGTGGTAGATAGGTCCATAGCATTAGGAAACACGAGCGCACCAGACCGATCTACGACATCCACTGCCAGTGCACTTATTCTTTTGGATGGAACATCAGGAGATATTTCTTCAGGTGATCTTGTACTAGGCCTAAATAGCACAACACCTACTATCTTGACCCAAGACACAAATGAAGCGTTGACATTAAATCCAAATGGGACAGGATCAGTATTCTTTCATGGAGCAATATACGAAATAAATAGCTCAGGAACATTTATCGGGGAAACGTTTCAAGATTCAGCAAACGCCTCGTACTACCTCGATTCGGCAGACACCACGCTTTCACTGAGTATAAATGGAAGCATTCTTGGAAACGGAGCATTTTATATCAGCACTGGATCAGATGCTACCGCGGTGGATATCGGGACCACAGGAGCGGGAAAACTCAACGCCGGAACTATCGACCCTCCGTACACTATAAATGGAGAAAAATACGCCACGTACATGGCTGGCATGGTAGGTCAAAATGAGGAAGTTGCAGGCTCGATACAAACCACAGAGTACGTATCAGGTGTTGGGTATAAAAAGGATATCAATTTCGCCTCAGTACCATCCGGATCTGATCTCTGGCTATTTTCAAAGGTTACCGACTTAAGAAAACACATAAATGATCTTGTCGTCCTTCTCTCCCCTGCGTCAAACGCTCGGACCTGGTACACCGTGGATCCGGACACGTTCACCGTATCTATCTATACATCGAAGCCAAGCGTCGTATCATACCGATTTACGGCCCCGCGCTTTGATTCAGACAAATGGAAAAACACGAGAAACGCAAACGAATCAAGTGGATTCGTTATAAATGATGGCCAAGAATTAGCACTTAACAGCTCTGGAGACGTCATCGGAGAATCGATAAGTAACGACACTATCTCAATCGTACAAACTCAAAACGCCGGTCAATCAGCCTATTCACTCATCTCTGCCATGGGTCAGACTATCACGGAAATCGCATCGTTCTCAGAAAGCATTATCGGAACGCTTAGAGCGGGCGCTATTTCCACAAAAGAACTTGCGACAGATTCGCTTTCCATCGGTGGTCAAACCCTCCGCGACTATATTCTTGATGTTGTTCAGTCAAATTCCATACTCAATACTGAATACTCAATACAAAATACTACTGCCCTCTCCCCAATCGCCACGGACTCCGCTGGTATCGTTATCAAATTACCATCAACTCAGACATTTAGAATAACGAATACAGAAGGCACAACCTCTGCTCAATTTGACACAGAAGGAAACCTAACGATAGAAGGTGAACTGACAAGCGATAGAATTCAAACAAACACACTTACTGTCGATAGCTCGATCACAGCAAAGACGGCAACGATCTCTGGAGAGCTCACGGCTATGAGTGGGTCATTTGGCTCTTTGAAATCAAAAGACGTTACCATTACAGGAAACGCCACCATCTCCGGCACGTTGACCGCGTCTTCAATCATAAGTGATACAACCGAGACAAGAGACCTGCAAGTAGACAACAACGCAACAATCTCAGGCACCCTCTATGCCGATCGAATATCTACCGCATTCGGTGACCTAGAAGATCGTCTTGGTGTCATTGCGAGCGAAGCGCGGCAATCTCTGGAGATAGCGTCCACTTCTGCTTCACAAAATACGCAATACACCATACAAAATACTATTGTGGACGCTTCCCCATCTGCAGTACTCGCTGATCTTGGAGCTACGGTGAATACTGATGCAAATCATGTAGAACTGACCAGAAACATCACCCTCACAGAATCTCTTGCCGTATTTGGAGAGACACTCCTTGGGAATACAACTATTGGTGGATCTCTGTTGATAGATGGATCCATACGGCTTAGCAGTGGATCTCTACAAACAGTCAGTGAAACACTGTATTTGCAGAAAGATAGGCTTGCATCGCTGGACTTCATGGCAGGGACTATGGTTATTAACAACACAGGAACGGTGATCGTCAACGGGAATTTAGAGCTAACGGGGAATTTGAATGTGGGTGGGGTGTTGGGCATATCGACGATCAAATCAAATACCTCAGACATCACAGTGGATTTGAACTCAGCATCCCCATCTGGAGCGTTTGGAAAACTCCTTATCAAAGGCCCAGAAAATAAGACGGTATTTAGTGTCGACCAACTAGGAGACGCGACACTCAGCGGGACGCTCACCACCAGAAAACTAAACATAGCAATCGACGAGGACACAGCATCCACAGCGTCTGCGCAAACAAACAATACGATCGGCCGAGCAATAATTCCAGCTGGAACCACGGATGTATTTATCCCATCCACACAAACTACCGCACAAAGTTATGTAAACATCACGCCACTATCCAACACTGATGGGCGTGTGCTCTATATGAAAAACAACACAGCAGGAACCGGCTTTACCATAAGTATAAACACGCCATACTCAGAAGACATCCAATTCACCTGGTGGATAGTTAATTAGATTGGATTTAAGATTTAAGATTTAGGATTTAAGACTGTGGGATGAAGGTTTTTGTTTTGGAAATCAATCCATGCAGCAGCCTGTGAACCTGATCTGCTTGTAGAAAAATTGCATCAAATTCAGATACTCCTAGATATCCAACATCTCGTGCAATGAATAATTGATTTTTGAGTTCTGTAAGTGACCCCTGCGACACATAGTAGAATTGTAATTTCTCCTTATATCCCTGTCTTCCGAAACCCTCCGCTATGTTTGATGTTATTGAAGATGCTGCACGTCTCATCTGATCGATGAGCGAATATGTTTCTTGTGTAGGAAATTTTTTGGTAATTTGATATATATGAATGACTAATTTGTGTCCCTCTTTCCATACTAATAGATCTGTAAATGAAACAATTTTCCCATTGTTCATACACTCTTAAATCTATATTCTAAATTCCTAAATCTTAAATCTTAAATCTTAAATCTTAAATCTTAAATCTTAAATCTATACTATTATATTAATCCGCACACACGACATAATCAGTGGAGGCAACCATGGTGATAGGACACGCTGCCGTGCATCTCAGGTGAGATTTTGCAATCTCGGGGTCAGATACGTTTTCAAGCGTCGTCCACAAACAATAATCCGCTCCCGCATCTACCTGTTGGTAATCCCATCGATACTCGCTCCACGGTGGCAACAGTTTCATATATACCTCATCCGAACAAGTAGCGCCGATGCCAAATATACCAGAACATTCCAAAAGACAATCCTGATTAGGAGGATCACTCGCAGTAGCGCCGGTTTTGCATCCTTTAAAGGTATTCACAGCACCCGCCGCAGGAGAGGATGGATATACATTATAGTCGTTATAAAATAATCGGAGCGCATTTTTCATTTGTCTGAATTCTGCTTTTTTCTTTACATCTTTTGCTCGCTGTCTGGCACCTAAAAAGTTCGAAGACACAAACGCAACCATAATGGCGATTATGGAGATAACGACAAGTACCTCGATGAGGGTAAATCCTACCTTTTTAGAATCTTCTATTGATACGTGTTCAAGGTGTAGTTTTTTCATAGTGTCCTTATTCTAGGGTGGTATTCGAACTTGCTATACCGTATGTACACTTCAAGACTCCGCCACAGGTCAGCACTCCATATCCTGCCTGTTTCGCCCCAACATCGGTATCCAATTCATTTTCTAGACTAGCATACAATTTAAAATATGTCCCATCTGATTCGTATACATATGCATGAGTGCCGAGAGGATCTGCTGGAAGGGTAATCATATAAACTGTCGAGCTCCCGGTTGTCTGCGTTTTCTTCCAAGGCATTCCCCAGTCACAAGAAGACACAACAGCATCATTCCAACACCCTTGAATTTTATTCGTAGAAACTTCAGAAAGTGGATAAGAATCATAATCATTATAATATGTTTCCATTGCCAGAGCGATCTGTCGTAAATCATTTTTTCTGCGAAGATCTCTCGATTTTTTTTGGGACGAGGTAAAACTTGCAAGTCCCGCAATGATAAGCATGCCGAGTATTGCTATCACAACTAACAATTCCATGAGGGTAAACCCACGATGCAAAACGACATTCTTTTGAATCTTCATATATTCATAGTATCACGAACGACCTGACATCAATATTTACATCTGTTTGCAACAGTAGTGCACTGAAATACCCCTCTATAGGTGCAAAATTCATCAGAATAGGTGATTGCACACCCAGAGACTTCCAACCCATGCGCATCAAATTCATTACACTTTCCAGTCCGTGTACATGCGTGGAACCCAGGAGGAGGCGTCTCTGTCGGGACCGCTCCACCATTAGGATTACTCGACACTCCACCCCAACCACCGGCCGACGCTGGGGCATCAAACCCCATAGAGGTACAGTAATTATATCCAACAGCAAACCCACACCCACTCACAGGACTACAGCCAACACGCTCGATGTCAGGATCCGTAGTATTCTGCAGTGCCGTACACACACGATACCCTGAGCACAATAACGGTGACCCAGGTACATATAAATACGGCTTTTTGGTCACCGGATCACAGGGAATTTTTGGTAAATAGGGACTAAGTGCCGTGCCATCACACTGATCAAGTATTCCGGCTGGAGGATAACATCGGGTATCGTTGAAATATTCTTCGAACGCTTTTTGGATTTTTTGCATATCCGTTTTGCGCTTCATATCATAGGATTTGCTCATTTGTCCCCGTATATTTATCAGGAGCATAAGCATGAGGAGGATAAGAACAGTAATGACGATCAATAATTCCATCAAGGTAAATCCCTTTTGACGCATATTCCCCATACAAAGTAAGTATCGCACGTGGGCTGGAAAATGCAAGAACCTTCACACCCATCTCTGATTGACAAGTGATCACTCAGGCGTACAATTGACCAGTACAACTTCGTAGTTTTTATTGGCATGCATCAACGATATTTGACCAAGGCAAATGTACACCATTTACAACCATGAACAACCAATCCTACAGAGAGATGCATAATGAAGAACTCACTCATTTTTGGTTCGTGGGAAAACGGGCGTTTATTCAAAAGGCATTCTCAAAAATTCCGATGAAAAAGAAATCCACAATTCTAGATTTAGGATGTGGCACAGGCGGTACCACAAAATTTTTACAGCAGTGGGGCTCTGTCGTTGGTATAGAGCAAAACAAATTTGCCAGAGATCTTGCGAGGAAACGAGGAATTCATGTGATCGCATCAACAGTCGAAAAAATTCCTCTAAAAAATGCATCTGTAGATATCGTCACCATATTTGATGTGTTATATCACAAAAATATTGACGAATACCGAGTACTTCGAGAAGCATACAGAGTGTTAAAGCCAGGCGGATATCTTGTCATCACTGACTGTGCAACTCCCTGGTTATGGAGCAAGCACGACATCACCATGGACGCAAAATATCGATATACGAAAAAACAAATCACTACCATCGTTAAAGAATCTGGGTACACCATCAGGCACAGTGCCTATATTTTTGGATCCCTCTTCAGCATCTTTATCCTCTCGCGCATTGCAAAACGGCTCCTCTCTGCCCCAAACACCATCGAAACTCCACCCAGACCCATCAACACCCTGTTTATTCGATTAGTAGCACTAGAATCAAGACTGTTCCCTATCGTTTCATTTCCTTTCGGGTCTTCGCTTCTGATACTCGCCCAAAAACCATAAGGAAGCACTAGGAATTTACGCTTTTGATCTCTATATTTTTTATGCGAAAATCCTGTATATTTAAATAGTAAACCGTATGTCAAAAATTCTTCAAAAATTCACCCGAATAGGTACCTATACACTTCTGGTTTTACTCTCAAGTACCCCTCTGTTATTTGTCCCTGTTCTTCAGGATTTTTATGACACGGGAAAACAATACATCTTGATCATCATTGCGATTGGCTCACTTGCCCTTTGGGCATCCACACATATTCGGAAAACCAGTCATGCCCACCTCACACTTTCTCCGGCAGTATATGGATTTGCCACTCTGTTTGTTGCATCCCTCTTGAGTCTTATAAACTCATCAAACAAAATCGAAGCAATTGTGCACCCATTTGGACCCATAACATTCCTTTCTCTCACGCTCATCCTTATGATCATCCCCTCTCTTGTTACCGATCATATACGCAAATTTTTCGCATGGAGCATATACACAGTGGTATCACTCCTTTCGATTCTTTCAATTTATCAATTTTTTGGCCTTGGCAAATCTCTCCTCCAAACAGCCTCATTCTTAGCTGATCCGCTCTGGACCCCGACAGGATATTCACTGAGCACCATCACCATAGCACTGGCAACATTGCCTCTGCTCGTTTTTGAAATTCGCACCGCACTAAAAGAAAAGCATGAAGCGAAAACAGCGATTTCCATTGTTATGACTTCAATTATTTGCGTAAGCCTTGGCCTTACACTCTTTCAGTTCATTCCAAAAAGTAGAACGTCGCTACTCCCGCTTGCCGAAGGCTGGCGTATCATGCTCGAAACCCTCAAAAATCCGAAATCTGCGATCCTTGGCATTGGGGCAGAAAATTTCCTTTACGCATTTAGCAAAGGACGGTCAATACTCTATAACGTATCTCCAATATGGAATATACGCTATATAGCCAGCGCCTCATCAATATTCCATATGGTGACCGTTTTTGGACTAGTAGGGCTCGTAGGATTTGGTATGCTCTTTCGCAGTTTCTTGATAAAGACAGAATCTCTCTATACATCTATGAGTCTTTGGATTCTTGCAGTTTCCCTCCTACTAACCCCACCAAGCATATCGGTCTATATATTTTGTGCACTACTCATGATTCTTGCATATCATGGCCATGCAAAAACCGTGGCAATTCCTGTGTCAAAAATCCCACTGCTTCGTTTCGGGATCACAGGCGTGCTGGTGATAAGTAGTATTGCTTCAAGCTACGGGTTTTATCGAATTGCATACGCTGAATATACATTCTACTCATCACTACAATCCGCAAAAGCGAACAACGGGACTCAAACATACAATCTTCAGATGAAAGCGATCCAACTGAACAAATACATCAGCAAATATCACATCATCTATAGTCAGACAAATATGGCCCTTGCGTCATCGATCACGAGTGTCCTAAATCAAAAAGATACCAAAGAAACCCCAGAGCAAAAAACCAAAGATCAACAACTTATCGCCCAGCTAATTCAGCAGAGCATTAGAGAGGCGAAACTAGCATCAGCATTGAACATGGTAAACGTGCTCGCTTGGGAAAATCTCGCCCGTATATACAATCAACTGACAAGCGTCGCCCAAGGGGCAGACGACTGGACGATTGCATCGTATAAGCAAGCGATAGCACTGGATCCAAATAACCCAATTCTACGATTAGAACTCGGGTCAGTTGCGATGAAGCAAAAAAAGTATGCAGACGCGATTTCTGAGTTTCAAAAATCCATAGCACTGAAAAATAACTATGCCAATGCGTACTACAATCTTGCGTATGGATACAATGCCAACGGCGACGTAGCAAACGCAATCAAATCATTACAAACAACCCTTTCCCTCACAGCAAAATCTTCATCAGATTATGAGCGGGTCACAAAAGAATTAGAAGCAATTACCGGTAAATAATCATAGCACTCCTATGGAAAAAGCACTTCGTTTCGTTAGTTTCATCACAAAGCCTATTATCCTTCTCCATCTCATTCTCCTTATCCAGTGGAGTATTTTTTTAGGATCGGTATTGCAACCGTATTCTTCCCCTACACCAGGGAGAACATACAATCTCCTGCGTGGACACCTTATCTACACATCCCTCATCAGAGAAGGTCGTGATGGAGCGTGGAAAACCACCATCACGCACACAACACGGCCGGTCTCACCGCTTGTGGTGCATACATTTTTTATCTTTCTTGGGAAACTTTCTGCTCTATTTCACGTTGACCCGCCAATTATGTACATGGCCTCACGGATGGCCGCAGCAGTGATACTGTTTTGGAGCACGTACTGGTTTGTTACAGTCGTACTTCCCAAGCAACTTCATGCACTTGCGTTATTTTTCATTCTTGCGATCGAGCCGGGGCCGATGTTGACCTCGCTGGGATGGAATCTCTCTTCTTGGCGACCATCGATATTCAGTTACTATCCGCAAATCGTGAGCTTGCGCCACTTTGGACTTCCGCATCACACCATGGGTGAAGCAGTCGGACTTCTTGTCCTTACCCTTCTGTTTATTACCATACAAAAACCTACCTGGTCCCGGTTTATCTGGCTGGGAATACTCACCATAATCGGTGCAAATATTCTACCTCCGTACTTTATGATTCTATGCATTTGTATCCTTGTACCGTGGTCCCTTTGGGCCCTCTGCACTCGATCGGTAAAATCAGCATTCTTCCCGATCACCCTCACTGTCGCTTCCGTTGCTGTCGTATCGCTATTTTTGCAATCACAACTGTCAAAAGGATACCCGTCAAAGGATTTCAATCAAGATGAAAAACACTGGGTTTCAAATCCGGAAGTGCTCATAAGCTATCTTTCCACGTTGCTGTTATATATTCCGGGGGTGTCTCTGATCTGGATCAGTTGTCTCACCAGCTGGAAAAAGCTTAACGAATCCACAAAGTTACTGATTATGCTCATGACCTCATGGACACTCATCCCACCGCTTCTTGTTCCAATTTCCAATTACCCTTGGTTTCCTATAGCAAACTTTAGACTCATGGATGGCTATAACTATGTCCCAGCCGGGATTTTGACCACGCTTGGCATGCACTATGGACTGCGTATGCTTAAACACAAAGAACTTCGTAATTTTCTCTTTGGATTTATCATCTCAGCAACGGTCATTTGTACCGGCTATCTTTCGTATAGCTATACCAACATCATTCTCTCTGAACAAAGCCTGCCTTGGTCAAACGTGTATTTGCTCAATGACCACTACAAAGCGTTTAAATTCTTAGAAACGGTGCCAAAAATGAGTGGCCTTATGGTGAGCAATCACTTCGGTGAAATCACTCCGGAATTTGCCCCAGTGAGGTCGTATATTGGATCAACTCCGGGATTTGTGGATTGGCAGGAGCGACAATGGATTATGAACCGGTTTTATAGCGTGGGATTCACTACACAGGAAGCTTCAGATATGCTGAAGCGGGAAGATATTTCCTATGTGTACTATGGAGACTCTGAAAAAGTTGCCAATCCGACCGGTATCCCACTGTACCCTGAACTACTCACTCCGGTCTTTGAATCCCCCGGCGTCACTGTTTATAAAGTGAAACCTAAAGAGTGAGCTTAGTAGCTTAGGATTTAGCATCTGGTATATCGTATAAAGTATACAAAATACTAAATACAGAATACTGGATACTGGATACTGGATACTGGATACTGGATACTGGATACTGGATACTG
>CAYHHA010000019.1:12968-18973 GCA_964356315.1 uncultured Gammaproteobacteria bacterium
GATACTGGATACTGGATACTGGATACTGGATACTGGATACTGGATACTGGATACTAACTCGTAACTCGCAACCTCTAAGCTCCTAAGCTACTACTTGCTCCTAACCTGATAATACACAGCTCCCGCAACTATAACGCAGTAGAGCGCAATACCGGTGACCAGTGACTTTAGCATAAAAGCAAATCCCTTTTCTTTGAACACAAACTTCAGAAACTTTCTGACAAGGAAAAGGTGCGCTATCAACGTTAGGCCAAATAAGTAACTTAAGACACTTAAGTAGCTTAAGCGACTTAGGCACAAAATTCCCAATCCAACCACCCCCGCTCCCGTCACCCCTGCCATACTCTCCCACATCGTTGTTGCCACAGGATCAAATTTCCGACGCTCTTTGTACAACCGCGTCCAGTAAAAACTTCTCCAAAAATATTTTCGAGCAACGGCGATAAACCCTTCAAATTCATGATGCACGCGTACATCTGGCGCAAAAATTATCGCGTAGCGCTTTGCTATTCTATACGTGATCTCCACGTCCTCCATTTGTCTGAAGACTTCGTTAAATCCTCCGAGACGGACAAACACATCTCGCTTGATGGCAGCAATCCGAGTGCTGAATAGATAATAATACCCATCACTATCTCTTTCGTTTATCCAATAACTCCAGTCACGAAGTGCTTTAAACTGAGGGAAGAAATTACTCGTTTTCTGATGCTTGTCCCACACGCCAGTTAACGCGGTTAAATCCTCGTCCTGACTAAATTTTTCTGCAATTTTAGAAAGTGTATCAGGGTATACTGTGACATCACTATCAAGAAAGACGAGCACTCTTCCTTTTGCCTTTTTCGCTGCGGCATTTCGCGCTGCGGCTGGACCCTTGTTTATGGGTATACGCACCATTTGGACAGGAGAAATACCTACATTTGTCGCAATAATCCGAAGTAATGCCTTTGGCTTTTCGGTATGCGATGCATCGTCCCCTACGATCACTTCAAAGTTTTTAAACGAAGAGGCGCGAAGAGAATCCAAAAGAGAAATCACCCTATCCCAAGAATTATAAGCAGGAATGATAATAGATAAATACTGTGTACGCATCGCACGTATTTGTATACTGTTTATAAATGTGTGTCAAGGCTCCTACTACGCCCTTCGGGCTACGCGGGGCAAGCATGGATTTATTTATGCGCAAATACAATCATATCGTCCCCTGCCCGCCACGCTATGCGAAATTGTGAGGCATTGCGGGGTGGCTCGGATTTACTTCCTTGCAAAAACTATCATATCTTCCCCTGCCCGCCTCGCTAGACGAGCTTGCGAGGCGTTGCGGGCGTGGCACGGATTATTTTCTAGCAAAAACTATCATGTCATCCCAAGGATTTATGGGATTAACGATTTTAAAGTGATCGAGAAGCTTGCCTAATGGCTTAAACAGCCATGCCAGAAATGGGAAATAATCCCCTGCCCTAGAAAATGCAAACGACAACGGAAATGGACGCGGAGAATCAGCGCGAACTTCTATATCCCGAAATCCTGATTTTTCCAGTAATGTTCGCATGGTAACAAAATCCAGAAGGACTACATGCTCCGGGTGTCTATACCCAAACCAACGCTTTCTCATGATTTTTTGCCAAAACCCTCCCTGATTCGGTGTCGCCAAAACAACCATTCCGCCCTTTTTGAGTAACTTATATACTCTTTTCATCATTTTTAGCGGATCCCTCTCATGTTCTATAATCTGAAACGCGGTGATGACATCAAAGGACGCCTCTTTAAGTTGCTTAGCTGTATACACGGTTCCTGTATATGCGGTGAGGGTGTGTTTTTTACAATACGACACTGCGTCCGCTGACAAATCTATGCCGACACTCGTGTACCCCGCATCCCTGGCCTCTTCCAACAAAACACCCATAGCACAGCCTATGTCCAAAAGCCTCTTTCTTGCGTCAATGCGTCGATGCGTCGACGATACCCTGACGCCCTGACGCTCTCCTGACGCTCTGACGCTTTGAAACTCTGACGCTTTGACGCCATCCTGACACCCTGACGCCTTGCTGTGGATTTCCCCCATCTTATTTCTGAAATACTCATGATGTACAGAAAGCTGATCGATATACGGATCAAAATGCTCGAGATCTTCGTGGTAAAGCTCTCCTATTTCTTTGGCTGTCGGCATTGGTACCACCTGCACTAGTCCACACTCTGTGCACCTCCCCATATCCCACTGTTTATGATGATGAAATAACACGACCATGGAACGAGATCCGCATAAAACGCATTGCATATGCTCCATATCATACCACTACACAATCGTTCTGGGAAACAGTCAGAGAAGAGCATAAATATTATCGACAAATGAGTTTTTTTTTGCTATGTTAGACCAATATGAGACGCAGGAATTATCATTTCCTCATATTTTTTTGCGCTCTTTTGGGAGCTCTTTTGGTTTCTAATCTCATATTCCGGGCGATACGACCGGACCGAAATGTTGCGAACACCCTCGCCACATATGCAGTCGGCAATACTGAAGATTATCATCAGTATATGTACATTATCAAACGTGGCATTGCGGGCAATATTCTTTACCATAACGCCTACTCCGAAGAAAAGATTCCAGATGTATTTATTCAACCGTTTTACCACGTGGCAGGGTTTTTATTTGGAAAACTCGGGATGGACGCCTATACCATCTATTTTGTCTTACACCTCTTGTCGCTAACGTTTCTATTTTGCACCATCTATATCGCGATACAAAAAGCTATTACTAGTGAACAAGGGCAAATAGTAGCACTCCTATTATTTGCCTCTGCAACAGGGTTTTGGAACGTCATATCAACCAATCCGATAATCCTTGGGCGCTTGTATCTACCAGATTTTAACTTCGATCTGACCCTTAAATATCATGTTATGCAACCGCATCATGATGTCGCAACAGCGCTCTTTATCATTGCACTCATCGCCTTGTCTGAAACGATATATACGAAAAAACATATCCTCATCGGAGGCATTTCTGCCGCAATATTGGGACTTATTCATCCGTATATCCAACTATTCTTATTTTTCGTTCTCATCGCAGATCATCTCTTCAGAATTCTGCTCATGAAAAAATCCTACCTTCACTACGTGAAACGATATATCATCCCTGTGCTTATTGCGCTTCCGACGGCAGCCCTAACCTATTATATTTTTGTCTATATCCTTCAATTTGAAATTGGACTCAAGGGAATTGTGACCCATTTACCGAGATTGCAAACATTTCATCAGTATGCGACCTCGCTTGGACCACTGTTATTCACATCCCTCCTTTCCTTATTCTTCGTCCGTGAGGTTTTCACCAAACCTTTTCTTCGACTGTTGTTTATCTGGGCATTTTTACCGCTCTTGCTATTTTTTCTCCCGGATTACAATATTCCGATTAATACCTGGAGATTGTTTCAAACCTATCAACACATCCCTCTTGCTATTCTTTCGGCATATTCCCTCATGCGGATTGTAAAAAAATATTCGAAACTGAGCATACTTATACCGGGTATCGCAGGAGTATTCTTTTTTTATGGGTCACTCATGTATGTGTATGGATATCAGGAAGCAGTCAGACCGAAATACAGACTGGCATGGAATGTGACAATTCCAAATGTCCTCTTGGATCTTTTCTCCTATTTACAGCAATATAGCCCTGATCACAGCGTGGTTATTGGAGGAGCAATACTTTCAAATCTTGTGCCTGAATTTACCCACAATCATGTCGTCATCGGGCACAATGGGGATAACCGCAATTTCTTCGGAAAGCTGGCAGAAATTGCGCAATTTTTATCTGGAGATATGCATGCAGATCAGGTAAAAGCACTGCTAAAGAAATATCACGCGTCGTATATTGTTTTCGGTATAGACGCGCCATTTTTCAATGATACTGTATACAAAGATTATCCATTCCTCAAGGAAGTATTTGTAGAGCCAATCTCAGGCTTTTCAGTGGTTCAGGTATTGGGAGATAAATAAACTGATTGTTTTAACAATGTACGAGATCATTGGTTTCGTCAGCCCAGGATGCACCCCGATCCAAAACGCATTGTTCATAAGCATATCTGAGTTTTTGAGATCCCCTACTTTTCGAATATTCGGGTGGTTCACATACGCGGGATGGCGGGACAGATTGCCCGCAAAAATAGCCCGTGTCGCAATCTTTTTTTCATCAAGATAATTGACCAAGTCTACTTTGGTGAATGGCGCTCCATCTGCAACAACCAGTGGAAATCCAAACCAACTCGGATTCGCCTCGGGAAGCGATGCCGGAAAAATAAAATATTTTTCCGAATTCTTAAGTCCCTTAAGCTCCTTAAGTAACCTAGTAAAATTAGCTCGTCTCGCCTTGATAAACCCCGGAAGCTTCTTTAACTGCGCCACTCCAATGGAAGCCTGCATGTCCGTAAGCTTCAGATTATATCCAATCTGGGAGTAGGTATATTTATGATCATACCCGTATGGAAGTTCCCCTAATTTCCATTTAAATCGCATCCCGCAGGTATTATCTTTCCCTGTGTCACACCAACAGTCACGTCCCCAGTCACGAAATTGCCGGATCGCTTTGTTCAACCGCAAATCATTCGTTACGATCGCCCCACCCTCCCCCATGGTAATTTGATGCGCGGGATAAAATGAGAATGTTGCAATATGACCAAATGTGCCCGCCAATTTCCCCTTATATTCGCCTCCGAGAGCATCGCAACAGTCTTCAATAAACCAAAGATTATATTTTGTCACCAGCGCAAGAATTTCATCAATCGGCATCAGGTTTCCCAGAGTATGAGCCATCATAATCACTTTTGTTTTTGGGGTAATAGCTTTTTCCAGATCTTTTGGATTGACGTTTTTTGTCACGATATCATTGTCCAGCAAGACCGCTGTGCACCCATTTTGCAAAATTGGATTAAGGGTGGTTGGAAATCCTGTCGCAACAGTGATCACTTCATCCCCAGGCAGAAGCCGCCGTTCGCGAAACACAGGAGACGTAAGCGCAGTAAGGGCGATAAGGTTAGCAGAAGACCCTGAGTTTACGAGACTCACATACTTCACCCCCAAAAACTTTCCAAACTCTTTTTCAAATTGGAGTGCGAACCGACCCTCTGTCCACCACCCATCTAAGACCGCCTCAACCCCGTTTAAAAGCTCTTTTTCATCAAAAACCTTTCCTGATACGGGTACTGCAGAAACTCCCGCCACAAACTTCTTCTTTGGGAAGTTTTTTTTATAGTGGGCAAGGATCTGTTTTTGCAGTGGTTTTGAAATCATATAGAAGCTCTCGAGGGAAATTATACTACAAAAACTATCCAGTTATAATTAATTCATTTTCGTTCGTATTTCCTAATACACCTGATTATGGTTTCCGATATCGTACAACACAATTACATCCTCATCACGCTCAAAATACACGATCCGGATATCTGCAGCAACGGAAAATGCACGATACCCTCGTAATGAACCAGTTAATGCGTGGTCGTGAAGTAATGGATGCTTAGTATTGCTTCTGAATAATTCTAATCGTTCTTCCGTTTTTCGAACTAGTTTTCTGTCAAAAAATATCCTTTTTCTATATGACCGGATAAAATGAGGATGAGGTTCAACTATCATAATTTAAATCCGCCATCAGATCTTTAACTGATGTAAATTGCTTAAGTTTCACCTTCCCTTCTTCGATTTCCCTAGTCATGTTGTCATACCGAGTTATAGCTTTTTTCGAAAGACGTACTGGTGGCGCTTCAAACCGTATCTTTGCTTGATTATTTATCACCTGAGAAAAAAACACTCGGACCATATCCTGAATCGAAGAAAATCCCTGCAATTTCGCCTCCTTCTCCACTCTATCGCGTACTTTTTTATCTATAGGAATTTGAATTATTGTATTCATATGTCGATTTCTTTCCCTTTAATTCTGTTTAATAAAGGGATGAGAAAGAGTCATACCCGAAGCATGTATTATACTGAGGGTATATTATAATTATAATGGTTTGATAATG
>CAYHHA010000019.1:19073-31838 GCA_964356315.1 uncultured Gammaproteobacteria bacterium
ATGGTTTTGGTAAACCGGTCTGGCACACCAATGCATCGAAATTTGACGGGCAACCCAGACTGCGCAAGCACTTCTGAAACAGCACTTCCCAATCCTCCGATAACACTATGCTCTTCAAGCGTCACCATCACGAGAGTTTTCTTTGCACTTTCACGTATAATATCCTCATCAATTGGTTTAATGGTGTGCATAGATATAACTCTCGAAGAAATTGAATCATGAATCATGAATGATGAATCATGGTTGGGAGTTTTTTGTATTCTCCCATTATTCATACTTCGTACTTCATTATTCAACAAATTAGCTACTTCCATCGCCCTCCCAAGCATCGTCGATGTGGCGATGATCGTTACGTCAGTCCCCTCTTTCATTACTATGCCTTTTCCGATGGTAAAAACTGGCTTTTTCGCATGCAAAACCGGTTCGCCAGATTTACCAAGACGCAGATACACTGGTCCTTTATGCTTCATCATCGCTTTCACTGCAAGCTCCGTTTCTACAGGGTCTCCAGGAGCTAAGATAACCAAATTTGGAATGGTTCGCAGTATCCCTATGTCTTCAAGCCCATGGTGCGTGTGACCATACGGGCCATACGAAAATCCCGCTCCCACCCCGACAATTTTGACATTCAAGTTTTGGTAACAAATATCATTTCGTATTTGCTCAAAATTTCGCATCGTCACAAATGGGACGATAGAGTAAATAACAGGGTTCAACCCTTCCATCGCCATGCCCGCCGCAACTCCTGTCATATTCTGCTCCGCAATGCCACAGTTCAGAAACTGTGAAGGAATCTCTTGTTGCCACGGCTCAAACACTGAATACCCCAGATCCCCCGTCAAGAGCATAATCCGAGGATTTTTTTTGGCAGTCGCAAGCAATGTTTTTGCAAATGTTGTTCTCATACGTTACAGTTTAACTACTAGACACTGGGACCCGATAAGCGGGAAAACAATCTCTGGTTTATCAGAAAAAAATTCATCATACGCCTGTTTCACCGCAGACAATGCGCCGTAATCATGAGATAGGAGTATTCCCCCGCGCGTCATTCGGGGATAAAAAAACTTCAGACAATCGAGCGTCGATTTATACAAGTCCACGTCCAGATGCACAAACGAAAAATGTTTTTTTGCAATTGGTTTTGACGTATCGGGAAACAAACCAGGATAAAAATGCACGCCTTTATACGATTTTAGATACTCCTTTACGTCATCAAGCCCCGCAAAATACATACCCTTGTGATACACCACATGATCTTCTTTTGTCGGTTCTGGAAGCCCTGAAAATGTGTCAAATAAATACAACTCACGCTTTCCCTTTACTCCACAGATCAGCTTTGCCGATGCCCCTTTATAGACGCCGACCTCAGCGATATCCCCCTTCACTTTAGCGGTCGATTTTGCCGATGAATATATCTGGTATCCTTCAGGCAGGGTGAACAATGCTTCTTGTTCATGTTGCACCGCATAAACCGGATAAAAATCAGAGGGTTGTCGTGGGTATGTGTAAAATGTCACCACCCCATGAAAGAAAAAAAAGATATCGGAAATCAGATCTGTTGTCCATTTTCGCACCCGTATTGCAGCCTCAACAAAAACGCGTATTACCGGATTCATATAGTTGTTCCTTTCAAAGATTGTACATACTCTTCTGTACTCGGCGGTATATATTGCGACGAAATGTTCCCTTCATGAGCCTTTGGACCACCTCGTCCTTTTATCGTGTGTGCGATAATTACGAGCGGTTTTTTATGAACTGAAGACGTCGCTGAAATGATTTCAGAAAACGAATGACCATCAATGTCTTTGACTTCAAATCCAAATGCGCGCCATTTATCTGCAAGCGGCTCCAAATTCAACACATCCTTTGTACAACCAAATCCCTGAAGCTTGTTATAGTCGATAATGACACAGAGGTTATTCAACTTATGATGCCCAGCAAAAAGCCCTGCCTCCCAGGTGGTCCCTTCATCACATTCCCCGTCGGAAATGACAGCAAACACTCGTGGATAGTTCTTGGTAGATAGTTCATAGTTCATAGTTGTTGATTTCTTTTTGCCATGAACCATGAACCATGAACCCTCTCCTGTTTTATATTTGACCGCCCACGCCACTCCCACTGCCATAGATAATCCATGTCCAAGCGCTCCCGCTGATACTTCCACCCCCGGGACACAGTGTCGCGTCGAGTGACCGGGAAGTAGCCCGTCATTTTGTTCATATCCCGAGAGAATCGCCGGATCAAAAAATCCCCGTCTTGAAAGCACGCTAAAGAGCACTTTCGCATCATGTGCTTTGCTAAATATCAATCGGTCGCGGGTAGGATCCTCCGGTTTTTTGGGATTTATGCGCATCACGGAAAAATACAATGCGACCAACAATTCCACGGACGATAACGCTCCCCCCATATGGGCGCTTTTTGCATGGTAACTCATCGAGATAATATCCCGCCGTACCTCAGCCGCCTGTTTTTCCAAAACACTGATATCAAACCGTTTCATAATTGTCTACGTGGGATGAAAACCACGCTACTGATTTTTTTACTCCGTCCTCCAATGATACCAGAGGACTCCAATCAAGTAGCGTCTTCGCTTTAGATATATCCGCCCGCCAATGGACTGGCTCTATCTGACGGCTTTGATCTTCTACAGTTCCCCATAAAATCTTTGAACGGCTTTTTGTAGCCGTCACAATGCGTTTTACCACATCCCCGATACTATGCTCACGACCGGAACCAATGTTGATAATTTCCCCAGGGGGACAACGCTTCCGAGTAGTTTTGAAGTATGCTGAAACCACATCGTCAATAAAGACAAAATCGCGGACGTGATCAGGGTGCGACACATGAATCGGCTTTCCGGAAATAGCAGATACGGACACAGATGAGAACAATCGCTTCGGATGCTCAAAGTACCCATACGGAGAAAATGGACGAAGCGTGATAATCGGAAGCGCTTCCCTTTTGGCAATTTTTGACAATAGAAGCGTAGCCCCCGCCTTTGTCACGCTATAATCATTTACTGGCTCCAAAAGATCTGATTCTTTCATTTTATGATCTTTCACCCCATATTCTGACGAGGTTCCGGTATAGACAAATAGTCTAAATCCATGTTTCTTTACCGCGGAAATAAGCCGTAAGCTTCCCTGTATATTCGTTTGTATCATCTGATCAATATCCGTCTCCCAAGGATTCACTCCATAGGCCGCAAAATGGAAAATCACTGTAGGTTTTATCGCATCTACTGCTCTCTCAAGCCCTGCATCAAGTAGCCCCGTCCGGTACACCGACAGTTTTGAGTAGATGTCAGAGAGTCTCCAAGGAGCACTTTTTTCCCGCGTGATAATACTTACGTGGGCGCCTTTTTTAACCAGTGCCCGCGTGACGTTTGCTCCCATAAATCCGGAAGCGCCGGTAATTAAATATCTGTCGGTCATAGGATATTTACACTCCTTCGGCTATGCGTCTTTTCAGGTAATCCGAATGTTTTTCTGATGATAAAATTTGGCCTTCCCCGCACCTCTTCCAATACGCGAATCATATATTCATTTTGAATCCCCATCATAATACACAGCAGTGAAAAAAGAAGCAGACTTCCTGCGATAACCACTTGAGCAGATGAAACGAAAACACAAAGCGATGCCAACACTGCAAAGATCGCAATCATCCACGGAAGCCGAAGCGGGATGTACGAAAAAGAGGTTATACCGTTCATCGCAACCGTCCACGCTGTCTTGAAATCCGCCTTAGACACTCCACCGGCACGCTCTGATCTCTCAAAGGGAATTCCAATTCGACGAAACGCGGTCCAGGTAGAAAGTCCTCGGAAAAACTTATTATGCTCTGGCATGTCGACAATCGCCTGATACGCCCGTCTATCCATCAGCCGGAAATCACTGACATCGCGAGGCACCATAGTTCCCGTTAAGGCATGAATTATCTGGTAAAAAATATAGGTAGAAATTTTTCTGACAAGGGTCGAGCCAGGCCGACGTTTTACAATGCCATAGACAATGTCATACCCAGATTCCCATGTTGCGAGAAACTGAGGGATAAGTGTCGGATTTTCCTGCAAATCCGCCATCATAACAATCGCCGCATCCCCAGAAGCAAACGTCAAACCAGCGAGTATGCCACCATCACATTCTTCATTTTTTGTCAGTTGGACGATTTTAAATCGGGGATCTTTTTTGCGCAAAGAAAGAAGCGCCCCTGTCGTGTCATCTTTCGATCCGTTATCGACAACAATCACTTCAAACGTATAGGAGGAAAGAGACTTTAGAACGAGTTGTATTTGTTTGCCCAGCTCAGGAATCACTAATTCCTCGTTATATGCAGGTATGACGATACTGATATGTTTTTTCATAACACTAAGTAAGCAGAGATCGCAGTACGTTGCAAACAAACTCCACATCTTTTTGAGTGATATCAAATGCGCTGGGTAAATTAAATCCATCTCGTGCCACCTTGGTTGCCACAGGGTTTGCAAACCGGGCGGTATACATCGGGAACAAGCTCATCCGTGGGAATGCTTCACGGGCATGAATATTGTATGTTTTTAATTTTGCTACCAATGCATCTCTGGAGATTTTTTTCGTATTAAGCATCACAGCAGGATATGCATAATTAGAACGCATCCCTGGAAGCTCATGAAGAAGCGTCAAAGCGTCGAAGCCTTCAAGCCTCTCCCAATACCAATCAAAGATTTTTCGTTTCATCGCTACCAATTCCTCTATCCGCTCGACCTGAGCCAAAGCTAAAGACGCCGTTACATTGGCCATTTGATATTCAAATCCCATGGTGTCACACCAGAAGTTTGCTTTACTGTCTGTTCTGCCCATATTACTGAGCAGATACGCTTGGTCTAGCATTTTTTTGTTGTTCGTCAAAAACATTCCACCTTCACCGCTCACTGCAATTTTTGCGCCGTGAAACGAAACACATCCGACGTCTCCAATGCTTCCTACTTTTTTCCCTTTATAAATACTTCCCAGAGACGGTGCCGCATCTTCAATGACTTTCAATTTATATTTGCGGGCAATCTTCATAATCGCATCCATATTTGCCGGCATACCAAAGGTGTGCACGAGCATAATACCTTTTGTTTTTTTTGTTATCGCAGTCTCAATAGCTTTGGGATCAATGCACCAAGTCAGCGGATCAATATCGACAAACACAGGAGTCGCCCCTACCCAGGCGATGACGTGAGCGGTTGCCGCCCAACTGAAGTCCGTCACTATTACTTCATCTCCCTTGCCAAACCCACACACCAAACACGCCAGATGCATGCTATGCGTTGCGCAAAATCCTGCAAGCGCGTATTTCGTGCCAACATAACTCGCCATTGTGGATTCCAGTTTTTTTACGTGTTTATCAAACGTCTGATAGAACCCATTTTTCACCCCATCGACGACATAGGTAAGTTCTTTTTTTGTTATAGACGGCCCGGCGAAACTGATCTTATGGGTGCTAGGTTTAATGAGTTTTTTCATATGTTTCCTTTCCGAGTCATGTACACATCATACCGTTGTATATTTTTTGATGAATGAGCGTCAACCTTTTCCCACACTCCCCCATCTGTTGTTTTTCTATATACCAATGGGATCCGATTCGTTTCAACAAATCCAATTTTCGTATATAAAGCGAGCGCTCGGACATTATCTGATGTCGTTTCAAGGGTATACGTCTCGATCCCAAATTCTTGTTGACCCCAGCGCATCAAAAGAACAATTGCCTGCTCCATCATTCCTTTATACCCCGCCCTTCCCCTGACGATATTATCGATATCACAACTTTTTTCACCAAAATTATATCGGTATAGCCCGACATGTCCTCTATATGTACCATGAACATCTATGAGAAACAAGAGTCGATCAGGCTCTTCCAGCACTCTTTTTTGCAACCAAACAGCTGTCCGCTTTGAAGTCACCGGAAACTGTGCAGGAAACCACGCTTCATGTTTTTTTCTCCATCTGGCAAGCGTACGAATAAGAGAACTATCTCTCAAACAGTCCATAGAAATCAGTCGAAGTGTCATCGGTATCTTCATGTCGAAACGGGAATCAATAGTAACTGCTCCGAATGAAGACTGTTTAAGCCGGTGTATTTTTGCCAAGATTGTCTCTTGATATGATTTCATAGTATCGTTATTCAATTGCGGTCATTTGGGCAAATTCTTCCCGTGGTAAGAATGGATACAGATCTTCAAACGGCTTTGAAATTAACCGTCCATCTCTGGTTTTTTCCGAAGATACTCTCGGGATTATCAGTTGCCATTCCGGGGAAACCACATCGATCACCATAGGCCCCTCGTACGCTAAAATCTTTTGTAAAGTTCGATCAATTCCACGGGGAGTGCTGATGCGAACAGATTTTATCCCATACGCCTTGGCAATTTTTATAGAATCTGGGATATAGAGTCCTGTCTTTGGACTTTCTCCCATGAGCCTTCCTTCCAAATGGGTTTTTTGTGTGTGACGAATAAGTAAATAGCCGTTGTTATTGATCACAAATATTTTAAGATTGAGTTTATTTTGTTTGACCGTTGCTAGCTCCTGTAAATTCATTTGGAGACATCCGTCACCCGTGATTACTATAGTTTGTCCTTTTGGTCTTGCCATACATGCCCCAATGGATGCCGGCCAATATCCCATGGTGGAAATCCCCCCGGTTGTGATAAACCGTTGTCCTTTTTTTATCTTCCATGTCTGACAGACCACGTGAAACGGAGAACTAGTATCGACGACAACTGTGTCGCGCGCTGTGGCCACGTTCGATAACCGGTCGCTGAGCAGATACGAATTTACTTTTTTCTCTTTTTTATACTCCGGCAAATTCATGGGGTATTTCGTTTTCCACATGGCACATCTGCTCATCCAAGTAGCATAGGAAGGGAGACGCATTTTGGAAATGCCATCAGTAATTTTCGTCAATGCTACTTTTGCATCACATAGAACCCGCACCGATGGCTCTATCCCTGGCTTATCCAATTCTTTCTGATCAATATCGACAATTACTTTAAAAGCCCGTCTCCCCCAATCCCCTGCGTCATATCCCACAATTCCAGGATCAAGTCTTGCTCCAATAGCGAGGATAAAATCAGCGGATTGAATGGCAAAATTTGCCGGTCTATCCCCATACAATCCGGGTCTTCCGACAAATTGAGGGCTACTGGAATCAACCAGATCAATGCCCAGACGTGTTGTCACAACAGGCATGCGCGTCTTTTTCAAAAAGACATCTAATTGACGGGATGCTCCGGCGATGGAAATTCCATGCCCTGCGATACACACCGGCCGTTTTGCATTTCCCAGTAGTGTGACAATTCTATCTAAATCAGCATCACTCATTTCTTGCGTGGTTTTCAGTTCGGATTCAGAAAAGTGCAGTATCCCGATTTCTGGCATCTCGGTTCTTTGCATATCAAGCGGGACATCGATCCATACCGGCCCAGGTCGACCATGGGAGGCCAGATACCAGGCTTTTTCCAAATGATAAGAAACAGTAAGCGGATCATCGATGGAGACGTAATATTTTGTGATACTCGTCACAAGTGGCTTCATGTGAATCCCCTGCAACCCGTATTGCCGGATCCCTGTTTTTTCCATGTATGCTGCGTTTCCACTGGATGATTGTCCGGCGATAACAATCATCGGAGCACTATCGGTATACGCTCCAACGACACCGTTTAGTGCATTGACTCCAGCGGGCCCGGCAGTCACCATAGCGACTCCCACAGTTCCAGAAATTCTTCCATACGCTTCAGCAGCCATAGCCGCCGCCTGTTCATGATGGTGGAAAATCGGCCGGATTTTTTTAGAAGAATATACCGCGTCGTTTAAAAACATCGCTTGACCACCGGTCACCATAAACACCGTATCGATGTGTTTTTTTTCTATATAAGAAACAATGTATTTTGCTATGTTCATGGTTGTTACGTGAGTGATTCAAGCTGAAAATCTTTTGGTTTGTTTTGCTTTGAATTCCCGAGCATTTTTGCCACTTCAATGATCATATCTTCCTGCCCTGCGACAATTTGTCTCCGTCCAAGCTCGGCAAGTATATCACGCACATCTACCCCATACACTTCGGATGCTTTTACCACATGGGGGGCAAATCCTGAAAACACACCGGCGAGGCCGCTTGCCAAAGTAACGGTTGTTATTTGTGGCAACGAAGCAACTATGGTGGAAATATATTCTCCGGCATCCATAAGCGGATACAACTCAACGCCGGTTTCATACCCTTGTTTATGGAGAAGCGCCACGATCACGTCGAGAGGACAATTCCCGGCTCCTGCCCCCAGTCCTCGCGCAGTCCCGTCGATAATCGTAGCACCACTCTCTACAGCAGTCAGGGAATTTGCGACAGCCAGTCCTAAATTGTTATGCGCATGAAAGCCAACAGGAATCCCGAGATGCTTGACGAGTATGCCCACTTTTTCTTTCACCGTTTGCATGGTATGCGCTCCTGCAGAATCCATCAAGATAACGCCGTCTACTCCATACGATTCCATTAGCTTGGCTTGCTCCAACAGAGCATTCACTGTGATCATATGCGACATCATGAGAACTCCAAATGTTTGGAGTTTTTTGCTTTTTGCATACTGAATATGTTGCCTGGTGACGGTTGCTTCTGTACAGTGACAGGCAACGATGAGCGTTTGAACACCTACTTCAATTGCGGGAGCGAGGTCAGTTCGGATTGTTCCAAATCCAGGGATAAGAAATGCTGCGAGTTTCGTTGTTGTTATACGGCTTCCCGCGGTCACAAGCATTTCGCCATCAGATATGAGCGATGATCCTAGGTGCTCAGACGATGCTCCAAGTCCGTTGCCATGACCAACGACAAGAATTGGCAGGTTCGACTCCTGTGCTTTTTGGGCATAGGAAGAGATCACTTTTTTCGTGAATTGGTGGGAAATTGCATGCGATCCATCCCGCAGTGTTGAATCAATAATCGTTATTTTATTCATACTCTCACTCCATAAACCCCAACTGATATTCACAAATTACCAAATTCCAAATTCCAATATCCAAACAAATTCCAATTCCAAACCAAAGCTCTAAACTCTAAGCTCATGTCCCGTGTTCCTTGTCCCATGTCTCTTCTTCCATCTACGCTACTAAGCTCGACTAGCGTACCCCTGGGCAACCGCAATTGCCGCGCAATTTATTATATCCAAATTTCCGGCATATACAGGGAGGTAATCACCTAATCCCACAACCTGCGTTTGTATAACAATTCTCCCGTGATCATAATACGGTGAGTGGATCAAGGAATATCCAGGGGTATATGTTTTTACCGTGTGTACGACACCAGAAACAACACGACGTATATCTCTCATATCTGGAGATGGAAACGGTATGTAGATGGTATTGTGCATCATGCTTGGAGGATCAGCAGAATTGATGATAATAATCGTCTTCGCTTTTTTCACCCGAGCAAGCTCTTCAATAGCGTCGCTGGTTGTTTGCGTGTATTCATCGATATTATCGCGTGTTCCTATTCCTGCAGAGCGCGAAGAAATACTCGAGACAATCTCCACGTACGACATGGTAATCACCGTTGAAAGAGCGTGGATAATAGGGATCGTTGCCTGACCCCCACAAGAAATCATGCTTACATTTCCTGACCGGATTCCTTCTCGTAGATTTACCACGGGCACACAAAGCGTTCCAATATTTGATGGCGTCATATCAATCACAAATTTTTTTAGTTTCTTAAGTATTGGGGCATGAATGGCATGATGCTTTGCGCTCGTGGCATCTATGACGATATCGATGTGTTTCCGAGCACGAATAATTGCCGCGATGGAATCAGAAGAGACGGGCACCCCCATGGCTTTTGCTCGCGCGATTCCTTGGGATGCGGGATTTTGCCCAGCGAAAAGCACACAAGTGAGAGATGGTGATCGTTGAATTTTTGAAAGCAAATCACTTCCGATATTACCGGTCCCAATGATTGCCACACGGACTTGTTTCTGCTTCACTCTCATGTGCCCTGCATCTTATCAAAACCACTTCCATCAAACAAATGCAGTTTGGTATACTATACCCAATGAAACGCAGTACTTTTTTTGTACTACTATTATTGAATATCAGTGCGCTGTTATTTGCCTGGCTCATGATTATTCCCTATGCTCAAATAACATGGGACGAGGCGGTGTTTTTACTTCGCGCATCGCATATCCACGAATTAATCAGGGCCGGAAATGGAGGCGGTATTGTTGCAAATATTTTTGATCAATGGCAATTTTCCTATCCCCCACTACAGGAATTGTATATCGCAATTGCTACACAATGGTCATCTCAATTTTCCATACCTTTAGCAAGAATTTCGAATACGGTTTGGCTCTTTGTTACGTCCTATGTATTATTTTTATTTTCAAAATCTTTTTCTCAAAAAAACCTTTCGACCCGCGCAATTCTTGCAAATCTTTTTCTAGTCACCTCTCCGCTCATTCTGTTTTTTTCGGGAATTGCCATGAAAGAAACCATGAGTACTGCCTTTGTTGTTGCGTCAATCTATCTCTATATACAGGCAATAAAACAACCGTCACATGGTAAATTCTTCAGTACAGGAGTGTTTATCGGATGCTCATTTTTAGTACGGTACCAGCTCGTATACACGATTGTAGCCACAATTCTACTGAATCAACTGATCTTGTTTTGTTCGTCAAATAAAAAAGGCCAAATAATTTCATCAACTGCAGCCATATTTCTTCCCTTCCTTATCATTGTGGTGACTTGGTTATTTTTGCCGGTAAATCATGTAAATGTATTTCTGACCGTAATGTCCAACACATTTAACTTTACGGGTGGTTTGACGGAACCGATAAATTATCTTCTATTTCACCTGCGTGGAATCATCTATATGTACGCTCCATCGGTGCCCTTTGGGTGTTTGTATCTTTTCAGTCTGTTCTGGACTATGAAGTATGCGAGACAATCCATTATACGGGTACCACTTCTATATATCTGGATAAATATCATTATTTCCACTGTGCACTATATTAACATTCAAGAACGATACATCCTTCCTGCTATGCCATTTGTGTTTTTTCTATCCAGCGTCACTCTTTGTGAAGTGTCCGCCAATGTGTATGAATTCCTGCAAAACAAACGGTTGTTATTCCTCTGGCATGGCATCATCATTCTGATTTTAGGTATCAGCATAGGAAGCCTATTTCAACTCCCCCTTCGCGTGTATCAGACGGGTTCAATTTCCAGTAAAGGTCCGATTTTTACCCAATCAGATTACAAAGATTCGTGGTTTAGCGTAGACAGAACCGGCTGGCCAAAAAAACTGCCGTGGAATGCTCATGAGAAACCCCTTGATGTGATTAATTTTGTTGCGGACAATATAGATGTGAGAAAACCATTTTGGTTATATGGCGAATCCGGATATTTTTCATCACGATTATTTCAACTAATATTTGAAAATCGCAGGGATACAGGTCAGACACATGCATATCCCCATGATAAGTATGCGATTGTAATCCGCATACTACCCGAATCATTTTATCTTACCCGCGACGTCCAAAGAGTTACCCTGTACAAACAATTTCAGGCAGATGGGTATATACGTGACCCGATGGGAAAAATCCTCGCATCCCGGTTATTCCCTGAACTTGGAATTGAAGCGATTATTTATGAAGAATTTTATTAATATTCAGTGTCCGCGACACTATGTATTTAGGCCTTCGTTTAACCTCTAAAAATATTTTTGCAAGGTATTCAGCGATAACACTGATAGATAATAATTGTACACCACCTAAAAACAAGATAAGAATAACGACAGTGGGAATTCCCTTTGCAGCATTCCGGAAAAATAAAAATGCAACGATATCATAACAAAGAAGCAAAAAAGAAAAAACAGTAACGGTAAACGCAATGGTAGAAATCCATTCAAGTGGTTTGAAGGAAAAATTTACCAAAATAGTTTTTGCCCACCAAAAACCGGTCATAATACTCTCTGAAGATCTACCATGCGCTCTGGCATCACGGATATAGTCTATCCCTGTCTGACGGAACCCTACATACGCCCGCAGACACCGGAGATAATAATCGTATTCATCCAAGAGGAGTAATTCAGCAATGACGCGTTTATCAACCAAAGAAAATTCTCCGGCATTCATGGGAATATGAATATACGAAAGCTTATTGAGTACATAATAAAACCCTTTGTAGAGAGTATTCCACATCCATCCGTATCCTTTTCTGGATTTTCGCACACCGTAGACCACGTCAAATCCTTCTTCCCATTTTTTTATAAATGCACCGATAAGCTCTGGCGGGTCTTGTATATCTCCATGCATAAATACCGCCGCATCCCCTTTGGCATACTCCATGCCGGCGATAAATGATGGCTGTGGAGAACCGAAATTACGGCTCATCCATACGAGCTTTACGTTCCTGTCTTTTTTACATATATCGCTATATATTTTCAAAGAGCCGTCTTCCGATGCATTATCGACAAACACTATTTCATAGGCATACGACGGTAATTTTTTAAATACCGCGACAACTCTACTATACATTTCCCTAATGTTTTCCTCTTCGTTGTAATTTGTGACAATAATCGAAATAATCTTTTTTTTCATAACACTTGCACCCCTAATTACCAAATTCCAACCCCAACAGCCAAACAAATTCCAAAATCTCAAACTCGTAACTCGCAACTCGTAACTCGTAACTCGTAACCTCTAAGCTCTAAGCTCCTAAGCTCCTAAGCTCCTAAGCTCCTAAGCTCCTAAGCTCCTAAGCT
>CAYHHA010000020.1:0-17529 GCA_964356315.1 uncultured Gammaproteobacteria bacterium
TGATCCAGAATCTCACTAAGAAATATGCTTGAATTTCAATCCATTGTGCCAGATCGCAAGACTGTACCCCCATATCGGTATATTATCCAATCTGGTGAAAACCTAGTGCCAACGTTGGCGAATCCTGAAGCAGTATTTTCCAGATCGCTTGAACCGGGCATTACGGTAATCTCCGGCGTTGAGGCGAGCGGGAAAACACTGCTATCGACAGCTATTGCCTGTACGCGGGCGCTGGATGGTGAGTTCGTTTTGCACGTTGCCTCTGAGTCAGAGTCTGCATGGTTACAACATCAGATATTGCCTGGCGCAGATCAGGTGCAATCATATTCGTTTTCCTGTACGCTCGACGCATTTACCGATTTCTTAGTCTCTGTTGCCTCAGAGCACACTGAACCATTTACCTGTGTGTTGGATAGTTTGGATGCTGTATTGTTGCACGAAGGAGATGAACGAATCACATCCGAACAATTACGGCGGTTGCAACGATGCGTGATCGATCATGATATCACGCTTATTACAACGGTGCAGTGGCGCCCGTCTATTGAACTAGATGGTGTACACGAGGATATCGGAGAGATGATGGTATCGGCAAATGGCATACCAATACTATCTCAGGATGATCTTGCACAACAACAATTCACGCATGTTACACGTATCCTTGAATTCTACAACATTCCTGATACACCGCATTTTAGAAACCAGGTCTACACACTCGCGTTTGAGTATCCAGAGCTTGACGAGAAAAACCTGGGGGTCAAGTTACGAGAATTGTCTGTCGCAAAACATATTCTACGGTATGCAAGTCAGATGATCGTCCTTGATCAGTCTAATTTTGGAGAGAAAAATGTGCCGATTACTGTTTCAACCGGAGATATGTATATTCCAATTACGGTACATCAAATAGGCCAAAACTGCGACTGCATAGATGATGTGAAGCTCATGGTTCCCGTCGACGCATTGCCGAGAACACCTCTTCAAATAGCGCTGGATCAAAGCAAGGAATTATCCATATTCGAATTAGAGAGAGAGTCATCGCAGATGTTGCCCAAGCTTGATCGAATATATCCCACCTATTCCGCTTCCAACCCAAGGCGGTTTGAGGCATCATCGGGATCATTCCAAAACGTTTGGATGTGCGAAATCGGCAAGTATATTTGTATAGCTTGCTATGATGATGCAAATTCAGAGGTGCGGATATCGAAACTGGTCGCCGCAAAAAGAAATCGAACCGGATTTGAACTTATTAGCGTGCATGAAATGGTGGCTGAGATGAAAAGTGTAAATCAGATGGAAGAGGTAGATGAGCGGATTAAGCTGGGCATTCTAAGCACATACGATGTACGGCGCACCTACTTCTCTGGAAGTCCATATATTTATACTGTAGATGCTCCTCGGCTGTCGCCAGAAGCATCGCAACGAATAGAGGCTGTGCTTCAGGGTGTTTTGTTTGATTACTACGTAAGCTTGAATATGGAACCCAGCAACATTGTCAAATATCTAGATGCGGTATGGAAGCATGCAAATGCGAGACAGCGCGCATGGGCTATTTTATGCCAACCATATACACCAGATGGACGTACATATAAACGCGTTAGCTCTGAAGATCAATCCAACGCAATTGAACGTGCTCGCGCGCTGTATGCCACCTTGATTGCGGATGCTTGGCTGACTAATGCAGATAGGGAGAATATACCTGCACTTCAAATTGCACATGATGTGGTCGCCAAATTCAAAACTGCATCGCCAGCAGATATACAATCAGACTATTTCGCGTATGACGTTGATGATCGAAACTATTACGTACTATCCTTTAACTTCGCAGAAGAAGAATCTTCATACGGCATATCCATGATATATGATGTGGATTCATCTTCAATTTCGAGCGTACGTTTGATGTACGCAGAGGCTCATGATGAGCAGGTAATAGATGTAGTATTGGCACCAGGAATCATCACGACGGATAGTGGTCTCAAAAGTGTTGTACGCAGTTTTGCCCCATTACTAGGGATAGGAATGATCGAATGGAATGATACTGTAGTGTATGACTATGGTAACCAATTTGCCGTACTTCTCCGATCAACTGAGGATATGTACGAAAAAATGTTGTATACATTCAAAAGATTGAATGGAACACTGTCGGGAAAAGATATATACATATGCATTGGCTACGAGTGTTTAAATTCCAACTAGTACAGACATCATTGATGGATGTAGGTCAGAAATGCCGGAATCTACTCTTCTCAAGAGCGGGTTATCTGTATCTCTTACTAAATTCATCCAAAAAATTTTCGTAGGCTGTAAAATCCTTACAAATAATCCCTCATATGGTGCATTCCAGATCATGATGAGTGTCAGTTATAGTATTTCGATATCATTTCTTCAAGTAGCATCCAAAATCAACGATGGGCCTGGTGATAAGCCGGTAGAATAAAACCTATAATTATGATAAAATTTCGTATTGTTAAAATGTAAACAATATATGTTCCTGCCAAACATGACCACATGAGCAATGCAGAATACTTTGCTGATCGAATATATCAGTGGGCAGCTTCGCAACCACCGTTAGATGGTAGAAGAATTACCTTCGACGAAAAGTTCTTTCACGTAACAATTGATCAGACCGTACCAATAACCATTTTCTCGAGAGATTTACAGTCGGCTGAAAGTGTTGCACCGGTTCCAAGTTTTGTCGAAATTTCTATGGAATCTGTTTCGGATTCTGAGCATGCGATCGTGTTTTCTTCCATTGTTGCGCCAAACTCCGATGAATTATATGTCCACATACCAAAAAGAAGTTTTGAAAAGCTCGATCATGATATCAGTATGTATGATCATTTTGATTCTTGGATGTATAGATATTCGATGCAATTGCAAGAGGATCATGGAATTGTCGTCTCAAGGCAATTATTTAAACAAGCGTTTCAAGTATTGAGTCAAGTAGGCTTCTCTAGCGATCAATATCGTGAATTGGCAGAGCATTGCCAGTTAGGATATGTGCTCCAGACGAAGAATTCAAATAGAAAGGATCGGGGCTCAACTAATCTCGCACTATCCTGGCAAATGGATGAATCGATCGTGGAGCAGTTTTATGCGTTGTTGTCTCAAGATCAGTCATTGTGGAGTCAAGCCGGAATTGATGGAGTAGTAGGCGATTGGGACGCATTTATGGCCTATGCGATGAATGATATTTCACAGGTGTTTGGTGAGTATATGTATCATGTGACGGAGGCCGCGAATACATTTTGTACGTTCAAGGCTCCGAGAATTGTATGGGAAGAAACCAAAGCATTTGCCGAGGTTAATCCGAATCATCACGAGTATATTTCAATGGAGGTGTTTGGATTTCCTATAACTGAGCATCAGTGGTATAAACGAATGGTTCGAGATCAGATAGAATTTCTTGCAAAAAAAGAGCCAATTATTGATTATCTTCTTGATAATCACAACATTCAAAATCTACGGATTCCATCCAGAGCTACAGGCGATGAGCCATTGGATATTTTGTTTCGTGGTCCTCACCTTCGGGCGACTATAGACAGCGACAGTGATAGAACAATTCGTACAGATATATTTATTTCAGGGCAAGGCATGAGAATTGAACTTTCAACGATTGTCCTCGATGACAAGTATGAACACTATTTTGAAGAGTATATACGCTACTGGAATGAAAATCATGGCTATACAGGTATTGGTATTGAAAACAGCTATGGACGATCCGGACAAAAAGTATTTTGTTTTACCATTCCATTTGATGCTGTAAACAAAAAAGAATATCTTCAAAGATTTATTTCGCATGTTCAAACGAATGGTTTATCTATGAAAACCCATATTTCTAGTTGGTATACTGAAAATATTACTATTCCGTCACTTGAGGATGCCTCTGATTGGAGCATTTTGGTGAGGTGGAGAAATGACACGATTCTTGCAGGCGAGAATAGAGACAAGATGCGATTTTCAGATCCACATATCGGAGATCCGGATATGCCAAATTTATTTATTCAACATGGAGTATATTTCTATGAAACAGACTCAGAGATAACAGCTTGTTTATCTCCAGAATTTACAGTCCCAGAATTCGTTGAGCCAGAACATACTGAACAGTTTATTGCATTTTGGCAATCATGGTGCGATGAAAATGAAATTGACCGAATCCTTGAAGATAAACGTGGGTTATTTGATTTGTCAGACTATGGTGTCTCGTTATTTCCGGATGGGTTCGGAAACATAACTCTAGGTATAACGATAGACAAACAATATGATCGACAAACAATAAATGCACTTCTTACCGCAACAAATGACAAGCTAGAAGAATTTGAAGATAGCGTTAAGCGGTGTTATAAAAAGTTCACGGGAGTATAGTTATGTCATATCTGTTCCAAGAATTCTTGAGACAGAAAACATGCGTATTTGCATCTATGAAATCTGAATTGGATCCTAATCATTTCCATGATTCTCATGACCCTTGGCGCGATGACCCGAGCCTGTTTGGTTTTCGTGTCGAAAAATCATATGCATATGTAGGTGAAAGTGCGGTACTGGGGTCGTTTGCACATTGGTGGAGATATGGGTGGGACGACGCGACTCGTCGATATAAAGACCTTGGATGGTATGACAGGAAATACACTCCAGATAAGTGGGAGCGAGATTTGCCCGATCTGAAAAGATTTATCGCAAAATTTGCATTTAAACAGGTGCAACTTGAAATCCCTAGCTATATTTCAAGGGATGGCGCCCGAGGTGCGCTTTTAACTATTGTACCGTCTCTTCCGGACGTGCAAATTGCAGAAACCATAATGAATAATAGGATTGGCGAAGCTATTTTGTTTGGATTCAAACCGCATGAGGAATTATTTCAGCGCGTATTTTGGAATTCATTCAGACAACTCACACCACATTCAGATGTCCATAAGGTTTTGCCTGCTCTTTACGACTGATGCCAACTCGAATCCTCTAAAAATAAACTATCAACCATTGATTGTTCTTCATATGGGAAAAAAATCGACTTGATATCGGGGAGGATGGTTTCAACAAATTCAGCTCTCTGCATTTCGACAGCTCTTTTCCCTGTGAAGGGTATGTGCGCAACCGATTGCAGAAATTTTGTGTCTGGGATATACACTGGAAGTTTATCTTTTCTTCCACCAAAACTGCTGATTTTCGCATCATTAACAAATTGCACGGCTGTAGGAAATGTTTCAAGTGCATACGGCTTTACCCAGGCTTCCAAAAGATGAGGGAGAAATATAGCAGTATCCTCGGCAGAAAGCCATGTATCCCACTTCCTCACGATCTCTGCTTTTTTTTCCGCAATGACAAGCGCGGATTTTGCAAGGTATACCCCGAGCGCGAGAAGATAGCGAGGAGCCATAAAATCACAGGGCCAATTATTCAGCTTATGATTGCTAAGGTGTCCGACGACTCCCGGCATCTGATGCTCAGCGGGAATCAATAGAATTCGGGAGACGTATGGAAGATACAGGGGATTTTCTTGTCTATATGCAAAATCACGTAAATTATTTTCGACAGCATCCAAATAGTATCGTACCCCTGTGTGCTCAAAATTCGCAACAAGAAAGCTCATAAACTCATTCGGAGTCTGAATTTCATTCCAGTGGGGGATTTGAGATTCTTTAGACATATATGAATAACTGCAACTGTATAGGGGAGCATTATACCGCCATATTTCCAACAAAGGCAATATAATATATAATTATAGGGTATATATGGTACGTTCACAAGATATTCTAAATTCAAAAGATTCATCCGGTGAGGTCTGGAGTGCTATGGATGGACAGTTGATTCGTCAATCGTCTCATGGTGTATTGACAGTCGAGATCCCATGGCAAAATACTTGGACATTGACCGCGGAAATTTTTCGTCCCGTTGGGTTGAATAGAATACCGAGGTGGACGCTTGGAACACAATGGAGAGAGAACACTGGATTACATATCGATGATGAAGCAGTCGATGATCTAGAAAAGTCAGTACGAGATGGTGCTTTGCCACGGGTATTGATTCCGATATCGCTAGGAACGGAAAATTACCAAAGAGGGGCTCGAGCTATTGATTTTGTACATCCAAACGATCAGACGCATGTGTATACACTTAATGGAGTTGGTATGGCAAACCTATCAAGTCATGGTGATTATGTTGTTCGAGGAGTTTCACCGGATGAATTTTATGATGATTGGTTAGTACAACACGGAATTTCGGTGGATGGAAATGGTGGTACTTTTATATCTCACAGAGGTGATTTATTTACAACTCACACTCCGAGCATTGCAGGAGGATATAGCTTACGTGAGATGATGTATAAACTAGATCGGACTCAAGACGCTCGTTCACTCTTATCTAGGGTAGCAGAGACCCCAGAAATTTTATGGTATTCATCGGATTCTAATAACGAACTTGGGATATTTATGACAAAGCGGCCAGTAACGTTTCCTATAACAACGGAATTTGAATTAGCCGAGAAGCACTATATAGATAGTGATGTTCTATCTGTATATCAAAATGCCGTAGTGATGAAAAAACTTCACGAACAATTTGAGCATGTCCAATGGCACCTGGAGAACGTAGCACAGTCCATAGCTCCTCTTATCAAAGCCTATTTTTCTTAAAGATTTTGAAACATTAACTCCAGTAAATCGGTACAGTAAAGCAATTTTTAAAGATACGTTCGGATATGGCATAGTAGTTACCCCATATGAAGCTGCCAGATTCTATGACGTTGCTTTTTTTCTTAAAAGAACACGACCGCATTTTACTGAAAAAAATTTTGTGATGGAAAGATGGGGAAGACGTATGAGCGCATTTTTTTATGGGTATTTTGGGAAAGAATATGTTGAATCTTGGATCGACAAGACTGTAGGGAGATTATCTGACCAAACAACATCTCCAGGTGAAGCGTTCTCCTTGTTTGGCTCATATATTGTAGATCCCGTACTGAGTGAAATAGCCTCTTCTCATGGACACCCCTCAACTCTTTTAGGATCGCAATCCGGCACGGAGAAGCTGGACCGAATTGTAAAAAAGACAATACTAAAGATCTGGCTTGCTCTTGAGCGAGGGGATTCTGTTAAATAATGTAGTCCTAGTAGAGAATTCGAATTGTGAGAAGAGTACGTTCTCAATACTCTTTTTTCGACCATCGTATTTGTTCAAATAAGTTTTGTGCTCGAGTATTTTCTTCTAAGGGTTCGTATCCTCGGCCTCTCATGTATTCCAAATCTTCCCGCTCACGATTAAGTCTTCTGATTTCTGCCTCTTTATCGTATGCCAGTTCAAGTCGATGATGCACATCATCCGCCATCAGTATCATGATATCTGAAAGCGTGATTTGTGGTATGACTGCTATATCACTTTCCAACAATTGCGGTACTCTATCAAGAAATGAGTCTCCTAACTCATGAGCTTGGATGTGCCCGATTCTGGATAATGCTGATCGTTGTTCGGTGATGGGGTAATATCCTCGTTTTGGAGTATACAGATCACTGTGTGCACCACTGAATAGATGGAAAAACTCTCCGTATATAAGAGAAGGTATGTAGTCCGCGTCATCGCGTCTGAATCTGTCTGTTACTTGTCCAGCCAGAGATATCGCTTCCATGGCTGAGCGCAGATGTCCATTGTCGATAGCCGAGTAGATAATCTGAGCGTGCAGAGTGAAAACCTCGTTCATATGGCCTATAATTATACTACATTAGCCATGACGTAGCAATTTCTGCGATCAATTTAGTATGTTTAATAAATCCCAGAGTTAGGGTTTGTCGGTGGGGAATATTTACATATCTCTTCGAACTTTCCGTGGCGAATCCATCCAATCCGCTAGACGATGGTACATGGCGCGAAGATTATGATAATCTGTAGATCTTCCCAATTCCCGAAGCGCGATCAATGACACGAGTAGTCCATCTGTTGTCCATAGATATCCAGGTTCCTGTGTGAGTTTTGCTGGCCAGAGTGACGTATGATCTGGAGATATATAATATGGCGTAATAATTTTTGACTGGGGATATTGTGCATTTGCTAGTGCCATGTTATTCGCAGTAACATTTGTATAAGGGTTTTTGGGATAGAATCCATCAATATTTCCTCCCATGAGTACAAAGTCTGGTCGACGACAGTAAAGCAGTGTGCTCGCATGCTCTTGATTTGCGTTCGGGTCTAAAATAATCATTTCTTCGTCCGTTGTGACGACACCTCGAGGGATGAGAATCTCTTCCCAAAAAGAACGAAGTAATGTGAGCGTCAAATTCGTTGCCTCCTGGGGGTCTATTGAGCGAATCGTTTGAATGATTAGTTCTACAGAATTTCCAGTTTTTTTTGACCAGTAATCAAGTATCCCGTCCGCAAACCGATAAAATTCAGGATTATCTCTGACAGACGCAAGCGCTTTCCCTGACACAATGTACCCTGCTGTGTTTACTAAATCAAAAGGTGTGCTAAATGAAATATATCCGTTTGAATGGGCGAATTCAGTTAGATGCTTCGTATCATACCCCTCTACAAGTGCAACAATGCCGTATTCTTCTCTAAATTGAGCATTTCGTGAAGTATTTTTCGTAAACCCTCGTGATTGTACAGAGTTAAAAAATAAAGCGAAAGGCGATGGTGGTCCTCCTGTGTTGAAATACCACACTTCAGGCATGCGAAGGCCAAGTATATCATCAAGTTCAGGGCAAACCTCTGCCTTTTCATTTGCGGCAATATCGTGAATTCGGCTAGTTAATTCAAAGAAAACATCGAGGTTAATTCCACCATATGTGGCAAATTTCCCACTTAAAGAGGCGAGAAGCTTCTGGACGTACTCTTTGATGGTATCTTCTGGTACTGTATGAAGATCTAGATACGGAAAATCGTCATCTGTTAGAGCTTCAAGACGATGTCGATGTTTCTGAGCCAAAAACGGCGATAGTTCTCGGTGAATATCAATAATTACTTGAGAGGGAATCGGGTGACCTCGGTGTCTAGTCATATCAGTAACAGCGTCAGGGTGCATGCCTCGTAATAAATCGGAAAATATTCGGGTGGCGATGTTGTAGACTTTGTGGCCATTATTTGATACAGGCTCGATAAGTTGACGAAGCTTCGTATCCGAAGTTAAACTGTGCCACTGAATATCTTTAAGAAAGCTAGCACATCCTTGTGCGAGTTGTACTTTTACTTCGTCCAGTTCTGACTGTATTGGATAGCTCGGAGTGGATTTATCTTTTTGCGATCTGCAATCTCGAATAATAGTCCACAAAAACGGGCCGTCTTGGCTATGTATTTGGCCAGAGGAAATCCTTTCACTCAGCTCTCCGAGCTGAGGATTTACTTCCAAAGGATGTGCGCCTAGGTGTTGTTCATGCATTCTCTCATTCATTAGTAGCTTATAATATACAATTTTAAGCTAATATTCAACTAGAAAATAGCATTTTTACAGCCGATAGTCATAAAAAATAAATAAACCTATAGAGTAGAATCTATGAAAATCCGAAGGAACGTGTTTTATTGAAAGGATTTCTAATTAGAAAAACCAATTTTTTACGGTAAATTATATCTCTTTATTCTGTGAGGCTTTTTTGTTCTGTGTTGAACATCCGCGCCGTTGTTTTTCCAAAATTGCTCTACATCAATCACGAGCGTCCGTGACGTTGGGTCATTTAGTGCTTCTGCAAGCGATCCTTCCACAAATTGAAATTCAGTATCCGGCGAGGATTCCACGACTTCTAGGGGTGTTTGAGACCATCCAAACATTCCCATAGGGACTTTTGAAAGCATCATATATATAACTCGCCCTGTGGGAAAGTCATCGATGACTTCCTGTAGTCGAATTGCACGCCTATATATTGGCGCTGTCAGTTCAAAGGCCTGATCACCAGTTCCGTTCGTCAATCTGCCTATTGGAGATTCCGGAGTGATCGTGTATATCCGTGTATCTACGACAAAATGTACCAATTCTTCCGGTCCGTATAAATCTTCAGGAATGCCAAAATCTATCGCAATTTCACGATCAAATCGGACATACGCAGGTTGTTTGGCGATATTTCCATCGTGCTTTATCTCATTTTCTTTCACATTCATGCGAGAGGTAGTATATATCTTTGTGGTACAATCGAACAAATTTTCTCTTTGGGCATATGGGAAAAAGAACAGTAGAATATCCACCTGACCAATTTCAGTTGCCGTTCATGGCGACAGAACATCCGTTGGTATCGCGCGGTTTAGACAGTGCTATCATCACAGATCTTCAGCAAAATCCCCATTGGAATAGCATAGTAGGCCATCATGCCGCCATAGTTGACATGGATCATGTCAATGGAGCCATCGTCGATCCTAGAACGATCGCTCTTGAACGACTTGTGTATGATCTTGATTTATCGCACGAACATCGTTTAGGAGGGATAGCAATTATATCTCCTCGATTGAACAACGAGGAGGCTGATACAAAATTTTTTGCACAATATGTTCATCCGTTATCGCCAGGTGGCGTGTTGTTGGTATATGAGCCGTATGAAAAAATACTGCCCCCAAAAAATGCGCGCAAACAGGTGCTTCATGATGCGGGATATAAGCATATTGGATTTTCTCATTCTGAGAAATATCTGATTTGGCATGCGCAAAAACAGAAAGAGGCGCATCGGAACCCTGTGAATATTTGGGAATCAGAACGCGCGGGGCAGAAAGCACAGCAGTATCTCTCTTTTATGCGAAAAGCGTATGCTACCTCTGGGTTTGTTCTCCTGTCGGATACTGCGATTATTGAGAGATTATCTGCCTCGACGTTTGTTCCTCAGGATCTCTTATTTTTACTTGAGGGCAGGGGTGTTACACTCTTATCTCCATGTGGGTGTGAAATCGAAAAAACGTACAATGATATTGAGCCTTGGGTTATTGTGAACGAGGTTCCTGAATGTGGTCACGTGGGAATGCAAGAATCAATCGAATTATTTGATCATATCATTGCTCTTCGAATGCCGTATCAAGAGCCCTCGCATGCAGAAATAGTTCCTGTTGTCACAACAGCGCCTCCGAGTGAAATATTATTGACGGTATCTAAAGACGAGCACCCATGTGGGGAGATTCAATATGTCTCTCGGGCTCAAAACCTAATTCATCGCAACGGTCATCAGTATATGCGGTATAAGATCGATAAATTTTGTCCACATTGTGGAGATATTTTTCGCGATAAGACCAGATTTGTTGACGTGCTCCGGTCATAAGCGATCAAAATAATGATTCGACGGATATGCTAAAATAGCCTCTATAATGTTTGACTTCATTTTTAAACTTCCTTCGCCCCACAGAACCTTGCCAATCGGCTTTAGGGTGCTATTCGTACACGCCTCATGGCGCAGTTTGGCGGGGCTTCGAGAACTAGGGAGGATGAATGTATGTTAGATTGGATTTTTCGACTTCTCTCGCATGATTTAGGCATAGATTTAGGAACGGCAAATACGCTTGTGTATGTAAAAGGGAAAGGGATTATTGTCAGAGAGCCTTCTGTCGTTGCACGTCACAAAAAAACAAAACAGATTGTGGCTATCGGTCGTGAAGCTAAAAAAATGCTCGGAAAAACCCCGCAAACCATCGAGGCTCTCAGGCCACTTCGGGACGGCGTTATCTCTGACTTCGACGCCGCAGAAGCCATGCTTCGATACTACATCCAGCTTGTACATAAACAGCCCGTTCGTCCTGGATTCCCGAGTGTCCCACGACCACGCGTTGTTGTTGGAATTCCTTCGGGAGTTACTGAGGTAGAGCGCCGAGCGGTGCAGGAAGCGGCGATTATGGCAGGAGCGCGGGAAGTGTATCTCATCGAAGAGCCAATGGCTGCAGCCATTGGGGCAGGATTGCCAATAGAGGAATCCACCGGAAGCTTTATTTGTGATATTGGTGGGGGGACGAGCGAAATCGCAGTTATGTCGTTGGGAGGCATTGTCGTGAATCGAAGTATACGCACGGCAGGAGACGAGATGGATGACGCGATTGTAAGCTTTATGCGCTTGAAATATTCACTACTTATCGGCGAGCAAACGGCAGAGGACATAAAAATCACGATTGGAAGCGCCTATCCAGTGGATAAATCCGATCGGCAGACGGTCGTACGGGGACGCGATATCGAGACAGGTTTGCCAAAATCCGTACGCATCGGGGAGGCAGAGATCCGAGAAGCACTTGCGACTGTTGTTCAAGAGATCATAGAGGGTATATCAGAAACGATAGAGGAAACCCCTCCAGAGCTCATCGGTGCCATTATGGAACATGGGATCGTGTTGGCAGGCGGTGGATCACTCATTCGCGGGATAGATAAGCTTATCGCTCAAGAGATAAAAATGCCAGTATGGGTGACGGAAGATCCACAAACGGCCGTTGTGCGCGGGTGTGGTAAATTATTAGATGATGATGTGCTCCTTCGCAAGGTAAAAATCGCAGGAAGGAAGATGTAAATACTCTTTGTCATTCCCGCGAAAGCGGGAATCCATTTATTATATTAAAATACTAGTAGATCCCCGATCAGGTCGGGGATGACATAAATTAAGCATGCTATTCTTTGCCACCCTCCTATCTATCGTATTTGAACCCGCCATTTTATTGGCCGTTTCTTTTTTGGCGGTTGCAGTCAGAGGCGGTCTTTCGTTTCCGATTGCATGCGTCTGGATGGTAGGTCTGATGGGTCCCATGGTTTTATATCGATTATGGGCGAAAAAGCATCACGGGCTTGATTGGGATATGCATAAACGGGAAGACCGTATTCGACCATTTTTATTTTTATTAGGATATCTAGTCATAGCGGGAGGGGTCATTTGGGCAGTTGAGCCTCGTTTATTGCCGTTACTATCACTTTTTCTGTTTTGGACACTTGGATTTTTCAGTATCACTGCAATGTGGACAAAAATTTCAGGCCATGTTGGGGGAGATATGCTGGCAATCGGGATGATCATCCAGTGGTATGGATACGCGTGGTGGCCACTCATGTTGATCGTTCCTCTCGTTGCTTGGGCACGGGTGTTTCGCCGGGATCACACAACACATCAGGTGTTATTAGGTTTTGCGTATTCTGTGATAATCCTACTCATATACAGGTTATTCTCTTGAATCATGAATTTTGAGGTATGAATACTGATATATTTGGTATAGTCATAATTCATTATTCGTTATTCATTCTTCCAAAGTATGAAACTCGGTAAAGCATTTTCTGATAGTGTCATAGTAGAGCGCAAGCAACATATGCGCACACAGTCCGATGAGGATTCTTGGTGGCTTGGGATGGGGCGCGTGTTGTTTTTTCTCACGGTTCTGTGCGTGGGATTTTTTATCCTTGTCTGGAGGCTGTTTGATCTTTCTGTGGTGCAGGGACATTATTTTCGGACGTTGGCAAATGGAAATCGAACCAAAGAACTCATTCGTCACGCACCTCGGGGAATTCTCCGCGACAGGACGGGGAAACCACTAGTCGAAAATATTCCGTATTATCGTCTGATAAAGCCCTGCAAGAAAAATGCCATCGAGGGCTGTGTGCAAACTGTATCTCGGGAAGAGGGAGATGTTCTTATTTCCAAAGGGATGCCAGCTGGGACATTTCTTGAAGTGGATTATAAGCGGGAATATGTCTATCCGACCGCGATTAGCCATGTCCTCGGGTATACCGGGGAAATTTCAGAATCTGAACTCACAGATGAGTATTATAAATTACGATACTACTCCCGCGGAGATCGGCTTGGAAGAACAGGGGCAGAGGCAGTATTTGAAGAAAAACTTCGGGGGAGAGATGGTAAGGAGTTGGTTGAGGTAGACTCGGCAGGGAAAATTCTCCGTGTACTAGGGAGAGACAAAGAAATCGCCGGACAGGATGTCTATCTCTCTATAGATATGTCGCTACAAGAAGTGGCCTCGGCAAGTTTCCCCAAAGGAGAAAAAGGGTCCATTGTGGTGTCGAGGCCATCAACAGGAGAGTTGTTGGCGCTGTATTCAAGTCCTTCGTACGATATCAACGCCTTTTCCTTTGGGTTATCAAACGATGATTATACCCGGTTGATAAATGATTCTGACCGGCCCATGTTTGATCGTGCCATCGGAGGAGTGTATCCACCTGGATCTACATTTAAACTCGTGACGTCCTTGGCCGCATTGGAAGAAGGTGCGATAGATAGAAAAACATTGGTAGACGATGTCGGCGTTCTGAAAATAGGGCCATTTTCTTTTCCAAATTGGTACTTTAACCAATATGGGAAGACGGAGGGGATGGTAGATGTTGTCAAAGCGCTCGAGAGAAGTAACGATATTTTTTTCTACAAAACAGGAGAATGGTTGGGTATTACAAAATTAGCTGCATGGGCGCATAAGGTCGGGATTGGAAAGCCCCTTGGCATAGAGTTAGCAGGAGAAGCAAGCGGTCTGATGCCAGATCCTGCGTGGAAAAAAGAGAGATTTTCCACCGCGTTTGATAAAGAAGCCAGAAACGATGATTGGTATGTAGGAGACACGTATCATGTAAGCATAGGCCAGGGGTACTTGCTCACCACACCGCTTCAGGTTAATACATGGACAAATGTTGTGGCAAATCGGGGAGCTGTGTGTGTGCCAACGATAAAAAAAGTAACAAGCGATGTATCAGCGGGCAAGAGGGTGGGGGAAAGGTGCAAAGAAATTGTAGTAAAAAAAGCAGATACGATAGATCTGATTACCGCCGGCATGCGCAAAGCGTGTGAGCCAGGGGGGACAGGTTGGCCGATGTTCAATTTCAGCATCAATGCGTCAAAGCAACAACGCATCAATGTGGCCACAGAATCCGCTGACGCCTTGACGCAACGACGCGCCGACGCAACCCTCATTCCCGTCGCCTGCAAAACTGGGACAGCAGAATATGGTGATCCTAAAAATCGTACGCATGCATGGTTTACTGTCTTTGCACCCTTGCCCGCTGAAGTCCCGCAAGGCGGGACGAAGGAGGGTTTACCCGAGACCAAAACCATTTCCGGTGATCCCGAAATATCAGTAACGGTGTTGGTTGAAGAGGCAGGAGAAGGAAGTACAGTCGCAGCTCCAGTGGCAAAAAAGATATTGGAAGAATGGTTTGGGAGATAGCTTTAGGATCTATAATCCGTTGCATTATAGAGTGTCGGTTTGCTTCGAAAGAGCAGTGAAAAATAATTCCCGAGTTGTTCGGGAACTTCGCGAACTATAGCGCCAATAGAGTTATACCGTCTGGCAGATCCGTAGACAAATTGATTGCGCAATAACAGTATTTTTCCGTATTTCTTTAACTTTATGCCCAGCAGAGTGTCTGCTCCTATATTTATGTTGGGGTCATACCCTCCGACTGCATCATATGCTGTTCTTTTATACGCCATATTCATGCCACATAAGTGAGAGTTCAAGAGGATCGGAATCGTGTAATTTGCGCTATTTACGAATACTCGAAAGAGCAACGGTCCATCCTTAAAATAAAAAGGACCGCCGGATGCCACAACATCTGAATTTCTGGTGAATGCTTTTGAAATTTCTGAGAGCCAATGTGTATCTACTACGGTGTCTGCATCAGTCTGTGCGATTATCGGCGCCGTGGAATATTTTTCAATTCCTGCTTTGACGGCAAAGACATATCCTTTCTGTTTCTCAGATTTTACGAGTACGTTGGGGTACGACTCAGCGATTTTTTTTGTCGCATCTGTAGAAGAATTGTCAACAACAATTATGCGGTATGAACCCGTGTATGCTTGATTAGAAAGCGCTGTAAGGCAATCCCTAATTGTTTTCTCTTCGTTATACGCTGGTATAATCACATCTATGTCGCTCATGGCTTTTAATATTGTAACATGAGGTCGTTTTTGGTACTGTTGTCACATCATGAATCTCAATTCAAAAAAAATAGTTGTGATAGGCGCTGGGCCCTGCGGGCTTGGAGCTGGGTGGCGACTCAGCGAGCTTGGAGATCAATCGTATGATATATATGAACGCGAGTCATACGTAGGAGGGCTCGCCACGTCGTTTGTCGATCCACACGGCTTTACCTGGGATATCGGTGGGCATGTGCTCCATTCTCACTATCCGTATTTTGATGAAGTGTTTAAGCGGGTTATGCAGGGGGAATACTTGTCTCATGAGCGGGAAGCGTGGGTGTGGATATACGACCGCTTTATTCCATATCCGTTTCAAAATAATATTCACAGACTCCCAAAAGATGCGTATGCGGAATGTCTCTCTGGTCTTAAGAAGCTTCAACAAGCCAAACAAGAGAGTTCTCCTTCATCGTTTGCCGAGTGGGTGCGATCTTCATTCGGTGAAGGAATCGCCAGGCATTTTTTACTTCCCTATAACCGCAAGGTGTGGGCATATCCTCCGGAGCTTATGAATACAAAATGGGTTGGGGATCGGGTGGCAAAGGTCGATATCGATCGAATAGAGAAAAATTTTGCCCAAAATCAAGACGATGTGTCTTGGGGACCAAATGCCCAGTTTCAGTTTCCGGAGCGAGGTGGAACGGGAGATATTTGGAATCGGGTGGCAAAACCTTTTCATGATCGCATTCATCTGGGAAAAACTGCAGTCCGCATCGAAGCCAAAAAACAAACGGTATGGTTTTCTGACGGCTCACGCGTGGCGTACGATGAGTTGTTAACGACGATTCCTATCGATACATTGGTTGACCTCATAGCTGATGCCGATCTGCCAAAGCCAAAAGAAACGTTACATCATTCGACAGTGACTATTGTAGGGATAGGAATTCAGGGTGACGTGCCGGAGCAGTTGAAAACAAAATGCTGGATGTATTTCCCCGAAGACAAGGCGCCGTTTTTCAGAGCGACGGTCTTTTCAAATTACGCTCCCTCCAATGCGCCAAAGGGGACATGGTCACTTATGACGGAGGTGGCATCATCTCGATATAATCCTCTCCCTGAAGAAGAAATTACTGCAAACGTTATTGCCGGAGCGAAAAACGTGAAGTTAATCAGTCCTGACGACACAATCGTGAGCACATGGAAATTTCAGGCAGACTATGGGTATCCGACGCCATCACTTGGTCGGGATAGCTATATTGACTCTGTTTTGCCCAAACTAGACGATCTACATATTTTTTCCCGAGGTCGTTTTGGTGCGTGGAAATATGAGGTGTCCAATCAGGATCACACCTTTATGCAGGGTGTGGAATGGGCAAATGCCATCGTACGCAATGATCCCGAAGTTACAATATGGCATCCAGAAGTTGTAAATGCTCGGTAACATCTATTACCGGAAAAAGAGTCTCCCAAGTGGTGACTTTTTGATAAGGACGGTTGCGCTATCGAGTACAAACTTGTGTTTATTTTTTGTTTGCATGATGCTTTTCTCACGTAAATGAATAATCGAGCAATTCCTGAGAAAATATACTCCCCATTTCTGTTCCGCGACTTGTTTGAATAGGTATTGCTCTTCACCGTAGATAAAGCAGTCTGGATCAAACCATTCCCTCGTTGGAAGTATAGAATTTCTTGCAAACACACACCCTCCGTTTAACATAAACGTCTTATGTGGCCATGGAAATAGCACTTTCGAGGTATTGGT
>CAYHHA010000020.1:17629-30405 GCA_964356315.1 uncultured Gammaproteobacteria bacterium
GTAAATATTTTGGGAAGCCGTCATATAGAAAAAAGCTGGTAGCAAATTTCAGGTCTCATATGTCTTTGGGTATCGTGCCAGACGGTGGGCTCATGACAGTGATTGCCTCCGCAGAATACGTGTCGCGATCAAAAGAGTATGTATGGGTAAGATCCGTATATGCATCTCTTGTCAGGTCTATGCTTTGGTACCATAACCATTTTGGAAATGGCCTTGTTTCAGAATGGTTTCAATGCGAGTGGGCCGATGGAGTTTTAAAAAGTGGGCATACACTGTATACAAATATTTTGTATCTGAAAGCTCTAAAAGATATGCAAGTATTGTCAAATATCATGGGTGATACAACATCCAAGACCATGTTCACCAATCGGTACAAAGAAGTATATGCCACGTTTCACCAGAAGTTCTTTACTGGTTTGTATTTTGCTGATTGGGTGGATTGGAAACGTCAGGATTATTTTGCATCACATGCAAATTTTTTAGCGATCATTTACGGCATAGCCACCAAAGAAGAAGCGAGAACAATTCTAGCGTACGGCGCATCACATTCTATGGCAGATTTCACTCTCTATAATAATCATCCTAAATATCCCTTTTGGCGAATACCCGTTATCCAATATATTGGTGGAGTTCCCGAATATCATAATCGTGGATTACTTTGGTTACAGCCGGGAATTACCTATGCGCTTGCTCTTTCAAAAGTTGGGAAAAAAACTGAAGCGAAAGAATTTCTCATGAAAATCGCGTCTCATGTTGTGCGTCACAATACAGTACACGAAGTATACGAATCTTCGGGCTTGCCTGTTCGGCGTGCAATCTATACATCTGAAGGACCATTTGCCTGGAGCGCTGGGTTATTTCTGTGGGCTAGTCATGAGATTTTTGGGCGCGAAAGATAGCAGTGGCGATAGCCGCGACAGCCCCGATAGAAAGCACGGATGCAAGCAGGTACGCGGTAAATCCTGTGGTATCCCCAAAAGCAAATGGATTTCCGAAGCAGGTATACAACACTACTCCCGCTGGATACGTCGTCTGACAGAAAAAGGCCGTGTAAATGATTATAAGTATCGTAGGCAATATCCCAATGCACATAAAGAAATACGTAAGGAGTTTTGTGAATGGTGCAACCGTCTCAGGAGTCTGTAAATAGGGAAGCTGGGACACATCATGAAGCAGTGAATATCGATACCCAACAAGCATAAGGAAAAAGAGTGCCCCAAGAGCGATGGGTAGTAATTGATTTCGTTTCATGGTTCTATTGTGACACGGTCCTATGATGGAGCGCAAGATTTATGTTACGCTTGATGCATGGATGATGAAACTCGGTATTGGATCGGGTTTAGTATTTTCCCGGGCATCGGACCGGTTCGGTTTAAGCTCTTATTTGACTATTTTGGTAGTGCAAAAGAGGCGTGGAGGGCAAAACGAAGCGTTCTGGAATCGCTCCACCTTCCTTCTCGAGTAGTTTCGGAATTTGACGCATTTCGCTCGTCAATCAATCTTGATACATATATTGGAGATCTAAAGAGGAAACATGTTGGTGTCTTGACCCTTCAGAATCCAAAATATCCTTCCCGGTTAAAAGAAATATCTGATGCGCCATTTGTACTCTATGTACTTGGGAAACGAACGGATCCCGTGCTCGATTTGGACCGAACCATTGGTATCGTTGGGACGCGGAAGATCACCCCATACGGCACATCCGTGACAAAAAAACTCACCGAGCAATTAGTTTCCTATGGATTCACGATCGTGTCAGGTCTTGCGTACGGGGTAGATACGGTTGCCCATACGACGGCTATCGAAAGTGGTGGGAACACGATCGCGGTCTTAGGATGTGGAATCGATGTGATTGCACCTGCTAGTAATACCAATCTGTATCATGAAATTGCCGGTGGTCATGGATGTATCATGTCTGAGATGCCACTCGGGCACCGGCCGGGAAAAGGATTGTTTCCCGCGCGCAATCGCATTATTAGTGGATTGTCATTGGGTGTCGTCGTCACGGAAGGCGCTGACGATAGTGGGGCATTGATAACGGCCAGAAACGCAGGGGAACAAGGACGAGATGTCTTTGCTGTTCCTGGTCCTATCACGAGTGAATATAGTAAAGGTCCTGCACGGCTTTTAAAACAAGGGGCTGTACTTGTGGAGGATGTTGAGGATATTATACATGCACTAGGGTTGGAGACACAGATACATTCCCGGGGTGGTACGTCATCTTTGGATTTCTCGGCTCTCACGGAAAATGAGTCAATTGTGGCCAAATTACTCGCTAAACAATCACTTTCAATAGATGAAATTGTGCGTGAAACGCATTTGACAATACAGGTTGTTGGATCTACCATCACAATTCTAGAGATGAAAAAAATCATACGAAATATGGGAGATAGCGTATACTCTTTGTCATAGGATGTCATTCCCACGAAGGTGGGAATCCATCGAATAGTAAATGAGTGTTTTAAAGAGACAGATCCTCGTGTACGCGGGGATGACAAGAAGAATTTTTATGAAATTAATTATTGTAGAATCACCGACAAAAGCCAGAACCCTGACCAAATTTTTGAAAGGGAAATATACCGTAGAAGCGACCATGGGTCACATACGGGATTTGCCGAAAGCAGAGCTTGGTGTCGATGTGGAAAATCAATTTGCTCCCAGGTATGTTATTCCCCGGGACAAAGCCAAACGCGTGAGTGAGTTAAAGTCGATCGCTGCAAAAGCCGATGAAATCATTTTAGCAACTGACCCTGACCGTGAAGGAGAAGCCATTGCATGGCATGTGGCATCGATACTAGAGACAAGTAACACGAAACAAGCGACAGGTAAAAAGAAGGGTGATACTACATCAGACGTGACTCCTGTCACATCCAACGTGTCCCATTTCAAGCGCATTGTGTTTCATGAGATCACCGAAAAAGCGATCAAAGAAGCACTTGAACATGCTCGTGAAGTGGATATAAAGCTTGTCGACGCCCAGCAAGCCCGCAGGATTCTAGATCGATTGGTAGGATACAAACTTTCCCCGCTTTTGTGGAAAAAATTATCTAAAAGATGGCTCTCTGCAGGACGAGTGCAGTCCGTAGCGGTGCGGTTGATTGTTGAGCGCGAGAGGGAAGTGGAAAAATTTGCCAAAAAGGAATACTGGACCATAGATGCAACCTTTCAGGCTACAAAGGATTCTTTGGTTGCAAAACTATCGAAAAAAGACGGTGTTGCGTATGAAACCACCGAAGTGTTTGAGTTATTTGATGGAAAGTATACGACGAAACTCTCAACGATCACAACTGATTCCACCGCAAAAGAAATCATTGGAAATTTTCAAGCTCCGTATGTCGTGAGTGCGGTAGACAAAAAAGAAATTAAACGCAATCCACCGGCTCCTTACACGACGAGCACACTTCAACAGGATGCTGGGAGAAAGTTATATTTTTCTTCAAAAAAAACCATGCAACTGGCCCAAAAATTATACGAGGAAGGGCTCATAACGTACCATCGTACCGATAGTGTAAATTTATCCGAGCAATTTATCGGTGAAGCCCGTGAGTATATCATCCAATCATTTGGACAGACCTATGTACCAAGTAGCGCGAGGCTTTTTCAGACGAAGTCAAAAGTTGCACAGGAAGCGCATGAGGCGATTCGTCCAACAATGGTGGGAAAAACCGCAGATGCTCTAGCGCAAAGCGCAGATATAAATAGAGATCATCACAGACTCTATGAGCTTATTTGGAAACGAGCAGTAGCCAGTCAGATGAAAGAAGCGTTGTTTGATTCTACAACGATAGATATTACAAGTGCCAACGGATACCTATTTTCTTTGCAAGGATCCGTCATTATTTTCGACGGATTTTTGAAAATATCCGGTCGCGAAAGTGATGAAGTCGTTATCCCAAAAGTAGCAGTTGGTGATCAATTGATGCTCACTACCACAAATCCCGAACAACATTTTTCCAGCCCTCCTCCGAGGTACACAGAAAGTACGCTCGTAAAAACACTGGAAGAAAAAGACATCGGGAGGCCGTCTACCTACGCCCCAATTATTTCAACGATTCAGGATAGGCAATATGTAGTGAAAGAAGAAAAAAAGCTTGTCCCGACTGAGCTTGGGAAAGATGTTACGGATTTCCTCGTGCAATACTTCCCAGATGTTATGCAACTGCCGTTTACTGCTCACTTGGAAGATGAGCTTGATGCGATTGCCAATGGAGAGAAAAAGTGGCAACCGGTTATCGCAGAATTTTATGTGCCATTCGAAAAAGATTTAGCCACTTCCTACGACATTGCAGAAAAGGTAAAGTCTCCGGTGGAAGAAACTGGAGAAGCATGCCCAATGTGCAAAAGCCCACTAGTGCTTCGCACGGGAAAATTCGGCAAATTTATCGCCTGCAGTACATTTCCTGCATGTAAATATACCCGTCAATTTTTAGAAAAGATTGAAATTCCCTGTCCGAAATGCGCCGGAGCCATGGTCGTGAAAAAAAGTAGGAGTGGAAAAACGTTTTACGGATGTAGCACATACCCATCATGCAACTTCGCAGCATGGAAAAAAGAGGATATAAAGTAAGTAGTCGAATGAACAGGGGTTCCATTCAGTTCATGCTATGATGAAGACAATTGTGAACATATCGCATGCGCCTCCAAGGGATACGGATAGACTGAAATCCATTAAAAGAAATCTCGTAGAGAAAGTTTTTTTAGTGATCATATCTTTCTCTCTTTCTATTTTTGTACTGATTTGTGTTATATACAAATTTTTCCCAAAGGTTGGTAACGTATTTGGATTGAATACATTTATAACGATTATATCCAAAGAGTCTGTGTGGTACCCCAAAGAAAGTGTCTATCCTCATTTTTATGAACTGAGGCCTGATTTCGTTGAACTGGTTCATCCCATCTGGTTGCCGTACGAAGCGCGGTACACCTATAACCATGATGGTTTAAACGAGCGGTATAACTATCCGGTAGAAAAGAAAACAGGTGTGACAAGAATTATGACCCTTGGCGATTCATTTACCTTTGGAGCATATGTAAATACTCAGGATAGTTATCCGGAAAAATTGGAAGACAAGCTGACGCGTTCGTCCTGTGGTGGAAAAAATTCAAGTGAAGTGATTAATCTCGGTGTTTCTGGATACGATATATCTTTCGCAGTCGAGCGATTTCGTCTGCGCGGTGCCAAATATAATCCGGATATAATCATCTGGCTAATTACTCCACAAAATATATTGAAAATACAAGAGATGCATGCCGCGTTGCAGGAGCAAATAGCAGCGACACTGTCAGCGCAAGAGATCCAGAGGGGTCAAAAAAATAGACAGTATTATGTAGCATCTCAACAAGCAGAGCAAATACTTTACAAAAAATATAGTCAAGACTGGTTTCTAAATTTTCAACGTGATCAGCTTAAAAAATTCAACTCGTTATTTGGTGGAACGCTTGTGATCGTGCAGTTTCATGACACAGAAGATGCGATAAAGGTGTTTATACAAACGTACGCCGATGAACGACCGAATACCTACGTGATGGATACACTCGTGTTGCCGGTACTGCCCAATGCGTGGCAACCCGATGGTCATCCGAATGCAGTTGGGTATAAAATTATAGCAGACAGTATATACACCTATCTGCAAGCTAATAAGCTTATCAGTTGTCCATGACCGCTCTAAGAACCATATGCTAAAGCGCTATCATTGATCATGAGTCAATATCATATATGAAATAGCTCTCTTGGAAACGAAATCAATCCTTCGATGATCGCTTCGCAGTCCGATAAATTCAGCATCATCTTTGCTAACACTATGATTATGCTATTATTAGTGTATGGATGATCGAAGAAAAACACTCGCCGCGTTAACCGTTATCATAGTGACTATTGTTTTCGTCGTGGTTCTTATTGGCGTCTTACTGTCAGGGAAAAAAGTCTTATCTCCTGTTCCAGAGGATAGTGTTATCAAGATAATTTTTGTATCACCTTCGCCTCAGAGTACATCCACACCTATCGTTTCGCCAACGCCAAGTGGAAAACCCACTCCAACAAAAAAACCATAAACCATGTTAGATACCCTTATATCTATCGATAGATATTTCTTTCTCTTGATTAATCATTTGCCACATTCATTTGTGTCTGACGCGATAGCCAGAGGCCTGTCTGGAGTTGCTCAGTGGGGAATTGTGTGGATCGTTTTTTCTATCGTGATATTTTTTCGGGAAGAAATAAAAGATCATATGTTTTTTTTTCCATTTATTCTCGTCGGAATACTCAGCATTGTTTCCGAGTATATCCTAAAATGGATAATTGCTCGTCCTCGGCCGTCTGTGGACATGGGTGCTATCATCCTTGCAACTCCAGGAAATTATTCATTTCCTTCTACGCATGCTACGCTTTCATTTGCTTTTGCATATATTTTTTCCTATGTCGATAAAAAAAGTGCCCCATGGGTATATGCTATTGCCATCTGCGTGTCGTTTTCCCGTGTGTATCTTGGAGTTCATTATCCATTGGACGTTCTCTCCGGTGCAGTTTTAGGATCGGCAATTGGGATATTAGCAAGAGCTATGGAAAATTTGGTCAAAACAACGCATCGAAGGTAACATTTCTGTAGTATCAGAAACAGGTAAATTTAACAATCAATATGAGGAAGATATTTAGGCTTATATTAGGATGCATAGTTCTTACTGAAATTATTGTCGCAATTGCATTCGGAATAAAACTATATAGGGAAAAGGGGAAGCTAAAGACCTTATTAGGTCAATATACATTGGTTCCAGTTCGAAAGGATTCGTTACTATTTTCTGCAAGCGAAAAGCTCCCAAATTTCTATGAACCAAAGCCAAACTCGAAAATTACGGAACAACCTGATTGGCTTGGACACGAAGTGACTTCCACCATAAATGCAGATGGCTTGAATAATCAGAGTAATTATTCCGTGGAAAAGTCGAAGGATGTGTTTAGAATAATTGCAGTTGGAGACTCCTGTACCTATGGGCAATATGTGAATACACGGGAAAGCTGGCCTGAACGACTTGAATATCTGCTGAATTCTCAATGTGGCGGACACCTAAAATATGAAGTACTTAACTTGGGAGTTGCAGGATATGATGTCCAATATATTACCCGTAGATACGAAATACGAGGGAAAAAGTATAACCCTGATTTAATTGTATGGTTTGAGCCTGGAACAGGACTTAATAGAACCAGAGAATTAATGGCTATATACACAGATAAATATGATAAAGAATTAACTCAAAAAGATATTGATATGTACAAATCAAAGGGAGAATTTTACCCTGCATGGAGTTTGGCTATACAAGAAATTCACAAGAAATATGGAGATGACGAAATTTTATCTTTGATACAACCGTGGTATCAAGATTTTTTTAGAATTCGCGGTAGTGTTCCCGTAATTATTACAAAATTGCCTGATGTTGATCCTAAGGGAAAATTGCTGGAATGGACAAAGGGTGAAAGGGATATTTCGATTGTCCCAGTATCTGATTTTTCAGATCCTAAAACGAGACTAGCGGATGGTCACCCGAATGCATTAGGTCACGATCGTATTGCAAGTGACACATTGAATTACTTGATGCGTTCAAATATCGTTTCTTGTAAGTAAATTACCTCATTAGCTACTATCGATACTACTGCTCCTCAGTGACAGTTGCTCTCTGATATACTATCTATACATGATTCATCTCAATGCAAAACAGCTTAGAACTGAGGAAGTAGACCCAGAACTACTCAAATCGAGAAAGAAAAATCCTATCACGATTATCCTTGATAACGTATTGGATACCTATAATGTTGGATCAATATTTCGTCTGGCAGATGCGGTTTCAGCAGAAAAAGTGATTCTCTGTGGCGAAACATTAACTCCTCCAAATTCACGAATCAAAAAAGCATCTGTAAATACCTGGCAATATGTCGATTGGGAATATGTCGATACTACAGTTAACGCTATCAACAAATTGCGGGAAAAAAATAAGGATATTCAAATCATTGCTGTAGAGCAGGACGAGCGTAGTATTCCATATACAGATGCGAAGTATACGTTCCCTTTAGCAATTATCGTTGGACATGAATCGTTTGGCGTATCAAAGGAAGTGCTTGCGATGGCAGATACTATTGTTGAAATGCCAATGTGGGGGATAAACACGTCACTTAATGTTATGGTCTCATCTGGAATCATTTTGTATGAAATTATGAAACATCATCGTATAAATCGCGAATAACAGAATATATTCCCACGCTTTATTTAAAGGCCAGCACAATTCTATAAAGTACTTAAGACTAATGAAAAATATTTTCATCATTGATGTAATATGGGTATGTATTTGTTCTATTTTAGGATGGAACATTTGGGCGATAACACACAACACACTGGAGAATAACGGGAAATGGGTTTCCACAAAGTATTTTTTAAAAAAAGGTGTTATTGCAGGTAATGCATATTTTACAGAAGTCCAAACCCTGAAAGATAATCGTTTGCATTTAGAATCCTGGCATGGCTATAACGAAGTGTTCACTAAAGAAAGTTATAATTTTTCAGAAGTTAGTTTCGATGCGATCTTTTCTAAAGATTCATACCTATATTTCGAATTTAATACTCACGAAGATGAAGTTCCTGCTATCCGAATAAGTGCGAATACACTTTTTCCAACTGCTATTATTACAATGAAAAAGAGCGGTGAATTTACTCTCATCGATTATTTTAATTCACCAATACTATTGAATAAGAAAACGCGGGTAAAGATACAATATATACCTGAACATTCAGTTATTAAACTTTATATTAATGATAGAGTTACGAAAGAATTTCCAATAGGTGAACAGTTTTATAGTCCAATAGGATTTCGTGGTGGGTTACAAGCTGTGGCAGTGTCAAACGTTGCAATACTCGATAAAGATGGTCGCAGTGTTTTTACTGAAAATTTCACATACGCAAACTCTTTTCTATTTCCCAGATATATTCTGTTCTCGATTTTTATCGTATTTGTCTCAATTTTATTGAGACGGTATTTTTGTAAATATACAAAGAGGCGAACTATATCCCTCTGTGCATTCCAGGTTATAACGCTATCGCTACTGATGATACTTTATTTTATGATAAATACGTTTATAGTCGGCAAGTATCCAAATACCGATGGAATTTTTTCTTTCTATTGGTCGAAAAAAGAAGCAGATATCAAGCGCAAAAACGTTGATTTTGTTTCGAATGCGATACAATCACTTCCTCGCAAAACAATATATAGAATAGTTTTTATCGGAAGTTCACAAACATGGGGAGCTGGTGCAACAGAAGAAGATAAAACTATCGTTTCAACGGTCTGTAGATTATTGAATTCTGATCCATCTCTTGTGAGTTTACGAACAGTCGATTCAAGTATGCCTACGGTAGAGACCTCTATGGTAAAAAGAAAAGAAAATATTGAATGTATAAACACTGCTATTTCAGGTGTTGATTCTACCGAATTACTTAAAAGATATAAATTAGCATTGGCTGACCATTTAGATCCAGATATGTTGGTAATTAATCTTTCAAATAATGATCGCAATCAACCTGACGAATTCGCACTAAATTTACAGAAATTTAAAGAGGCCAGTCATGCGAACACCAAAATCGTATTTGTGCAAGAAGCGAATTCAGCAGAATCTTCGAAAGATGTTATAAAAAATCATTCAATAATGAAAAATATCGGAGACTCTTTGAACATCTCCGTAATAGACCTACATAATTTTTTATTAACTCAGAATGCCAAAGGCATTCTGTGGTGGGATTTTGTTCATTTGACTGATTTTGGTCATGAGGTAGCAGGAAAATATTTGACTACTAAGATTAAGGACATGCGTATATATGACAATGCCAGGAGATAACACATCGATCGTTATTGTGATATCTTCAAGTATAGCCTGTATAAAATAATAAGAAACGATTGACTCTCCATGATTTTTCCTAAATTTTATATTTACAAATCACGAATAATTCTTGCATTGTGCTCAATAGCTGTTTCTTCTCTATGTGCTGTGGTGGTATTTCAACGGGTTAGATCGAATCAATATTTTTTCAAGACTACATCACTGAGCAAAATTCAAAAAGAATCCAATACAAAAAATCCGGTAAGCTCTCTGAAGTATTATTATGAACCTTTGGCAGATAGTCAGGAGGCTGATACCATCGGTTGGTTACAGAAGCCTGTTGTTTGGCGATATAATAATGAAACACTGAATGATAGATACGATTATCCAATAGAAAAACCACCTTCAACTTTGCGCATTGTAGCGCTCGGTGATTCATTTACATTTGGAGATCACGTAAATACTGCTGATTCCTGGCCAGAACAACTCGAAGACTTGTTCGATGCGAATGTTCCTTGCTCTACCTATACCCACTATGAAGTGTTGAATTTAGGACTGCGCGGGTTTGATATTCAAAATGAGGTAGAACGATTTCGGATTAGAGGAATGAAATACGATCCTGATCTTGTAATCTGGCTTTTTTATCCGAATGATTTTACCCAGGTACGGGAACTGATGCAGAAGCGATCGAATGAAATACAAGAATCAATACAGCGTCATGGTTCTGTAGAATCTGTGAACACATGGATTCAAGCGGTAATTCAGTCGGAGGATGAATTTCATAAGAAATATTCCGAGGAGGAAATATTGAAGATGCAACGATCATTCTTACGACAGTTCGATCAAATGTACAAAAAACAGTTAATCATCGCAATGTTTCCAGATATGGATACTGTGTTTAGAAATGAGCTCAAAGAATGGGCAAAGCGGGAGGGTGCGGTATTTTTCAATGGATTACCGACTATTTCTGCGGACCCAAATTTGCATTTTATTGATGACCATCCAACCGAAGAAGGGCATAAGCAGATCGCACTGCGGTTGTACGAATATATTCTGACTGTTCCAGCGTTGTGTCGAGGAAAATGATATTTGTGACATAATGAAATATTCTAAGGTCTGTATGTATAAAACTCTATGAAGAAAATTTCACGATGGCATACTCTATTCATAGCAATTGCCATATTGGGGATATTTTTTCTGTTTAGTAGACAAGTCAATAAAGGCTTTTTGAAGCAGTCTGATTTTGCAGTGACTGTGAAAATACAGGAAAAAATAGATACATCCAGCAGGCTTCGGTTGTCTTCGATGGTCGGAGAGATCATGGAGGGGTCTACGTTTTTTGCCAGTCCCGAATTTTCAGTTGGAGTTATTGGAGTGCTTACATTGCTTGCGATCTATGATTGGAAGAAGAAAAAGATTCGACTCTCTGGAATTCTTATTCCAATCTGTTTTGCTCTGCTTATAGCAGGTGAGATATATGGAAAAACGGTTGTTCACCATCCCTCTCCGCCATTTTTTATGATCAAAAATCCATCGACGGTGTTTCCGAAGTATTATATAAATGAAAGCTTCTCATATCCCTCAGGTCATGTCGCTCGCGCAGTATTTATAGGAATAATTTTATGTACAGTATACCGTATACAGTATTCTGTATACAGAAAAAAAACTCTTACAATCATGATGCTGGTCGGAATTATCTGTTATATCTTTTTAGTATCAATAAGCCGTATTTATCTCGGTCATCACTGGCTAAGTGATGTCATTGGAGGGGGATTATTAGGGCTTGGGTTCGGTCTATTGACTCTGACTATGAACTCGCCTATAATTGACAAACAATGAGTGATTGAAGCTGACCATTGGTGAAGGATAAGTATCCCGACCTAAGTGGTCGGATTTTTTGTCTTTCAGAGTAAGCACTTTGACAATCAAATGGTGATAGGAATCCAAAATTGTACGTGAATTTTTACAAGTTCACGTCAATTCTTTTTTGAGAGTTTGATCCTGGCTCAGGATGAACGCTGGCGGCGTGCCTTAAGCATGCAAGTCGAACGGAGATTGTGCATAGCACTAAGATAATTAGATCCATTCTTATAATTTGTTTCGCATCGCGAAAGAAATTTTTTAGAGTGGTCTATACCCCAAAAGGGTATTAGTGAAATGTTGCTACTTCTTTAAACTTGTTATGCCAAAGCACATATAAAGTCAGTTATTTTTTTATGAATCTTTTGGCGTAACGAGTGGTAAGTTGAGCAACGATTTAATTATTTTTGTGCTATGCACGAAATCAGTGGCGGACGGGTGAGTATAAGCAAGGAACGTACCCTTTACTGTGACATAGCTCGTCGAAAGACGGGGTAATATCGCATGATCCCTAGCGGGTAAAGTTCCGACGTAAGTCGGAATGGTATTGGAGCGGCCTTGTGTCTATCAGCTAGTTGGTGGGGTAAAGGCCTACCAAGGCGACGACGGATAGGGGGCGTGAGAGCGCGACCCCCCACAATGGCACTGAGATACGGGCCATACATCTACGGATGGCAGCAACTGGGAATCGTTGGCAATGGACGAAAGTCTGACCACGCGACGCCGCGTGAAGGATGAAGGCCCTCGGGTCGTAAACTTCTTTTGCCTCGGCATGAAGCTGAGGAGAATAAGCATCTACAAACTACGTGCCAGCAGTCGCGGTAATACGTAGGATGCAAGCGTTATCCGGATTCACTGGGCGTAAAGAGTCGTGTAGGTGGTTTATCGCATCGTACTTGAAAGCCCGAGGCTTAACCTCGGCGTTGGGTACGAGATGGATAGACTTGAGGGTGGCAGAGGAAAGGGGAACTCATGGTGAAGCAGTGAAATGCGTTGATATCATGAGGAACACCAAAGGCGAAGGCACCTTTCTGGGCCTCTCCTGACACTGAGACACGAA
>CAYHHA010000021.1:0-30025 GCA_964356315.1 uncultured Gammaproteobacteria bacterium
CTTAGAGCTTAGAGCTTAGAGCTTAGAGCTTAGAGCTTAGAGCTTAGAGCTTAGTAGAGCTATATAATATTATTTGTTCTTTATCAAATATTTCGTATGAAAACTGTCGGACAAATGTTAAAAGAAGCTCGTGAAGAGAAAAAATTTACCCTCGAAGATATTGAGAAGGGAACAAAAATCCGCTTAAAATTTCTCACCGCAATCGAATCAGACGAATTTTCCATCATGCCGTCTCAGTCGTATGTAAAAGGATTTATAAAAAATTATAGTGAATTTGTCGGATTAAACAGTAAGATAGTATTGGCATTTTTTCGCAGACAAACGGTGGATGCCCCCAAGTCACATTTATTGCCGACTGGCATGGCAACTCCTCTGAATCGAAGTCCGTTTCAACTTACTCCAGGAAAATTTATTTTTATCATGGTTAGCATTTTAGTGTCGCTGTTTCTCTCGTACTTGTTTATCCAATATCAAACGCTTCAGAAGTTACCAGAGTTGGTCATAGATAGCCCAGTGAATCAGGAAGTATTTTCTGATACCCGTGTGGATGTGCTTGGAAAAACAGACTCAGACTCCACCGTGACGATAAATGGAGTGAGCGTGTTGGTCCGACCGGATGGGAAATTTTTTGATCAAATTAGCGTAGAACCAGGGATAAATACGCTGACAATTATAGCCTCTAGCAGGCTTGGAAAAACAACCACAAAAACACTGAAAATTGGAGTGAAATAGCAGATGGTGAAGGCATTGACAGTTGGAGTAATTTGCGTAATACTTGGAACATAAATAGTGTCGTATATTTGCTCTGCCCATGGATCCTATACAACTTACCATCGTTATCGTTAGCGTAACCCTTACAATTCTTCTTGTCGTGTTGGGTATTCAGGTGTATTTTATCTTAAAAGAAATCCGTTTTTCTGTGCAAAAAACAAATAAAATGCTTGATGATGCTGGAAAAGTGAGTGGAACGGTTAGCGATGGGGTCACGAGCATGTCAGGCTTTATGAATGGCATTAGATCAGGCTTACAGATGATTACCGCGATACAAAATAAAGGAGAGAAAAATGACTGAAGGACGAACTAGAGACGAATCGAAATTTTTGTTAGGGCTTTTTTTGGGCGGTATAATTGGGGCGCTCATAATATTTTTCCTCGGTACAAAGGAAGGGAAAAAAGCGGGAAAAGTATTGGAAGAAAAAGGAAAAGATGCTCTTGATGACTTGCATGGAGCAGTGAATGAATTGCAACAAAAAGGAAAAGAATTGGTAAAACAAGGCGAGAGTATTAAAGAAAAAATAGTTGAAAATATAGAGCACTCAAAAGATGAACTGGCTGAAACGACCACGGAAAAGCTTGAGAGCGCATTATCCAAAATCGAAGAACTCCAAGAACAGAGCATGGTGACCACTGCGGAAATCCGAAAGAGGTTTTTCAAAAACGTCCCAAAGAAGAGCTCTACATATCGCTAGCATTTATTCTCTGACTCTTTTGCGTTATAATTCCGTATATGAATTCTAAGGACGTCAGATCTGCATATCTTTCTTTTTTCAAAAAACAGGGACATAAAGAAATACCTTCGGCTAACGTGGTCCCTGAAAATGATCCAACGACGCTTTTTACCAGTAGTGGTATGCAACCGCTTATCCCATATCTACTCGGTGCTAGTCATCCGTTGGGAACACGGCTTGTAAATAGTCAGAAATCGTTTCGAGCGCAGGATATTGATGAAGTGGGAGACAACAGACACACAACTTTTTTTGAAATGCTCGGGAATTGGTCCTTAGGTGATTATTTTAAAAAAGAACAACTTCCGTGGATTTTTACGTTTTTAACAAAAGAGCTTGGACTAGATCCGAAGCGATTGTTTGTGACTGTGTTTGAAGGTAATGATCAGGTGCCAAAGGATACTGATGCTATAGATATCTGGAAAGATGTTTTTAGCAACGTTGGAATTGACGCAAAAGAAGGTGAGCGCATTTTTGCCTATCCTGCAAAAAAGAATTGGTGGAGCAGAAGTGGAGAGCCAGAAAAAATGCCACCTGGTGAGCCTGGGGGTCCTGATAGTGAAGTGTTTTTTGATTTTGGAGAAGCGTTAGGACATCACGCCAAGAGTCAGTATAAGCATGAGAAGTGCCATCCTAATTGCGATTGCGGTCGGTTTATGGAGATCGCCAATTCTGTTTTTATGCAATATAAAAAACAGGAAGATGGATCTTTGGTGGAGCTTTCTCAGAAAAATGTGGATTTTGGTGGCGGATTAGAACGTCAAGTTGCAGTGACAAACAATACCTCTGATGTGTTCACCACCGACATGTTTACTCCTATTATTTCTATTCTTGAATCATCCAGTCATAAAACGTATGGAGAAAACATAGAAGTAACCAGAGCAATGAGGATTATCGCTGATCATATGCGGGCAAGTGTCATGATGATGGCAGATGGCGTGCTTCCATCGAATAAGACGCAAGGATATGTACTGCGCAGGCTTATAAGACGCTCTCTTATGTACGGAAGAAAACTAGGACTACCAAAAGATCTATTGTACATAGGGCAAGTGGTGGAACCGATCGCTGAAGTCTATGAACATGCGTATCCAACGGTTGTTGAAAAAGCAGCTGAAATAAAATTATTGCTTCAGGAAGAGGCGCTCCGATTTGGAAAAACGCTTGAACGGGGCATTGCTGAAATTGATAAAATTCCTGAGTTAGATGGAAAAATAGCATTCACCCTCTATGAAACGTATGGATTTCCTTGGGAGATGACCGTTGAGGTTGCGACGGAAAAAGGACAACACGTGGATAGAGGACAATTTGAAGAAGAATTTAAAAAACATCAAGCACTTTCGAGAACCGCGGCCAAGGGAATGTTTAAAGGTGGACTTGCCGATCATAGTGAGCAGACAACCAGGCTTCATACCGCTCATCATCTCTTATTGTCATCACTTCAGAAAATCGTTGATCCTACTATTAAACAACGGGGCAGTAACATCACCGCAGAGCGGTTGCGAATTGACGTAAATTTTCCCAGAAAATTTACTCCGGAAGAACTCTGCGCAATCGAGGTGATGGTGAATAAAAAAATTCAAGAACAACTCACTGTACAAAATATTGCAATGAAAAAATCAGACGCCGAAACAATCGGAGCACAAATGGAATTTGGACAAAAATATCCTGAGAAAGTAAGTGTGTATTTTATCGGACTTCAGCCTTCTATATCGCCTGAATCCGCAACTCCAGTTGATTATTTTTCAGCGGAATTTTGCGGAGGGCCGCATGTGAAAAATACTAAAGAATTGGGAGTGTTTAAAATACTCAAAGAAGAATCTTCTGGGTCAGGGATCCGTCGTATTTACGGCACGCTATCGTAAAAAACGATAATCGCGTTGGCTTTCTCATCTCTGTAAAATATCGTATCTTGTTGCTTCCAACGCGCGAGATTGCTACTATGGTACTAGCGAGGCGCTGTTATCTTTTTTCGTTATGAAATTACCTGGAATATTTCAATCTCTGTTTAAGGGTCAGGGTGAAACGCGTGAAGTGTATGTATCACTCTATCTAGATACCCTACAGGTAGCTGGATCTTTTTTTACCATTGATCGAGATGGTGTTGTTCATGTGTTGGCTTCTCGAAGTGAAGTGTTGAAAAATAATTCATGGGAAGAACGAGGGGTTGTGGTTGATGAAATTTTAGGAATGCTTGAAGAAAAAACTGGACACACTGACGTCACAAAAGCGATTTTAGGATTGCCTCCCGCATATTTAACCGATACAGGTGAAATCCAAAAGGACGTCCGCGTGCACATAAAACAATTTATGGCCGAACTGGAATTGAAAGCCATAGGATTTGTCCCTTTGCAACAGGCCATCATATATAAAATGAGATTTGATGAAGGAGTTCCACCGAGCGTTATACTATTGGGTATCAATAGCCATGGCATCGAAGTGGGAGTCTACAAAGTAGGTGAGCTTTCAGGAGTTAGACAAATTGAAAAACTTGAGGATATCGTCGGAATTGTCGAGCAAGGGCTTCGTAGTTTTACCGATATTGAAGTGCTTCCAGCGAGGATATTACTCTATGGTTCGCGTCAAGAGGAGTTGGAAGATATTAAAGCGAAATTATTAAAGCATCAGTGGACTTCAAAGGTTAATTTTTTGCATTTTCCTAAAATAGAAACCATATCTGAGGCTAGTATTGTAGAGTCTATATCATTTGCTGGCGCAAGTGAATTAGGAGCTGCTATGACAGAAATTGAAGCGACTTCTGAAGATGCAGTTGCTGAGGTGGTGTCACCTCAAACGAACGAGAGAAAAGAGGAAATTTCAACGGGGAAATCAGACACCATCGATGAACTTTCTGCTGAATCTGATAATCAAGACAAAGAAAATGTATCAAATGGTCAAGAAGTGGAAACTTTGGAAGAAGATACTCATATAGCTATCGCTGACGTAACTCCCCTCAGTCCTATGGGGTCAGTTGAAGATCAAATGACTGAGGAAGTTGCCGAAGCACAGGAAGTTATTTCTGAAGATTTTTCGATCGATTCTGTGACTGCATCTGATGATAATGTCGTTATGGTGGACGCAGAGTCGTTGGGATTTAAAAAAGATGTTGATGTTCTTGAGGAGGCTAATCAAAAACAAGCATCTCTTCAACAGGTCGTAGAACAAGAGGATGAATTTGCCGAAGAGGATGATGAACAAGACTCAGAAGAGGAACAAGAAGATTCAAAATTTTCGGCTTCTTCCTTATTTTCCGGATCAAAAATTTCCTCATTTTTTGCAGGGATATTCAGTCATTTTAGCGGAAAAAAACCCATCGTCTGGATAGCGCTCGGAATCATAGTTCTCTTTATACTATTGGGTTCACTCTATTGGTTTTTGCCCCATGCAACAGTGACGGTGTTACAAATCCCTAAGTCGTTTGAAACAACACAAGTGATTACTATCGATCCCGTAGCGACAACCGTTGACGCAGAGGGTGGAATCGTACCTGGCCGTAAACGAGACAAAGCGGAGACAGGAGAGAAAACGGTGCAGGTGAACGGGAAGAAAAACGTCGGTGACCCAGCGAAAGGAAGTGTGACGATCTATAATAAAGCAGTTTCGAGCAAGACATTTAAAAAAGGATCTCTAGTGTCTGCGGGTTCGCTACAATTTACCCTTGATGAAGACGTACAAGTTGCATCGGCGAGCGAGAGCATAGGATCTCTTACGTTTGGAAAATCAGATGTACGAGTGACGGCTGTGGCAATAGGGACACAGAGTAATATAACATCAGGATCTGAATTTAATTTCAAAGATATAGGCTCCACGACCGCAATCGCGCGAAATGAAAAAGCATTTTCAGGGGGAACGAGTCGTGAAATCACTGTTGTGTCCCGTGCTGACTATGATGCATTTGTAAAAACTGTGTCTGAAGAATTAATCCAACAAGCAAAACAAGGGTTTAATCAGGTGGTAACAGGAAGTGAAAAAATTATCGATGCTACGATAAAAACAACGGTAACAGAAAAAGTGTTTAATCAGGAAATTGACGAGGAAGCAAAACAATTGCAAGGAAAATTAACCGTCACGATAAGCGGTATTGCATATACTGAAGCTGATGTTAGAGCGCTTCTTTCTTCTCTTTCGTCAAGTCAGATCCCCACAGGGTATACGGTAAATGATGCTAAAACCACTGTAACCGTCAGTAATATTCAGATAAAGAAAGATGGAAAAATTACTGCAAAAGCTACTATGAGTGCGTATGCACTGCCTACTATAGACGTTGAAAAAATTCAAAAAGATATTGCAGGTAAGAACATTTCCTTTGTGAAACAGTATGTGCAGACATTGCCTGGTGTTGGAGGTGTGGAATTAGGATTTAGTTATAGTCCAACTAAAGGAACGTTACCACTCAATAAGAAGAATATTTTAGTACGAATTTCAGTCATGGAGTAAACAGCTATGCCTCTTTATAGATATGTGAAAGCACCAGCCGCTCGCATACGTATTAGGAGTAAAAGGTCTTTCACCTTGTCACTTTCTATTATTAGTTTAGGCATCGGTGTCATCATGTGGGTAGTTTGGCCAATTTTGTCGTTTAGTGCATTTTCTGAACAATCGCTTTCTGCAACTATTACCCCTATAGATGAAACTGCGAAAACAATAGTCAGCTCTCCTTTGTCGTCAATCGCCTACGCTGCGACAGGACCTGAGAAATATGTAGTAGATGCTGCTTCTGATTATACAAACGTGAATGCTTGGTATCCTGCTGTCCCACAACAGCAAAAAAAATCCGATGTTACTATGTATACGTTGTCAATTCCAAAACTAAAAATTAAAAACGCTATTGTCCAAATTGCTGGAGATGATCTTAATTCGAGTCTGGTGCATTATGGAGGAACAGGATTACCAGGTCAGTATGGAAGTGGTGTTGTATTTGGTCACTCCATGTTGCCACAATTTTATTCTCCTTCCAACTATAAAAGTATTTTTTCACTGATACCTACATTAAAAGAAGGGGACGATATCTTGGTGAATTATGATGGTGTGGAATACAGATACACGATCTATAGCATGGTGGTTATTGATCCTACTGACTTAAGTGTATTGGAACAACGATTTGATAATAGCTACTTGGCTCTTGTGACCTGTGTTCCTCCAGGTACCTACTGGAAGAGATTGAATGTTCATGCTAAGCTAAATACTCTGTAATGCAAACAACACAACAACAAGCTGCCATCGAAGCGATCAAAAAGAAACTCACCGGTAAATCGTTATCGTATCGTGAGATCTACTCTATCATGGATGAAATATCATCCAATCGTTTGGGTCCCGTGTTGACCACGTATTTTGCTGCCGCTGGGTTTACTGAAGGATTTTCTGATGAAGAGCTTTATTTTTTGACAAAAGCGATGGTTGAAACAGGGCCCGTGCTTCATTTTCACGGAATTGTCGCTGATAAACACTCTGTCGGAGGTGTCGCAGGAACCAGAACATCTATGATAGTTGTGCCGATTATTGCAGCTGCAGGGTATCAGATTCCAAAAACATCCTCACGTGCAATAACATCACCTGCAGGTACTGCAGATACGATGGAGGTGCTTGCCCCTGTGACATTTGTCCCACGACAGATAGAGCGTTTGGTGGATAAAGTGGGAGGATGTATCGTGTGGGGTGGACATGTGGGACTTGCTCCTGCTGATGATATCATCATACAGGTAGAACAACCGTTGGCATACGAATCTTTTGATAAAATTATCGTATCTATTATGGCGAAAAAGGTTGCCTCTGGAGCAACGCATTTGGTTTTGGATGTACCGGTTGGAAAAACAATGAAAGTACAACATGAAAAAGATGCAGAAATTATTAAACGAAAGTTTACTTTACTGGCCAATAAATTTGGTATTAAGGTACATGTTGATATCAACGCGATACGGCAAAATGCTGGTCGTGGTATAGGCCCAACCCTTGAAGTTCGAGACATATTGGAAGTTCTTGAGCAGAAGGTAAATCGATTAATTCCATTGGAGGATAAGGCGGTACGACTTGCCGGAGAATTATTAGACATGTGTTTAAAAGACTCTCGTAAACCCTCTATATCTGGTGAGGTCTTGGCTCGTAGCATGCTCACCAATGGTAAGGCGCTTTCTAAGTTTAAAGAAATTATTCGAGCGCAAGGTGGAGATCCAGATGTTGATTCTATGCATATACATAATCCGAAATTTTCGTACGAGTTAAAATCGTCCCGAAAAGGAACTGTTCATGCTATCGAAAATCACCAGATAACAGTTATTTGTCGAATACTTGGTTGTCCCCACGATAAAAAAGGTGGTATATATCTGAATACGAAACTCGATGATCATGTCGATAAAAATGATGTGCTTTGTACGCTCTACAGCTCAAATGAATGGAGATTGAAAGAAGCGGTTGAAACGCTTCGAAATGTCCCAATTTATTCAATACTATAGATCATTCTGATTCCCAGCTTTTTAGAGGGATTTTTTCGCATATACGACATAAACGTGAGATAATATGATCGTACGTATGTTTAACAATAGTATTGCTCCAATGCAGGCTTGGCTTCTGTCTCAGGGAAAATGTGTTCTGGTGTGGAAGGAAGCTGAATACTCCGAGGTGGGGTAGTTCGCGTTGTTTGCGAATGTGGTAGAGTATATATGTACGACTCTCAGTTTAATAAATATAGAAGGGCGACATGTAATGAAGCAAAATAATAAATCATATTCGTTTATTTCTCGATTCGCTGTGTTGTTTATTTTGGCTGTCATCGGCGCTTGGGGTAGTTGGTTTTGGTGGCAGGATAGTATTGCAGCTTCTGATGTAAATGACTTAAGTCCGATTCAGTTTACTGTAGAAAGCGGTGATGGAGTTAAAGCTATAGCTTCGAGATTGGCGGCCAATAAAATAATTCGCAGCCCCACAGGATTTTATGTGCTTGTTAAATTTCTTGGTATCGAGAGACAGCTTCAGGCGGGAGAATTTCGACTTACCCGGTCCATGGATGCAAAAACTGTAGCACTGGAGCTTACTCATGGAATGAGTGATTTGTGGATCACAACGCTTGAAGGATGGAGAATGGAAGAAGTGGCTGCAAAGGTTAACCGTGATTTGGATATTCCTGAGCAGGAATTTTTAAAATACGCGCGAGAGGGGTATATGTTTCCAGATACATACTTGATTCCCAGAGATGCTACAGCTGCTGCGGTTGCAAAGATCTTTACCGATAACTTTGATAAAAAAGTAACACTGCAAATGCGTGAAGATGCGAAAAAAATCGGTTTAACACTCGATCAGGTTGTCATTCTCGCTTCTCTCGTGGAACGTGAGGGAAAATCAGCATCTGACAGGCCGGTGATCGCAGGTGTGCTTCTGAACCGATTAAAAGCTGATTGGCCACTTCAGGTTGATGCAACCTTACAATACGTATTGGGATATCAGGGAACTGAAAAATCATGGTGGAAAAAGAGTGTTTTTGATGAAGATAAAAAAATAAAGTCACCGTATAATACGTACGCAAATCCTGGGTTGCCTCCAAAGCCAATTTCGAATCCTGGAATAGAATCAATAAAAGCAGTTGTCTATGCGAAGCCATCTGAGTATTTTTACTATTTACATGATGCGTCAGGAAATGTTCATTTTGGGAAAACCCTAGAGGAACATGAGGCAAACATAGTAAAATTTCTTCGATAATTACTCATGAGACTTCGACTATTGTTTATTTGTATTTTCACAGCGCTCTTAGGAGGATCGACTCAACCTGTATTTGCCGAGGAAATACGTTCGTTTGATACTGCAATTGATATTCAATCCACTGGGGTCGTACGGGTGAAAGAATCTATTGAATACGATTTTGGCTCACTGTCTAAGCATGGTATCTATCGGTATATACCCTCTATAAAAACAAATAGTAAGGGTGAAAAATATATATTGGATATCACATCTCTATCTGTGACTGACGAAAATCACACCCCGTATACATACACTGTTTTAACGGAAGATTCTCAGAAAAATATAAAAATAGGGGATGCTGATAAAACAATTTCTGGGAGACATGTGTATGCAATTTCGTATGATATATCCGGAGCGTTAACGTATTTTTCTGATCATGATGAACTGTATTGGAATGTGACAGGAAATGGGTGGGGATACCCGATTCAAAAAAGCACTGCGACGATGACGCTACCATCTATCGTTGAAGAATCCCAATTGAAAATTGGATGTTTTACTGGTTCTATCGGGAGCACCGAGCAAGCTTGTAGTTCGATATACAAAAATGGCGTCCTAACAGTCTCTCTCAATAGACCGCTTGGTCCAAACGAAGGGTTTACCGTCGTGATGGGGTTTCCAAAGCAGATTGTGTCCAAATTAGATCCGAAATTGTATGTATCGTTTTGGAGCACAATCGCTGGAGTAATCGTCATTGCATTTTTCTTTATAATTGGACTTTTATGGTATATAGTGTTGCCAATCTCTATTGCCATCAAGTGGTGGAAGCATGGCCGGGATCCAAAGCCAGCGGTAGGTGTAGCGTCTGCATGGTTTGATGCACCAAAAACAAAAGATGGGAAAAAACTGACCCCGGGTGAAACGGGTACACTTATAGACGAAAAAGCAGATATGCAGGATATCACTGCTACCATTGTTCATTTAGCTCAGCGAGGATATATACAAATTATTGAATCTCAAAAAGGCACTTTTGCTTTGAAAAAACTCAAACCAAAACAAAAAAATGAAGAATTGCGTGGTCACGAACAGCGTTTGTATGATGATTTGTTTGGCGCTTTACCTATTGTGAATTTAAATACAGCGAATCTTTCCACTGTTGTTGAGAAGGCTAAAACAGATTTATATGATGAGGTGGTGGTTGATGGATTTTTTGAAAAAAATCCTCAATCTGTGAGAAATATGTATATAGTGCTTGCAGTTTTCGGATTTGTCTCAGGAAATTTCCCGCTTCTTTTATCGTCATTACTCTTTGGGCTCCAGATGCCGGTCAAAACTATGTATGGATCCCAGCAGACTGCTGTTGCGTTGTCCCTTAAAAATTTTCTGGTTAGCCAAGAGCGGCAGTTAGCGTTTCAGGCTAAAAATCAGATGATGTTTGAAAAATTGCTTCCGTACGCCATCGCTTTCGGCGTAGAAAAAATTTGGGCCACAAGATTTAAGGATATATCTATGACACAGCCTGATTGGTATCAGGGATATAGTTCATCGCATTTTAACAGCGTCGTTTTTGTGAACTCATTGCAATCGTCCAATTCAAGTTTTGCGAGCGCCGCTACTCCTGTGTCTTCTTCAACGGGTCATTCCTCAGGATTTTCCGGAGGGTCCTCAGGGGGTGGTGGTGGAGGTGGTGGAGGCGGGAGTTGGTAAATGACTGTGCTTCACAATTGAATAAATAAACCATCCCAGAGGAAGTTGGATAATACCTACGATAAATGGACTCCATCTGAGTGCAGAGCTTTGTCCTCCGGTAATAAGCAATGATACGACAATGCTGATGCCTATCCCACGACCAATGTTATAGAAGAGTTCATTATCACAAATATAGGCATACTGCTTTTCTGGATCATGTTCTTCTATATCGAGTAGATCCATTGTTACTGAATTAGCAGGAGTCCACTGAATAGCCCAAGCGATGGTGATGACGATTGAGTAGGCAATCGCACCTACCCAATTGAACACACCCGCAAGTATGCATGTACCAGTGAAAAAAATCAGGGATCCTATTGAAACGAATTTCCATGAACTTGCAGTTGTGGCTTTTCTCCCCATGATATAGAGCAGTAGCGCCGACATTCCCGCTGTAATAGTTTGCAACGTGCCCAAAATTCCTTCTCCTCCGACTAATACAAGAACAACTACGTTAGCCAATACAATAGTTACCCCAACCTGAATATTGTGGAGTAGATTAAACATACGGATACTACCCCATATCTTGCTTGGCTTGCGAACGATCATATTGGTAATAACACTATTTTCGATTTTTGACGACTGCATAATGACACCAGATATAAGTAGGAGTATAAATCCGATGATCATGACGATTTTATATGCTATGAATGATTCCTGGGAAAAAACACCGTTTGCAAACACGATAAACCAACCTATTGCAGCAGGGACTATGATATTTGCCAGAAGATCTACTATAGTGCCAAGACTATTGTAATAAATTCGGTTCGCTCCGCGGGTGATTTGCAGATCTAAGTAATTTTTATTTCCCCAAAAAAGGCCTGATCCTGCTCCATATATAAATCCATAACATAATATTGCCGGTAATCCGTCAAACGGTAAAAAGACTATCATGATTGGGATAATCGCCTGAAGTATGAGGCCTGTTAGAAATAATTTGAGAATATTAAATTTCTTTAACAGAAATCCATTTAGGTAAAATCCGCTGGGCAGTCCTGTAATCCATCCGATGTTATACAAAATGATACTCCATAAATTTCCACTAGATCGCCAGAGGTACGCGTTCATAAATGTTGCAAGAAGGGGATAGGCTGCAAGATAAAATCCATATGACAAGAGCATATGCTTCATGTCTTTAGACAGCAGGTTAAAATGTGACATTTCCGTTTCTATACGTCTTAGAATTCTTGCGCGCATATATGTATTATACCCATAAATCATGACTGAGCACTGTGTGAAGAATCACTAATTTTTCCACCTCGGAGGTGGAAGTGAAAATCGAGGCTAAATTTGGAGAGAATTTTAAGATTTTGCAAATATTTTTCCACCTCGGAGGTGGAAGGTAGATTATATATAGTGAGTGTTCTTTTCGGATTCGGGAGGGATGGTGAGGCAGATAAAGATCATTTCACCATCGCTATCATTTATTTCTTCATGAATTTTCTTGGGAGGATAGATATAGAGCTTTCCCAGTTTATGTGTTTTGCAGTTTCCTTTGTACACATACACAATTTCCCATCCATCATGAAAATGTTTTTTTTCAGACGATTTTGGTTTCATAGCATAGACATCTATTGCTGAAAAACCAAAAAAGGAAATGTTCTTGAGTAATCGAAACACAGATTTTGATGACATATATTTATTATTCCTTCGATACAAATCGAAACCCATCGGTCATTGTGTGTTGCAACAAAATTCCAATAGCGATGCCAAATAGTATCGGCTGTTTGTACCAATATCCTAAGCCTACAAATAGAATTCCATACAAACTATAATGCAGTCTGTATCCAAATACTACCAATGGCCTATTTCTCGAGATAACTATCACAATTTTCTCATACGCGTGAGCTAGAATATATCCCAATACAATTGAAATCACTATTTTCATATTTGATGAGAAAATCAACTTTTTACACAACTTTGAAGGGAGATTTCGTATTTGTTACTACAGAGAGGATTCCTTCTGTCCACTGGTCAATAACTCTTTCTTCAGCTTCTTTTGTATGGTGCGCTCTCGCGGTGGGTATAAAAATATTTCCTGGATACGACTCATTCCAGGATCCCTTATGTTCATTTTCCACAGCAAATCCAGCAATTTTATTTGACTGAATCATGTCTATTAAAAACTGATCATCCTGAACGCCCCAGCCCATTCCACCTAAGACACTGACAAAAAATGCACTTGGTTTCATTTTTGATAAAAGTGATTTTCCAATTAATCCTTGAGTATCCTCAGAAATCTCCACGCTGTTTATGATGACATCACTAGATTTAAATAATTTTTCAAGGTCAACTGAGGTATAAGGAGATTCTTTTTGTGAGCGATTCCAATATTGAACCCGCATTCCGATTCCATTTCCAATCTCAGCGATTCTTGAGCCAATATTTCCTAATCCGATAATACCGAGTGTTTTTCCATATAATTCAGTATGATAATTTGATTCATCATTTTTTTGTAATTGCATTGGAAGTCGTCTTGCGAGACAGTACATCATCCAGATGCCGTATTCAGCAACTGATTGAGAATTTGCTCCAATGGTTTTTGTTATTGAGATGGAATGCTCCTTACAATAATCAAAATCGATATATCTAGCCCAAGCCGAAGAAGTGCAAATACCTCGTAAATTGGAGATTCTTGAAATCGCTTCAGTTGGTAAAGACCAATTTATTACTGTAGGTTCGATTGCTAGAATTTTTTCTTCGGAATCTGAAAATAGTCGAGCGATTTTGGAAACATCTTTTTCATCATAATGGAATATTTCTCCGCTAAAAGTTTGATTAATTTTAAATTTAATCGCCTCATATGTCTTTTTATCAGCTAATACGAAAATTTTCATTAGTATATTATACATCGAAGTAATACCAAGTAATATTTTGCTATAATGACACAATGCATGCGATTCTGATTGCCATTAGTGTACTCATTGTTATCTACGCGAATATCGTGTATTCAATAGCGATTTTGAAAGGTGAGGCGAGGCCGCATCGTACGACGCGGTTTGTAGTACTTCTCATAGAGCTTCTGACAGTTTCAACATTATATGCCCAGGGGAATACTACTGCGATTTATTTATCCGGCATCTATACGATTTGTTCCCTTGTGCTTTTCGGACTCAGCATCAAATATGGCATGGGCGGATGGGAAAAATCTGATTTAATTTGCCTTGGGATTGCCGTTCTTGGCATCGTGATGTGGAAACTTACAAATAATCCATTTTTAGGACTGTGTTTTTCTATCCTCGCAGATTTCGCCGGATGCGTACCGGCACTCATCAAAACATACAAACATCCTGAGACAGAAGTGTGGACGTTTTACGGCATAGGACTTCTTGCCATTGTCATTAATATGATGGCGATAGAGCATTGGACGATTAGTGAAGTTATCTATCCTGTTTACGTCGCTATTATTAATATATTGATGATGTATTTTATCCTTGGTCATACACCAAAAAAATCTTCGCACGTTTCCTGAGTGTTATTTCCCTATAAATTTTCTATACTATACCAACTATGAAACGGGATATCCTGTTACAGGATCAGACCATTACCTATACAGTTCGCACGAATGCGAGGTCGCGGAACTTGCGCATGGTGATTGATCCTGATCGCGGTCTTATTGTCACTGTTCCAAACGCTTCGCAGGAACGGTTTATTGAGGTGTTTTTACAACAGAAAGCATCGTGGATATTAAAACATCTTGCACGACTTCATAAACAAATGGAAGGGAAGATTGTTATCCAATTTCCCAAGGAAGAATACGAATATAATAAAAACACAGTGAGAAAAATGGTCACGGAGCGTGTGGAATTTTTTAACAGTTTTTATAAATTTCCGTATAACAAAATAAGCATCAGAAATCAAACATCTGTATGGGGGAGTTGTAGCAGATCCGGAAATTTACAATTTAATTACAAGCTTGTCTACGTCCCTGAAAAAACTATGGACTATGTGATTGTGCATGAGATCTGTCATTTGAAAGAACATAATCACGGACCGCAGTTTTGGAAACTTGTTGAAAAAATGATACCCGATTATAAAGCCATCCGCAGATCCCTTCGAAGTTACATCATGAAAGAATCATGATGTCTTGACTAAAAATGCATTTATATCATAAGTTTTCATGGAGTGGATCAGCAATCATCTCTCGTGGCGAAGTGCCTCTGCCATACCAACCATATATTTTCCCTCCGTTATCACTAGCGGATGATCCCAATTGTTGACCCCCTTTATCGAATGCACATGTATTACGAATTATGATCTTATTTCTTTTCTCTTGTGGCAGGTTTAATTCCTGAATATTTTCTTCGGTAAAAAATTGTCGTCCAGCTGCGACCCAAGTTTTCCAATCGCCATGACCTGCAAAAACTATGACATTTGCCTTTGATTGTAATGCATCTACTGCATCCTGGGAACTTGCATGTCTAATTATAGTCAGAGATGATTTTCGAATTTCATGCTTATCTTTAAGTCCTAATAATATATTCTGAAAGTATCTATTTGCACCAATTCTTGGAGGAAGGTATTGAATAATATCTATCGGGCTGAAAATTCCTCCACATAATACGACAATATTATTTTCTTCCGTTTGTTTGTCTAATAAATCTGAAAGGTGTGGCTGGGATTGTTTTCTTACTCCATTTACTTTATTTTTTATAAAATTCACTGTAGTCTGTGTATCGTTTTTCGTATTCCACTCCATAAGTGATGTTACGAGTTTGCTGTGTTGAAATTGAAGAAGTGATTCAACTAAAGCATCATGCTCATTAAAATAACTTTCAATCCTTTTTGATATAAAACCCTCACCAAGAACATCTATTACTTTGCGTACTAGCGGATGAAGTTGCGACGAATTGTCAGAATTTTCTTGCATACGAATAAGTAAAGTATACCCGCATTCTATAAAAATTTCATTAACGTTTATCGTAACCTTGTGAGCAAATATTTAAGCTGTTACACTCCTGGATATGAACCCCTATATCGAGCTCATGATCGTTTCTGTCCTGTTTGGCGCTTCTGGATCATTCATAAAAGTACTGCAATTGCCGTCAACAACCTTATCTTTTTTTCGACTGGCTGTACCTACTGTGATATTGTTCTTTTACTTTACCTACAAAAAAATTCCGCTGTTTAAGAAAAATGTGACATGGCTACTCATCGCATCTGTGCTCAATGCCATTCGATTATTTCTTATGTTCGTCGGGTTTAATTTGGCTACAATCGGCAACGCCAGCTTGGCGTCTTCTACAGGAACTCTTTTTCTATTTTTATTCAGTTTTATATTTCTCAAAGAAAAAATTACGACCAGACGATTGCTTCTGCTCTTGGCATCTTTTGCGGGACTCTGTATTTTGTATAGCAATAAACCGTTTTCGTTTGAAAACAAAGATTTTCTCGGCATGAGTTTTGCCGTACTCTCTACAGCAATTTACCAACTGACTATTATCATCTCTAAAAAAGAACTGGATAGATATAGCAAAACTGAGGCGATTTTTTATCAGAATGTGGTCGGTGCGTTTATATTTTTGCCGTTTTTATTTATTAATAAACCCTTCCCAGCTGTATGGCAATTTGCCGTGGCATCCACATCAGGGCTTCTCATGGGGCTTGTTTCGTTTTTACTCTACTTTTCCGCCATCAAAAAAGTGAGTCCAACGGCTGCGTCCTTAGCCATGATAGATACTGTCTTGTCTGTACTATTTGGGGTAGTACTATTTGGAGAGAAGCTGTCAGGCAATATGATACTCGGTGGGATGCTGATACTAGCCACTTCGTTTTTTATTAGCCTTGAGCTGCGACGGAAAAATACAAAAGAACTTGCAGTGGAATCTGCAACATAAGTGCTATAGAATAACAAAACTATGCAATCCACACTGATTTGCCCGCACTGCAAAAAAACAATCGAAATTTCCGAAGCTATATCCCATCAGGTGGAAGAAAAGATTATCGCAGAACAACAGGAAAAGCATGAAAAAGAACTTTCTATCGTAAAAAAACAATTAGAAGCCTCACAAAATACAGAACTCGAACTTCGCAAACAAAAAAATAAACTGGACGAGGAGCGCAGAACGTTTGACCTTGATAAACAGCGACAACTGGATTCGGAGCGCGAAAAAATCCGCCAAAAAACTCTGGAGGAAGCAGCGGAATCCCAACGACTTAAAGAACGAGAAAAAGATAAAGTGATAGATGATTTGAAAAAGTCTCTGGAAGATGCGCAAAGAAAAGCATCTCAGGGATCACAACAACTGCAGGGAGAAGTGCAGGAATTGGATCTAGAAGAGTTGCTTAAGAAAGAATTTCCTGGAGACACTATTGAGCCGATTGGAAAAGGCGTGCTAGGCGCGGATGTCCGACAGATCGTGCGAAGTCCACGCGGAATGGATTGCGGACATATACTCTGGGAATCTAAACGAACGAAAGCTTGGAGCGACGGTTGGGTTGATAAGCTCAAAGAAGATTTGCGTAACGATAAAGCAAACATACCAGCAATCATTTCTGAAACACTTCCTGAGGAAATCAAATCCGGTATCGGACTTCGCGATGGTGTTTGGGTTGCTCGTCACGCATTGACCATCCCACTTGCAATGCTCCTTCGGAAGGCTCTGTTGGATAGTGCACGGCAAAAAATGATAGCGCAAAACCAGCAGACCAAAGCAGAGGAATTGTATGGATATATAACCAGTCATGAATTTGCCAATCAGGTGGAAGCAATGGTTGCAACATACAACGATATGCGCGAACAGATCGCACGCGAGCGTACGGCATTTGAAAAATCCTGGAAACAAAGAGAAGCCCAGGTGAATAGACTTCTCTCGAGTGTTTCCGGCATTTACGGAAGTATGCAGGGGATTGCAGGACCATCACTGCCAACCATCAGTACGCTCGAACTTCCGGGTGAAAGTGATGCTGAATAATCCTTATCTGCCTGTTTGTTCCCAAGGGAATATGTCTCTCCCAAAAAATCCTCCAACCGATGCCTGTCTATAGATAGGTTGCATCAGATCAAGGCCATCGATGATGCCATCGACTGACATATTGAGCAGCTCGTGGGCACGATCTTCAATCATCTGTTTTGGTCTCGATTCTGTGCCAAATGTATCGACCTGAATGGCTAGCGGATCCGGCTCTCCGATCACATAGCAGACTTCAATCTGTACTTTTTTCGCAAGCTTTTCCGCTACCAATCCTTTGGCTATGAATCTGGCGCCAACGGCTCCTGCCAAATCAACTTTTGTCGGATCTTTACCATTGAACCCTCCACCACCATGTGGGAATCTACCACCGTAGGAGTCAACGATAATTTTTCTGTTGGTCGTCCCAGCATCTGCAAGCGGGCCATACATAGTCCATGGCCCTGCACCATTTATGATAACCTGATGATCAGGGTCATCTATCCGGAGTCCGTAGCGATCCACAATCGGACGAATTATTTCACTCGTGACCGTATGGCGCAAATCACCTATGGGTATGAGCGGATCATGCGACGCGGCAATCACTATTTTATGTATGCCAACGGGTTTACCGTCTTCATACCTCAAGACCACCTGAGATTTTGCATCGGGCCTGAGCCATGAAAGACCATTTTTAGATAAATAGGTATAGATGTCTGTCAGATCATGCGCAATGGCAATAGGCATTGGCATGAGCTGATCTGTTTCATCTATGGCACCACCAAACATATGCCCCTGATCTCCGGCTCCTGTCCGTGTATGGGAAACTCCATGATTGATATCTGATGACTGTTGGGTAATGCGAACCAACAGTTCATTCAAGCCAGAATGAAATCCTGATGAGGGATCTGTGTATCCGATATCGCGAATGGTTCTTCGTGCGATATCCGCATAGTTCAGCAGTGCCCCTGTTGGGAGAGTTACTTCTCCAAATAACATAAGAGTGCCACCTTCTGGTGTGCCTTTTGCCGACACTTCCATCGCAACTCTTGGGCGATGGTCAAACGGTTGTGATGCAATGATAGCTTCATCCAAAATTTGGGCGGCGATCTGGTCACAGACTTTATCTGGATGTCCTCCTGCTACGGACTCTGACGCATGATATTCAACATTCATATATTCTCCTTTTGATAAATACATCGGGGGGTGATATGGTTGTCAAAAGGCACAAAATGAGCCCCGCACAGTCATTGTGACTTTGCGGAAAGTAATCCCCCCCAGGATTTCGGCATACATTTTTTGCCTTTTTTTGTTTGAATAAGCGTGGTGGCTTAGGTCATAGGAACCTCCCTTCAGGCAGAAAATTTTCAATTTTCAATGTATATTGTTTCGGAGATGTGTCTGAAAAACTCACCGCAAATACGATGCATATCATTGTTATTTGAGTGTGAGGGTATGACAAGAAGGAGGGGAAAAGAGGGCAAAAAAAATATGTGTACCACGTTGTTGTGATCATATCGAGATTTAGCGTTAGCACCGTGGTCCGTCGGGGAATCGGTTGCTGGATGGGTCATCGGGCTAAGTCCCTCACCATCTCTCTTGATACTGCATAGGTATACTACGTCTGAAACAAATTTCTGTCAACATGTGTTGTCACTCGCAAATCAACAGTTTTGTGCCTTTTCTGAATATGAAAAGTAGGGTAGTATCAATGCATGCAAAAACGCATATTCACAATTATATTTTTCATCCTTTTCTCCCTCTGTATTGTCCCAGTTTCATTTGCCCAGTCAGGGGTTGAAGAAAAAACTGAGGTTGTCGTATTTGTTCGAGCCGGCTGTACACACTGTCAGGCAGAAGAAGCATTTTTCAAAAAAATTGAACCCCAAAAAAATATCCGTGTACAACTTCGCAATGTTGCAGATGAAAAGGCAAGTGAACAGTTTAGTGCGTTTACGACCCGTGCAAACATACCGAAAGTAACACCTATTACCATTATCGGAACATCATATATTATCGGGTTTGACAGTGAGAAAACAACGGGGGAGACAATCCTCAAACTTATAGAAGAAACTGCTAAAAATAGCACTCCAACAGATCTTGAGAACGCGACGCTGTATGGAGAAAAATCCAGTACCTGTGATGAGAGTGGATCAGTCCCCTGTGAAGTGCAAAAACCCGGACTTACTGTGACACTTCCATTTTTTGGCTCCATAAATTCTGCAAAATATCCGCTAATTGCCATCAGTTCTATATTGGGATTTATTGATGGATTTAACCCTTGTGCGATGTGGGTGCTGGTGACGTTTTTACTCCTACTTCTTCAGGCTGGAAGCAGGAAAAAAATGGCGGTCTATGCAGGGATATTTATTCTTGCAGAAGCGATTATGTACACTCTGATTTTGACAGTATGGTATAAAACATGGAATTTTGTGAAACTTGATTCCATCATCACTCCATTTATAGGAGTTGTGACCATTATCGGTGGGGGATTTTTTCTTCGGGAGTGGCGCAAAAAGGAATTAGAATGCCATGTTAGTGGAGTGGTGCAAAGAAGCAAGACCGTCGCGAAATTAAAACAACTGACAGCGGAAAAATTTTCGCTCTATACCTGTCTAGGTATTTTGGTTGTGGCGTTTTCTGTCAACATTATCGAATTTGCCTGCTCCATCGGTATACCCCAATCGTTTACCAAAATATTGGAATTAAATCATTTATTGGGTATTCAATATATGCTGTATATTTTTATCTATATTTTATTTTATATGATAGATGATTTCGTTGTGTTTGGACTTGCACTGTACGGTGCAGAAAAATTATCGTTAACGACGAAGTACAGTAAAATATCTAATTTGATTGGTGGGATTCTGATGCTTCTGCTGGGGACGATTATGATCGTAAAACCGGGGCTGATTTTGTTTTAGTTTTTACGATCCACTCTTTGGAACTAGACTCCAGTTTTTGTTATATTCTCCGATAAGTGTGACGAGATTTTTTACCAATGGCTGATTTTGCAATGTTGTATTGTAGAGAAGTGTCACTATCTCTTTTTGACGGATAAGAATCTTTTGCCACCCTTCATAATAGTCTGCGTCACTGACATTATTAGATAATCGATCTTGGGTAAGAGCGAGTTGTTTTTCCAAATCTTGCAGTAATCTTTTATAATTTTCGCGATCTTCATCTGTGTACCCTAGATACTGTTCTTTTGTCGCAGGAATTGCAAACAACTGAACGGCAATGTTTACATAATATTGTTTATATGCACCTGTTACGATTGCAACTCCTGTTTCTTCGAGAGTAGGACTTAATAAATTTGCTTTATGGCTTGGACTGCTCATAAATCCACCGACGAAGCCATATGCACTACTGTCTCCCATTCCGATATTTTCTGATGCATACCGGAACGGATATTGCACGAGAGGAAGCACGGTGTCTAGTTGTATATGTTCGTATGGATCTTGATGGGAAAAATTTTGATACTTTAATATGACATCTGCGCGTTTTTGTGCAGCTATAGTAAGAAGTTTATTCGTGCGAAGAGGAGGACTTCCGACTTTCATGCGTTCATTATTGATATACGTAATGACATCTCTGGGATCTATGGTATCCGCTCCAAGGACAGGGGATGTGATCGTAGCTGCTTCATAGGGACCAGGAAGGTACACTTCTGGAAGTTCTTTCGGAACGGGAAGTAATGCAAGCGGATGAAGAGTAGATTTTTTTTGAAAAAGTAGAAACTGACCCAACGTGATGATACTGAGGCTCAGAATGCCAATGAGTATAAAATATTTTGCAAATGGTAATTGAGAAGTAATTTTTTTATGAAGCTTACTGCGTTTCATTGTATTTTGGTCTATTAGTATCGTATCATTTTATCGAAATTTCTTCACCTGATAGAAGGCTGTGATTCAGTCGTATGAATTAAATTAAAGGATACACGATTTTATATACTCCGAAATCTATTCCTGCTAACTCATATTTATATCGTTCATTTCCCTGAAGAAAATTATAGGTGGACGCATGCCTTTCTATGGCATGCTTTATATTCATGGCTTTTAGGAAAAACCCGGCGATGGAGCAACACTCTTTATCGAAACCAGAGTTGTATAAATAGTGGATATTATTCATGACAAACGAAATAGTTGCTGCGATTTTTTTATCACCTAACGCAATGTATCTAAGTGCTGTTTGATCTGGAAATGTCTGTGCGATGGATGTAAAAAACGATTTCATTTGTTCTGTCAAAAATTGCTTTTTTTCATCATCTTTTTCCATGAGGGCAAATAGTATAGAAATATCCTGTGCCGGATTCTTGCTTTCTATGATTTCACTATCAGGGTGTTCACGCTCAAATTTTCTGATTTTTCGCTCGAGTTCATGTCGATATTTTTTGGAGAGAGATTCTATATAGGTGTCCCATGATATGGGTAATTGAAATTGTGGAGTTGTGTCTTCTTGCTCCACGGTTGATTGAGCGCGATTAGAGAAAAATGTTTTAGTGGCGGAATTTTCTGGAATATTACGCAGGGAGATCGAGGTAATATTTTGTTCCCGAAGCATTTGGATAATCTGTTCCCATGCAGATTGTTTTTTTTGATCAAGACCTATGATATCTAAATAATCTGCTATTTCATCGCCTCCGGAAAATATCAGTTCATTTCCTTTTGCTGCAAACGAAGCGACGATATCTTCATCGATATGAAATACCAAGGGAGAGTATCCGGATCCCAGAGTGTTAAACCAAACATTGTGCCATTCCCACGTGAGGAAGGGTGCTTGGATGCTGTTTTTAGTGAATGCTTTAGCCCAGATTGTTTTTGCATCCTGAAAGGTAACTTGATTAATCATGCGAATATTGTACTATACCCTCATAGAATATGATAAAAGATAAATTTTCAGCTGTGTGGGTTTCTCATTCTTCAATTGGTGACTATTTGAAGTGTCCCCGTGCATATTATCTGAAAAATATTTACCGTGATCCAAAGACAAATCATAAGATTATGCTGATGCAGCCGCCGTTGGCATTAGGACAGGCAGTGCATGAGGTCGTCGAATCATTATCTTCACTTCCCGCTGAATCGCGTTTTTCTGGATCTCTGCTCGACCGATATGAGATTGCCTGGAAAAATGTGTCAGGAAAATTAGGGGGGTTTTCATCCTCTGAAGAGGAAATGCAAAGTAAAGCTCGAGGGGTAAGTATGATCACTCGGATCATCGATAATCCTGGGCCACTTAAAAATAAAACGATAAAATTTCGTCAGGATTTGCCATATTTTTGGCTTTCTGAAGAAGATAACATAATCCTATGTGGAAAAATAGATTGGATCGAGTATTTGGATATGACGGACAGTGTCCATATTATTGATTTTAAAACTGGGAAATTCGACGAGGATCCCGATTCATTGCAGCTTCCAATTTATGTACTCCTTGCGACAAGATGCCAATCAAGAAAAGTGGAGAAAGTGAGCTATTGGTATTTGGATCGAGATGATGCTCCAATAGAAGTGCCTTTGGTGGATATCGAAAGCGCACACACGCGCGTGTTAGCGATTGCGAAAAAAGTGCAACTCGCCAGAAAATTAGAACATTTTAAATGTCCACAAGCTGATGGATGCAGGGTGTGTAGGCCTTATGAAGCGATTGTCAGTGGACGTGCCACTTTTGTGGCTGTAGGTGGGTATAAACAAGACATATATATAATAGAGAGATAGAAGGTTAGAATTGACGTGTTGACAAATGGTAGCGCGGGCTGTATTATGGAGATAATTCAATAGATTATGAGGCGAACGTTCATTGTTCGCTTCTTTTTGTCGTTCGTATTCATTATATTTTTTTCAGAAATTATTAAATGGCTAAAAACGCTCATTCTAAACAACGATTGTATTGGGGAAAAGAATATACAGATCTCCCAGTATTTGATTTAACACTTGTTCAAAGAGAGTCATATCAATGGTTTCTTGAGCAGGGAATTAAAGACCTCATTGTAGAAGTTTCTCCAATAAAAGATTTCACAGGAAAAAATTGGGAATTATCTTTCGGTGATTATTATTTTGGACGACCTCGTTTGACCCCAGCAGCTGCACTAGAAAAAGGACTTACATTTGACATGCCACTCAAAGTGACCACAACGCTTGTAAACAAACAAACAGGACATCATGTGACACAGGAGGTTTTCTTAGGAGATATTCCTGCGATGACTGAAAACGGTACTTTCATTATTAATGGAATCGAGCGATGTGTAGTGAATCAATTAGTGCGTTCTCCAGGAATTTATTTTAGTGGAACAATGGATTCTTCAACAGGTAAGACTCTGCATAGCGCTGAAATTCGACCAATGCATGGAAGTTGGTTAGAGTTTATCATGACAAGAAACGACGTTATGATGGTTCGCATAGATCGTCGGAGAAAATTTGTAGCCACAACGTTCCTTCGGGCTATTGGACTTGGAAGCAATGAAGAAATATTAGAGGCATTTAAAGATGTTGATACAAATCCAGATCATCATTATCTAGAATCTACATTAGCAAAAGATCCAACAAAAAATCATACTGAAGCTGTTCTTGAGTTGTATCGAAAGCTTCGACCTGGAGAGCCAATAGTTCAAGATAATGCACAAGAACTCATTCGAACTATGTTTTTTGATTATCGAAGATATTCTCTTGAAAGAGTTGGTCGTTATAAGATGAATAAAAAGCTTGGAATTGATGTCCCAAATGAACGGGAGCATTGGGTTTTAACTCGAGATGATATCATAGGTAGTGTTAAAAAACTCATCGGACTTGCAAATGGCACAGAGGATGTAGATGATATTGATCATCTTGGAAATCGACGAGTAAGACGAGTGGGTGAGTTAGTAGCCACAAACGCATTTAGGGTCGGCATTCTGAGGCTTGAGAGATCAGTACGAGAGAAAATGAGTTTAGCTGGTCCAACGGCAGAAGATTTAACTCCAATGCAATTGGTGAACGCAAGACCAATAATTGCTTCAGTAAATGATTTCTTCAGAACAAGTCAGCTTTCTACAATTTTAGACCAAACGAATCCTCTTGCAGAAGTCGATAATTTGCGCCGATTGACGGTTATGGGTACTGGTGGAATTTCAAGAGAAAGAGCCTCCTTCTCTATTCGAGATATTAATGCTTCACAATATGGTCGTATTTGTCCAGTTAGAAGTCCTGAAGGGCCAAATATCGGCTTAGTTACATACATGTCATTATATGCAAGAGTGAACGATTATGGTTTCTTAGAAACGCCTTATAGAAAAGTTGAGAAAGTAGTTCGAGGTGGAAAAGATGTGATGAGGGTAACGGATAAAACTGTATATCTCGATGCAAGTGATGAACAATATAAGTATATTACTCACGCTAGTATCGCAATAGATAATGATGGATATATTACAGATGAGCGTGTGCCAATTCGATATAAGGGTGAATTTTTGGAAGCAGATGCGAGTGTCGTTGAATACATTGATATTGTTCCTCGACAGGTAGTTGGAGCTCCTGCTTCACTTATCCCATTTTTAGCACACGACGAAGCAAATCGAGCCTTGATGGGAACTCACATGCAGTGTCAAGCAGTTCCGTTGTTGATCCCACAATCTCCAATAGTTGGAACGGGAATGGAAGCTGCGATTTCACAGACCATGGGGCGAGTGGTTCGGGCAAAAGATGATGGAGTTGTAACGTATGCAGATGGGTCAAAGGTTGTGTTTGAAACAAAAGATGGACAGTCGTATACATATCCTGTAATGAAATTTTCTCGCTCAGCTCAATCAACTTGCTATAACCAGCGTGTCATGGTGAGCACAGGCGATAAAATTAAAAAGAATGATGTATTAGTAGAGGGTCCGGCTAGTGAAGATGGAGAATTAGCACTTGGATCAAATGTAGCTATTGCCTATATGAGTTTTGATGGCTTGGGATATGAGGATGCCATAGTTATTTCGGATCGATTAGTGAAAGACGATGTTCTTACTTCTGTGCATATTGAAGAATACGATGCAAATGTCGTTGATACAAAATTAGGTGCAGAGGAAACAACGCGAGACATTCCAAATGTTGGTGAAGAAGCTCTAAGAAACTTGGATGAAAATGGAATTATCGTGGTTGGAGCAGAGGTTAGACCTAATGATATTTTAGTTGGTAAAATTGCTCCTAAAGGAGAAACAGAGCTTACCGCAGAAGAAAGACTGCTTCGAGCTATTTTTGGTGAGAAAGCTCGTGAAGTTAGAGATACGAGTCTCAGGGTCGCTCACGGCGAACGTGGAACGGTAATCGAAGTGAAGATTCTTGATAAAGAAAAAGGTGACGAACTTGAGCCAGGAACAAATCGAAAAATAATAGTTAAAGTTGCACAGATGAGAAAAGTTGTTGCAGGAGATAAGCTTGCGGGGCGACACGGAAATAAAGGAGTTATTTCAAAGGTAGTTCCACAAAGTGATATGCCATATTTAGCAGATGGAACGATTGTAGATCTTATAATTTCTCCATTGTCCGTTTTAGCCCGTATGAATTTAGGACAATTGCTTGAGACTCATTTGGGATTAGCTGCAGAAAAATTAAATTATAAAGTGGCACTTCCCGTGTTTGAAAAAACAAAAGAAGAAAATACCACAAAAATGCTTAAAGAAGCAGGATTGTCAGTGACAGGAAAGAGTACGCTTTATGATGGTAGAACTGGAGAGGCATTTAAGGAGCCTATAGTTATGGGCATTGGATATATTTTGAAACTTATCCACATGGTAGAGGATAAGACGCATGCCCGTTCGACAGGGCCATATTCATTGGTCACACAGCAACCTCTTGGTGGAAAAGCACAAATGGGTGGACAGAGACTTGGAGAGATGGAAGTTTGGGCGCTCGAGGCTCACAGAGCGGCACACGTACTACAGGAAATGTTAACTATAAAATCGGATGATGTTGTCGGAAGAGCAAAAGCGTTTGAAGCAATAGTTAAAGGAACAGATATTCCAGAATCCACAATTCCTGAATCATTTAAAGTATTAGTGAAAGAACTTCAAGCACTTGGCTTGAGCGTTGTTCCAACTGGAGTGGTTGCAACAAAGCCAATAGTAATTCCAACAATCGCTGAAGATATCTTGAAAAAAGAAGCAGAAGAGATAGCGAAGGCGAGTGGGGAAGAAACAGTAGCAGAAGAGGAAGTTGAAGAAATTCCATCACATGTCGAACCAGAAGACGAAGCAGTGCAGGAAAAGGAGTAAACACTATGGATACTAAATCATCATTTGCAAACATCGTAGATTTCACCGGTTTAAAGGTTACATTAGCATCACCGGCGGACATTAAAGAATGGTCTCACGGAGAGGTTACAAAACCAGAGACTATTAATTACCGCACATTGAAACCTGAAAAGGATGGTTTATTTGATGAAAGAATATTTGGTCCTACAAAGGATTGGGAATGTTATTGTGGTAAATATAAAAGAATTAGATATCGCGGTATTGTCTGTGATAAATGTGGCGTAGAGGTCACGCAAAGTAAGGTTAGACGAGAAAGAATGGGTCATATTGGACTTGTTGCTCCAGTCGCGCACGTATGGTTCTTCAAAGGTGCCCCTTCCAGATTATCATTGTTATTAGATATTAGCCCAAGAGCCCTTGAAGAAGTTATTTATTTTGCACAGTACCTTGTTACTAATGTTGACGATGACAAAAAGAAAGAAGTATTAGAGCAGTTGACACTTTCAGGAAAAATCCGCATGGATGAAGTAGACACGCGCATCGCGGAGGAAAAGGCAAAAAAGCAGGAAGCACTCGTTAAAGATAAAGAAACGGTTAAACAAAAGGTTAATGGATCTGAGGCAAAAGATCTCGCGGTATCAGAGCTCACATTAAAAGAACGTCAAGAAATGACCGTTATAGACGATCGAGGGGCAAAAGAAAAAGATAAAATTAAAGAGATTGTTGATTCACTTATATCCATCGTGAAGGCTATTAAACCTCTTCATACATTGTCTGAAGATGAATATTTGAGACTTCTTGAATATGATGCCGTAGAGTGTTTCGAAGTTGGAATGGGAGCAGAAGCTGTTGAAAAGGTCATCAAAAGAATCGATCTTGAAAAGTTGACAGCAGAACTTCGGGAAGAAATTCAAAATACCAGCGGACAACGTCATATCAAAGCAACCAAACGACTACGTGTTGTGGACGGTATGCGACGAGCAAGTGTGAACCCATCTTGGATTATCTTGGAAAACCTTCCAGTTATTCCACCGGATCTTCGACCTATGGTTCAGCTTTCAGGTGGCCGTTTTGCAACCAGTGATTTGAATGATTTGTATCGACGTGTTATTAACAGAAATAGTCGTTTAAAGCATCTTATGGATTTGGGTGCACCAGAAATCATTCTCCGTAATGAAAAACGCATGCTTCAAGAGGCAGTTGATAGTTTGATTGACGTAACACAAAGGCCAAGTTCGAGAGCAGTTATTGCACCTCTTCGATCATTGTCAGATATGTTGCGAGGTAAGCAAGGTCGTTTCAGGCAAAATTTACTCGGAAAACGAGTGGATTATTCTGGCCGTTCAGTTATCGTTGTTGGACCAGAGCTTAATCTTACTCAATGTGGTTTGCCAAAAGAAATGGCGCTCGAGATGTTTAAGCCATTCGTACTACGAGAACTCATCGTTCGAGGAATTGCACCAAATGTTAAAAACGCAAAGAATGTCCTTGAAAAGAGAACACCAGAAGTCTTTGATATTTTGGAAGAAATTACCAAAAATCATCCAGTTCTTTTGAATCGTGCTCCTACTCTTCATAAGTTGGGTATTCAAGCATTCTTCCCAATCCTTATCGAAGGATCTGCTATCCGCATTCACCCATGTGTTTGTGCAGGGTATAACGCAGACTTTGACGGAGATCAAATGGCTGTTCATATCCCATTATCTGTTGAGAGTCAGCAAGAAGCGATTCATCTGATGTTGCCAACCCACAATTTGTTGAAGCCAGCTGATGGATCTCCTATTACGGTTCCAAATAAAGAAATGGTTATTGGATGTTACTACTTGACCACTATGGAAGTGGCCGGTGAATCGATGGCTGAAAAAGACATGCCAATGTATAGCGATGATCAGGATGTTATCTTTGCTTATCAATCTGAAAAAGTATCTCTTCGAAGTCCAATCCGACTTCGTGTAGATGGAGCATGGATTACCACGACAGTAGGTCGCGTAATGTTTAACGAAATATTGCCTGCAGAACTTCGCTATATAAATAGCCCGGTAAAAGCAGCAACAGTAAAGTCGCTCATCACAAAAGCACTCAATCACTATAGTAAAGAAGATGTCGTTAAACTTATCGATGCTATAAAAAACATCGGGTTTATGGGCGCTACCATCTGTGGAGGTCTATCCGTATCTGTTTTTGATTGTGAAATAGTTGAAGAAAAGCAATCGATCGTTAAAGGAGCAGAAGCTAAAGTAAAAGATGTTGATGGAAACTATCAACAAGGACTTATTACTCTTGAGGAAAAAAAGAGATTGTCCAATGAAATCTGGATCGAAGTTACCGAAAGTATTGCAGATTTAACATGGCAACGCATGAAAGCAGATAATCCAGTGAAAATGATTATCGATTCAGGTGGAGCCCGTGCATCTAAAGATCAATTGAAGCAATTATCAGCTATCAAAGGACTTGTTATAGATCCGCTTGGTAAAATCGTCGAACTTCCAACAAAGAGTAACTATCGTGAAGGTTTATCAATTTTCGAATATGTGACAAGTTCACGTGGATCACGAAAAGGATTAACTGATTCAGCTTTGAAAACAGCTGACGCTGGATATCTCACCCGACGTTTGGTCGATGTCTCTCATGACATGATCACCCGATCAGAAGATTGTGGAACAACTGAAGGATGGGAAGTGTATCGAGCCGAAGATCGACAAGCACCATTTGCTCTTCGTGTCATAGGTCGAGCAGCAGCCTCAGATGTCTTTGCACCAAATAGCAAGAAATTATTGATTGCAGCAGGTGAAGAAATCAACGAAGAAAATGTTAAATTGCTTGACGAACATGGTGTAGAAATGGTTAGTGTCAGGTCAGCAATTACCTGTCAGGCGGCAGTTGGTATGTGTGCAAAGTGTTATGGTCGAGATTTCTCTACCAATGCTCATGTACAACAGGGGACACCAGTTGGAGTTGTGGCCGCACAATCCATTGGAGAGCCAGGAACCCAGCTTACTATGCGTGTTCGCCATGCTGGA
>CAYHHA010000022.1:0-4407 GCA_964356315.1 uncultured Gammaproteobacteria bacterium
AAAGTAACAAAGTAACAAAGTAACAAAGTAACAAAGTAACAAAGTAACAAAGTAACAAAGTAACAAATAATTATTCTGTACTTTTGTGAAAACTTTTCGTTTTGTTGATTTTCAGGTCTATAAAGACTCTAAAAGATTTTATTCATTTTGCATCACTTCAACTCGCCACTTTTCTCGTGATTACTGGGAGCTCCGCGATCAACTATGTCGCGCTTCCCTTTCTATCTGCCTTAATATCGCAGAAGGGTCAGCAAAATATTCCGACAAGGATTTTAAGAGGTTTATCGAAACTGCCCTAGGGTCTGCGAATGAATCGTACTCATGTTTAGAGATAAGCTTTGAACATCGACTACTTGCCCATGACGGATTCTCAGAAGGAAAAACATTACTTGAAAGCATCACGCTTCAACTGGGAGGATTGTCTAAAAAACTTCGTCAAACCTGTTAATGACCATTATGCTTAATTTGTTAATTGGTCAATTGGTTAATTTGTTAATTGGTCAATTTGTTAATTGGTCAATTTGTTAAACTGTAGCTACCACCGCTTTTGCTTCGGCGGCTTTGCGATTATCAAACTTGGAGCGTTTGATACATTTAGCACATGCTTTCACGCGAAGTTTTACCCCGTTAAAAGTTAATGTAACCATATGCAAATTTGGTGCAAAATCTCGAAACGTTGTCTGAGCTCTTTTTTTCCACTGCCCACCCGCTACACCTACATGATGCGTGTGCTGTCGTCCTGCGTGTGTCTTTTTTAAACAAATATCACATTGATAGGCCATATTTAAATAAAAAAATCACAAGTTCCAAATCACAAATTTCAAACGGATACGTCTGAGATTTGGTGCTTGGTTCTTGGGATTTACGTTCTTATCGTATATACTATACCACATGTTCGGTCTCTCTGGCAACCCACTTATATTTGTCTTTTCCCTGATCGCACTCGTGGTTGCAATAACTATCCATGAATTTGCCCATGCCTATGCGGCGGACAGGCTCGGAGACCCTACTCCACGACTCCAAGGAAGACTTACTCTAAACCCACTCGCGCACCTGGACCCACTGGGAACACTCATGATTTTGATTGCCCGGTTTGGCTGGGGGAAACCAGTTCAGTTTGACCCATTTAACCTGAGACACCCGAGAAAAGATAGCGCAATCATATCGATTGCGGGACCCGCGACAAATTTTGTCTTTGCCGGACTTTGTTCACTAGCGCTTCGCGTGGGACAATTTCAGACCATAGCAACTGGGAATTCTTCAACTTTTATGCTTATTATAGCAGTAATCACCGCGCTTTTAGAATCATTTATCGTTATAAACGTTTCTCTGGGTGTGTTTAACCTTATCCCCATTCACCCACTCGATGGATTTAAAATTGTCGAAGGGATGCTTTCTCCCAAATATGCCAAACAATGGCACGAACTCGAGGGATATGGCATGATTTTTTTGCTATTTCTGGCCTTCCCCATCATTAGCTCCGTCTCACCAATAAGTCGCGTGATCTCGCCGATTATAAACTTGATCATCAATCTGCTTATCCCGAACGCTTCGCTTTTGTAAGACTCCGCGCCCAATAACCCAAGCTAAACGTGTATAATATAGGTATGAATATCTACTTCACCGCATCTATCGTTGGCAAAAAGGATTTCCAGGCAAATTATGAAGCAATCATAAATGCGCTCAAGTCACAAGGCCATACCGTGCAATCTGAACATATACTCAATATCACTGAGCCTGAAATTCACATGAAAACACGGGAAGAACGCTTAAGATTTCATAAAAAACTGGAACATTGGATTCAGACGTCAGATTTTATGGTCGTGGAGAGTTCATTCCCAAGTATCAGCGTCGGATATGAAATATCTCTGGCGCTTCAATACAGAAAACCCGTTCTCATGCTCTACAGCGTTGGAGACCCACCAAGCTTGTTTGCCTACCACGAGGATGAAAAAATCTTGTGTGAAAAGTATACACTTGCAACTGTGGAGCCGATTATCAATGACTTCCTCCACTTCGTTCAGGGCGAAGCAGATACTCGTTTTACTTTTTTTATATCCAGTAAGCAATCTGCCCATCTGACAAAACAGTCAAAAAAAATGCGGATGCCAAAATCTGTCTACTTGCGAAACCTCATAGATAAGGACATGTAACCTCAGAAAATAACGTGTTGTTACCTAAGCATACAACATATACATCACCGTGCTGTATAGGAGTATCTGTGCCTATATTGATAGAATCTATAAATGGTCAGATTCATACGACGGACGAAACACATCATCACCTATCCTATTCGCGCATCTCAAAGAACCATCGCGCTCAATGCTAAATTGTGGAATACACTGTTTTGGGAAGCATGGTATCCACTTCCTATGGATCATAAACTCGCATGGATTGCATTTGTCGGCCAGACAATAGGCGTTCTCACACTCTTAGAACTTTTTCTTTTGAAGAGATAATCCATTTCACGCTCCTTTTTAGCCTCGATTTCACACTTGACAAGATGAATTTATCACCGTACGATAGAGAAGCCTAAGTAAAGAAATTTGAAGTTTAATTTTTCTTAACAAATAAATTAAATGAGGTATCTCGTAAATTTCTTGCGGGAGACAGGACTACGTGCTTTAGCACCGTGGTGCTATATCCAAGTCCTTCCGGTTGAAAGATCGGGAAAAATACTTCAAACTTTCTTAGGCGAAATTATTTATTTTTTATTCTTCTTTCTAAAAGCTCTCGTTCCCTTTTCCCTTCATTTTTGATACAATTTTTTCTATTGCCGAGATAGCCCTGCCCGCATTGCATTCGCAATTGCGAAGCAGGCGGGTCAGTGGTAGTCGCCTCTTCGGCGACCCGCCTATGAGGCGGGAGCAACGTGAGATATAATAAATGATGACAAGTTTTGCCGAGATAGCCCTGCCCGCATTGCATTCGCAATTGCGAAGCAGGCGGGTCAGTGGTAGCCCCGTGAAGCACGGGGTAAAAGCAACTGTTTTGTCGTAGAATATCTTAACGAGCATTTTGCGAGTTTAGATATTCAAGATCCCGTGAAGCGGGATACGTAGAATATCTTAACGAGCATTTTGCGAGTTTAGATATTCAAGATCCCGCAATGCGGGATAAACAGAGTAAATGGTAGTTCGCCGAGATAGCTCAGTGGTAGAGCAACTGTTTTGTAAACAGTAGGTCCGGGGTCCGAATCCCCGTCTCGGCTCAAAAGACTATTTTTCCCATACACCCCCTAGTCCGGGTCCCCCGCCTGCCAAAGCTACGCTTAGGCGTTGCGGGCAGGGAATCCCCGTCTCGGCTCAAGGGAGTTTACAAGGGCGTCAGGGCGTTAAAAAGCGTCAATGCGTCTGAGATTCAAATTAACACACGAGGGATCTATTTTTGATATTTACGAAGCACGTTTTTCTCAAACGGGGTGTCATCAAAGAGTCGATTAAATTCGACAAAGGCTTTTTCATTTAATCGATAGGTTACCACCCTACCCACCCTCGTTTTCAACAACCACCCACTCAGATTAAGCTGATGGAGATGATGCGAAACAAGGTTTTCTGCAATACCAAGACTATCCACGATCGAATGGACTTCCATAGGCTCATGAGCAAGAAGATAGACAATAGAGAGCCTGTGCACGTGGGAAATTCCACGGAACCTTCTGACGAATGGTTTCACTTTTTCTCTGAGTCTTGCACGGGTAAGCATAGTCATAAGATTATTCTACAATTTTTATTGTATCTATATACAATGTGGTTCCAGAGTTTTGTCCGATCGCCTCGACACGTTTCCCAACATATTTATCCAAAGATTCTAGTCCACTTGTGACACCGTATACTTTAGAACCCTCCGTGATCGTGTGCTTATAATCTACGCCTTTTACGGAAGATGAATTTAACACCCCGGTTCGAGTTATGGAATCTGTTTTAAATACTTTAGCCGAAGAATCCTGTTGTTGGTTGGATTTCGAGGACATATAGAAATAGGCTCCCGTTCCAAAAAGCACTACCATCATAACCCAAATCAGAAATACTTTCATATCGTTCCCCCTTTCCCTAGCCTAGTAAATCCAGATGCATAATGCAACTGAAGGAAAAATCGGGTATAATATTTTTTGTCTTCGTGAAAGCCATTTCAATCGTACGCTGGTATCTAACCCATACTATTTGAACTATAATTCGAGATTGCCCGCGACGACGTGTATACTTAGCTGAGATGCCGGAGTGGTCAATCGGAACAGACTGTAAATCTGTCGCCCTAACAGGCTACCTAGGTTCGAATCCTAGTCTCAGCACCAGAAGACTTGTGTTTCTTTCGAGTTTTACTCGGTTCGTCCCGCAAAACGGGATCTACGAAATCCTAGTCTCAGCACCAGAAGACTTGTGTTTCTTTCGAGTTTTACTCGGTTCG
>CAYHHA010000022.1:4507-7074 GCA_964356315.1 uncultured Gammaproteobacteria bacterium
TCCCGCAAAACGGGATCTACGAAATCCTAGTCTCAGCACAATCGTTTTAAATAGACAGTATTTCTTACGTGACCTATGGATATCCTGCAACCAATATCGGAAGACATTCCTGTGTCTGAAAAGAAACACTCCTATCTTGAATCCCTCCTTTTGGGCCCGATGACGAAACAAAAGTGGATCATGATCATTGGATTTCTCGTTTTTGCTCTCATACTTACCGGTGTTTCGTTTTGGATAGGACTTAGAGGAAAAAAAGTCGATGATACGCCAGAATATGTCGTACCATCTCCAGCACCGGTCGTTTCTGAGGAACCTACACCTACAGACACGCCAGATCCGACAGACTCTCCAACTCCGACGAGAAAGCCAACTCTCACGCCAACCAAGACTCCAACGCCAACGACGGTCTCAAATACAAATACACCTACCCAAACTCCTACAAACACCCCATCAACTACGCCGACGAACACGTCAACGCCGACCGCAACACCAACAGTTTCCCCAACGAACACGTCAACGCCGACAGCAACACCAACAGTTTCCCCAACGAACACGTCAACGCCGACCGCAACACCAACAACTCCATAATAAATAGAGCTCATAAAAATGAAACAATCCCATAGCGGAATTTGACCTCTTGTCAACATTTTTTTCCCATGTAATACTAACTTTCATATGGAAGAAGAAACAATGGATAGCTCAACCAATAATAGCTCCATGTACTATGTACTGGGTGCTATCGTACTCGTAGCAGTAATCGGCGCAGGATATATGCTTCGCCCAAAGACAGCAGCTCCAGGAACAACCCCAGAGCCAGTTGCTATGGCGCCAAAAGCGACCCCAACTCCGATGGGACCAATCACCAGACTGCAATGTGACACACAGTATTACAATCCTGTAATCGGATTTGCAAAATACTATTTGTCAGTTGATGGTTCTGATGTACCAGGATCAACATCAGTTGACTGTACGATGACTATCTCACAGGACAATAAAGTCGTTGCCACAGATAAGTCTGTCGGAAAACTTTCAGAAAATACAGCGCGAGGTGGCGGAGTATTTAAATGCTCCACAGCAGCGCTTGATCTTAAGCCAACGATTCCTACAAAAGTAGATGTCGTACTTAAGGACGATCAGGGAGCAAAAGCAACCTGTAGTGCAGTATTTGCACTTCCACGCTAGTAGTTACTTAGTATAAGCAATTAAATAAAAAACCCCGGGATTAGACGGGGTTTTTTATTGGTTATTACTCGATTGTCACTTCGAGGAATCTGAGCCTGCGAAGGAGACGAAGCACTATATATAACTTTTGCACATCAAATGCTTCCTAAGGATAAAAGAGATTGCCACGCCCCGACATACCGTTGGGGCTCGCAATGACATTAGCGAAGATACCTTTTAAAAAATTCTATATCTCTTCCCACCACCGTATTCCAATTTGGTATCAGGTTATGATCCGCCTGAGGATAGATAAAATAGGAACTGTCTATCCCCTCTTTTTTCAATTGACTGGCAAACGCATCATTCCACTGTTGAGGGACGGATTCGTCTGCGCCACCCTGATGAAGTTGTATCGAGCCTTTCAACCTACTCATATAATTTGTCAAAGAATATTTATCGACATCATACAATGCTTCAAATGCAGCCAATTCTTTTCTCAGAAATTTCCCGTTATCATCTGAATCATCGGTGTAATATAAAATCGAGTACGGAAACGGCTTCGTCACCGGAGCCCAAAGCACGGTAGGAATCGTCTGTTGAAGAATTTCCAAGACCGTAATGGCAATTTGCCCGCCATTACTATGTCCCCAAATTCCCACACGGGTACTGTCCGCGTTTGGAAAATTGTGAATGGATGCGAGCAATGATAAAGCCGTCGTGTAGGTTTCAAACCTGTCAAGAAAAACGTTGTTCGTCAACGGGTCTGACGATCCATACCCAAGAAAATCCGGAGCTAAAGAAATATATCCATTTTTTGCAAATATCTCTGCACTCCTGGAAGTGCCAAGTCCGGGTGTATATACCGTTGGGTCGACGTATCCGCGGAACTGTACGATGACCGGAAATCCTTTAGCAGGAGCAGGAATCGTTGGCACATGAGCAACCCCACTCACCTTCTTCTTTACCCCGCGAAGCCCATCGGGCGAAGTAGGGCCGTCACTCATGTAAGTAAATGTCCTGGTGGTATACGATCCTGTTTCCTCAGAGACATCTCCCAAGGTGATTTGGCTTGGGGAAATGGTCGTGTTTCCGAGCTGTTCAATGGTGTAGCGCAGGAGTGGCTTCTGGATAACAGGTCCCGACCCGATTGGAGAAACGATAGAAAATGTCTTTGGATATGCCATCGCAATTGATATTCCGAGAAGCACGACGATACCGAAAGCGATCGCAATCCGTTTCATAGACTAAGTATATCAAATAGTGACAAATTCAGTCTTTGCGAAAATTGCCAAATTGTAATTTAGGAAGCTCGTCCCAACGCTCCAGATAATTTCAAAGCTTAGCTTTGAAATCAGTCTTTGCGAAAATTGCCAAATTGTAATTTAGGAAGCTCGTCCCAACGCTCC
>CAYHHA010000022.1:7174-8809 GCA_964356315.1 uncultured Gammaproteobacteria bacterium
AGATAATTTCAAAGCTTAGCTTTGAAATCATTAAAAAAATTCGCTATTCTTTTTAGACCTTCGTTTAATAAAGAATCTTCAACCGCAAATGAAATTCTGAAGTGACCTTCACCAGCATCTCCAAAAGCCACTCCTGGAACTACGGCTACATTGGCATGTTCGATGATTCTATTACACAATTCTATAGATGATATCGGTACATTATATTTTGGGAATACATAATATGTACCATTTGGAATTATGTACGATAAGGAAGGAATCGTGTTTAATATTTCACAAGCAATGTCTCTTCTGTGTCTCAAGGTATCACGAAAAAATGTTACACACGATTGAGGTCCATTTATCGCCGCAAGAGCTGCTCGTTGAGATATTTTTGATGCACATCCGACAAGTGCGTCGTGCGTTCTTGAGATAGCATTGAGGGCCATATCATTTGCAATGACATACCCCACTCTCCATCCAGTCATAGCATATTCTTTTGAAAAACTTCGAACGGTTATGATGCGATCATAATCATTCCAATACTCAAGCCCACTGATAAAATCAGTGCTAAATGTCAAAAATGAATATGTTTCATCGAATAATATCCACGTTCCATATTGTTTTGCTATTTGAATAAGCTTAGTCAATGTTTCATTATTTATAACCGAACCGGTCGGATTACTTGGATTTGTTAGTATGAGTAATTTCATGCCTTGTTTCATTTCTTGTTCGACACGAGTCAGATCAATCATCCAATTTGAAGACTCTATCAACGGGATTTCAACTAATTTACCTCGAGCAAGTGCAATTTGAGGAAAATGGTTACAATAGTCTGGGGTTATTACTCCAACGGTATCCCCAGTTTTCACTAAAGACAAAATGGCAGAAGAGGTTGCTTCCATAGCTCCGACGGTAATCAAAATATTTTGCTCCTCTGACAATCTAATGGAGTGAACATCAAAGATTTTCTTGACGAGTGAGGCTCTTAGTTCGGCTGTACCTAAGAAGTTTGGATAAACCCCAATACCAACGTCATCAAGATCTCTTTTAACTGCGGCAATTATATGATCAGGAGTAGCAAATGAAGGAATTCCTTGTCCTAAATTTATGCCGTCAGTTTCCTTAATCCTCAATGATAGTCTCTTAATAATAGAATCAGGAAGATCAAATGCAAAAAATGAATCAGAAATATTTTTGTTCATATATGTAATTCAGGATACGATAGTAGTCGATTCTTTAGGAAGAATCATTCACGCTAATTACTGTTGTTACTATTCATCGTAGTTTGATACAATCACAACATATTGTATTGCCTGGATGGCTTCCTTCGGGGGACCTCAGGATAGACAGTGGAAAAATAACGCCTGGATGGCTTCCTTCGGGGGACATCAGGATAGACAGTGGTAGATCATTCGGCAATTTCAATCCGAATGATGATAACAAAAACGCCTGGATGGCTCAGTGGTAGAGCGAGTTCTTGGTAAGAACTAGGTCGCGGGTCCGATTCCCGCTCCAGGCTCCGATTGGCAATGGACCACCCCGTGGAAAACTATTCTAGCGGGTCCCCACGCCTCTTTCAAACAAAGATGGCGGGCAGGGATTCCCGCTCCAGGCTCCGATTGGCAATGGACCACCCCGTGGAAAACTATTCTA
>CAYHHA010000022.1:8909-12266 GCA_964356315.1 uncultured Gammaproteobacteria bacterium
CAGGGATTCCCGCTCCAGGCTCCAAACGTCATAGGACCATCTCATAGAATAGATTTGAGGGTCTCCCCTTCACTGTGCGCAGATTGCTACGGGGACAAGCCCACTTCAAACGAGGGACATGGATTCCCGGCTCCACAGGCTCCGGTTGGGATTCAAGCGTTGCTCGAATGGGTAAAATATGCAACGATGGATATATGAGTTTGTTCTCACTTTTTTCTGTTGTGGTGTTGGCGGCGGAGATGATCATATCTCCAATTCCAGACAATATGTCATACCCTGTGACGACGTTTCCTGCCGTATCATTCGGACAGATATCCAGCAAAAAAAATTCCAACATACTAGGAGCGACAACTGACCCGGTGGTTGCAAGCCCGTCAGCCATGGCAACACCGAGCGCAACGGTGCTTCGAACTTCGAAAAGGAAACATTACACTATAGCGTTATTAGGAGATTCAATGATTGATACGTTGGGGCCAGATATCCCCCATCTGAAAAAAGCACTAACAGACGTCTACCCAGCAACTACATTTACGCTTCACAACTTCGGAGTTGGAGCCACAAATATCGATTACGGCTTGGAGCGGATTGCCAGCGGTTATTCATACCTAGGCAAACCTGTCCCTTCACTTATATCTACACGACCTGATATCGTCATCGTTGAATCATTTGGCTATAACCCGTATCCGTACGAGGCAGGGGCATTAGATAGGCACTGGCTCCAACTTGCGGCAGTGGTCGATTCGCTCAGGGCTCATCTCCCAGGAGTCACAATCATAATTGCCTCTACGATAGCTCCTAATAGCAAAGCATTCGGGGATGGAGCTGCTGGATTGGCATTTGCTCTGGAGGATAAAAAACGACGAACTGATACGATAAAATCGTATCTCGACTCCACGGTGAAATTCGCAAAAAGTCAAAAACTTCCCCTCGCAGATGTGTACCATGCCAGCTTGGATTCTTCAGGAGATGGAAAGCTACTCTATATAAATGGCGGGGATCATATCCATTATTCCGAAGCTGGACGGACCTTGTTTGCGCAAAAAATTACCGAAACAATCCTATTTTCGCATCTGATAGACTGATCTCTCACTCTTGATTTATTTGCAATATCGCTATACACTTTGCACCAAAGGAGTGCGAAAAATATTCGCAAACACACTATGAATACTCAACTTACGTTACTACCTACTATTCCGCACATCATCATTCCAACATTAGCTATGCCAACAAATTCACCAACGCCGACGCTTATCCATCTTTATATTCCTCCAGGGCTTTTTACCACGTTGGGAACATCCAGCCCAACGACCACCAGCACGCCAACGCCAACGGTAACCCCAACGCTTACACCAACAGCAACTGTGACGGTCACCCTCACTCCAACGCAATATATAAAAATAAGCTCTACGCCTGCGGAATCAGAAAAAATATCCGAGTCAACAGAATCATCTACCGCAACGACTACAGGGACACTCTCCCCGACTCCGACGATGGCTCCATCAAATCAGTCTGGCGTTAATTCTCAGCAAATCATGATCGGTGTCATTGTCGTCCTATTTGGAGTAGTCCTATTGCAACAATGGCCAAAAATCAAAGCTTGGCTTCACAACAAGACAGAATAACCGCACGATACGGTGCTTGGGTCTTGGCGAAGTTGGATAAATAAGATATAATCACTACAAGAGTTCAGGAAATTTGCGTAGAGACCCGAGAATTCATCTCTTCTCTGACAAACAACTAACCACAATAAATTATGGCAAAAAAAGATCAACGAGAACTTTGTGCACTACAATGTACAGTGTGCAAAAACCAAAACTATCGAACCAAACGAAATAAAATTAATACCCCAGAAAAGCTGGCGATGAGCAAATATTGCCGTCATTGCCGAAAGCACACAGACCACAAAGAGACAAGTAAGCTGGATTAATTATAGAAGCTTTGTGCGCTTAGTCTGCTTAGCGATAAGAAGCAGAACATATATATCTATTGTATACTCATGAGTATGAGCAATGGTGTATTTAATTTTGAATCCCTCATTGTCTATAAACGCTCAGTCTCTTTTTCTGAGAAAATTTACCGGTTAACCCAACGCTGGCCAAAGGAGCATTTATTTGGCATCACCGACCAACTTCGCAGAGCCTCCTTATCGATTCCATTAAATATCGCAGAAGGTAGTAGCAGAACGAGAAAAGACTTCCGCCATTTTCTCATCATATCTCGTGGATCATGTTTCGAAATAGCTCCTATTATTCAAATTTCGGTATCATTAAATTTGCTCACATCTGAAGAAGAAAAAATGCTTTATAATGAAGTAATAGAAATTGCTCAGATGATTAGCGGTCTTTGTAAATCACTTGATAAAAGAGTATAGCAAAGCTACTAATTTCTAAGCTACGAAGCTACTATTTATGCATCGCAATACACTTACACTCGTTATTCTTTTGGCAGTATTCGCTGCGCTTGTAACGGGAGTGAATATTGGCAAATCCATGAGGTCAGATCAATCTGGAAATCAAGTACCCTCCCCCTCTCCCACAACTGCAGATGCTGAAATCCCTATGGTGCAACCTACCGCGCCTGTATCGCGCGTATATACACATACAGAGTGCGGTGTTTTGATTGAATATCCTCCGCGTTTTTCCATCGCAGATGAATCATCGCGGAGTGCTGTTTTCGTGCGAGACGATGGGAAAGATTCTATAATCCTAACGTGCCAAGCCGATATTCCAAAACCTGCCATCCCAGCCTCGTCTATAGAATCGTTGAAATTAACACATTCGAACAACATAGGTACGATTTCCGGGAAAATATATCATACCGAATCGATGAAGGATGGTGCAAAAATGGATTCTCTTATCTATTACAACTCTACGATCGGCATGGATGTATTTGTCGCAGGATATGGTCCTGATTTTACTGAAGCCCTCAAAACTATTCGAATCTATCCGTAGATCATTCATTATTACTGCGAAGCTTATCCAGATGAAATTTCAGCGAAAACCCGTGAGAAAAAACTCAAACAATTCGGATCTTCATATCACGGTTTAATAAAACGTCTAAACCTGATAAAATTAAGTTCTGAAGGGCCATAGTTCAATGGTTAGAATAGGGGTCTCCACCCAGCCTTTCGCGAAAGGCTGGGTCCAAAACCTCCCTCGTATGTATTACGTATATCTTCTTCGTGACATACACGATAAAATCTACATCGGGTATTCGTCAGATCTCAAACGACGCATACAAGAGCATAATCGTGGAAACACATATACGACAATACGAATGGATCATCCCAAGCTCGTATATTACGAAGCTTATCCAGATGAAATTTCAGCGAAAACCCGTGAGAAAAAACTCAAACAA
>CAYHHA010000022.1:12366-29213 GCA_964356315.1 uncultured Gammaproteobacteria bacterium
TGATAAAATTAAGTTCTGAAGGGCCATAGTTCAATGGTTAGAATAGGGGTCTCCAAAACCTCTGATCGTGGTTCGACTCCACGTGGCCCTGCAAGTCATCTTTAGAACCAGGTACAAGTAGTAGATCATAAGGTTTTTTGAAGCTAAACTCGACTTTTTTGTCCTTCAAAAAGAGGTTCGAACCGATTTTTCTGATCAAATCCCGTTTTGCTCCGATATCATCGCCTCGCATGATGTTCATGGCTTTGTGACAGGTTTTGAAAAAATCTTCTGCACGTTCTAACCATTGGAGTTTCCCAGAATGATCGTCATTGAGCTTTTCATTGAGTTGCACCTTACGGTCAACGAAGTTCTTTTTGAGCTTTGCATATTCATCGATCGTAACTTCGCCATCTAATCGCATATCGAGCAGCTTTTGAAGCTTTGAGTCAATCAGACTGTATTCGCGTTGCACTGAGTCCCGCATCGCCTCTTGCTGTGTCAGCTCGGCTTCATACTTAGCCCGAAGCAGTTTGACGCCCAAATCCCAACTCTCTTTATCAAGTTCAACATTGACGACCATATCACAAAGCATTTTATCGAGTTCAATATCAGTGACTGCCTTTTGCACACATGGCCCACGTCGGCGAGTACATCGATAATAACTATAAACACCTGTTCGATTTTTGGTACGATAAAACTTGGTCTTGGTTTCAGCAGTAATCCCACACCCGCAAGCCGAACATTTGAGCAACCCTTTGAATGCATGAATATAATCCTTTTTACGAGATTTTGATCTTACGCCAAGCACTTCTTGAACCGTATCAAACAGCTCTTTTGATATAAGCGGCGGATAACTTCCTTGATGGCTTTCTTTGGCATGAACATACACACCGTAATAGGCTGTGCGTTGTAGCAGTGTATACATTCCGCTTTTTGCAATCGGTCTTTCATATACGCTTTTCAATCCCCAATCGTCAGCTTTTCGCACCATATCCATCACGCTAAACGCTCCCGTTGAGTACTCCTCGAATAGTCGTTTTACTAGTGGGCCTTTGATTTCATCGAATATGATGTTTCGTGAGTTTCCGATTTTCGCGTTCAGATAACCCAAAGGGGCTTTATTGCAAAACTCACCACGCGCATACTTTGTGCGGTTCCCCCTTCGAACATTTGCTGAAATCTGCCTACTGTAATCATTTGACATGCCAAAGTGGATATATAACATCATGCGATTATCGGCTTGTTGAAAACGCTCATAAGGAGTCCGTAGTTCCATTATCTTCCCATCGTCTATTGCCTGAATAAACACTCCTCCATCCTGCGCGTTTCTTGCAACACGATCGGGTTTCCACACAAGTACAGCGTTTGCCAACCCTTCTTTGAACATATCCATCATGCCTGCAAAAACAGGTCGCCCTGGCTTATAAGCCGTCTGGCTTTCTTCCAGCACTTTCACAACCTCTAACCCTTCTCGCCGTGCGTAGTCTTTTAACTCATTCACCTGACTTTCGAGTGATAAGGCTTGACGATCACGATTTTCTTGCGATTTTCGTGTGTAGATGATGTAGCGTAGCTTGTTGTTATTCATATAATTATCTGTTGCATTGTACTCTAAACAATAACTAATATTGAAACTTTTGTATTGATACTATTGTTACTCTCTTACGAGGATTGTTACAGTTACTATATATAGTTACATGTAACAATATGGTAACAATGTTTTTCTAGTAACTAGAATATGTTGTTATATCGGAATATCATCGAGATCAACCTCCTCATTCGGCGGCAACGATCCACCGCCAATCGCGCTATTATATTCGTCGATTATCTTCTGCGTTATATCGCGAAACAACTCTATATGCTCGATGATGAATGAAACCTGAAAACCAGATTTAGATTTTTTTGAATGGAAAGCTGGTGGTACCACAGTAATCTTCTCCACACCTCTAAACTCCTTTTTTCGTAGAGTGAAACCTCTTTGTTTGAAAATCACCTGGCTATCTTCATCCATTTGCCAAAGTTCTACAAACGCAAGGATATTGTCCGATCGTTCTTTCGGAAGTCGTAAATGTGTCTCGATTCTTATGATTGGTTTCTTTAGGTAGATTTCCATATTCATTTCATTTTGATTTACATACGAGAAAAAATCATGCTTTTCAGTGTTCTAAGGGCATCAGCATACGTCAGCGCATCAATCGATGCTGAGCGGGCGTAATACTGACGCTGTATTCGTTCACAATCGGTTTTATCACCAAAAAAGAACCAACACACACCACTTTCGCGATTTAGACGCTCCAATGGCTTACCACACGCATAAAGTAAACCAGCGATTTGTAGGTCTTTAGTTTCAAACTCTTGTACTGCCATATACATTTTCTTTCCATTTCAATAATGTTTCGACAACACCCGAAAGATTTTCAGCTATATCAACAACCTCAGCATCAAGCAATGAACGACCATAACGCGGCTCGTATAGAGTCCGAACCGCCACTATCAAATCGTCAGAAAGCCATGAATGAGTTGATCGATTACCTGTGCTTTGCATACTTTGGAGCATTATGGCAAGACAATAACGATAATGCACGAGAGAATAGTGCGTTTTTAGATTCAAATTATGGAAGATTTTTTCGAGTTCTTGAAGATTTCGAAGCTAATAATCATCTAGAAGATGTGTGTTTTTTGAACAGCTGATACCCGCCAGGTGCTTTATATATTCCTTTTATGATAAATCCCATTTTCCCAACCTTCCTTCGAGTATCTCGTACCAAACTTTTAAGACCTTTTCTTGTCGTTTTCACTCTATTGATAATCTCAACCTTCTTATGAACCTTATAATCCACAAGCAGCAGCATGAGTCGACGTTGTTTTTTGGCAAGGATGCCGCTATGTTTTATTAACGATTTTGCATGTTCAGACGCCGTTATGCGAGCAGTTTCTATACCCTTCATCTCATCTATGCTACCTGTATCTATAAAACGACCAAACTTTTCTTCAAGCTCCTTACGTTTAGCATCGTTATGTTTTCCTTTTATTCGCCAATTAGGGTAGTTGCTATTGCTATCGTTAAGTTCATCCATCGGATTCACATATTCATCTATCTTCATATACATTTTAAGAATAAAAAATCAGTTTTTTACCATATATCTCTCACGCAAACTATCCATCTTTTCTCTCATGTTTTCAATCGGTGTAATTACCTGATTGTTATCGATGTCCAGTAACCTTCCTAAAGCCTGATGGTAATATTGTCGCGCCTTGTAATCAGGCTCTGTAACTCCGTTGGTGCTAGTTTTCATGGCTTTCATTCCATCAATCAGCCCTTGAATATACACTGACGCATCCAATCCACGCACTGCTAGAAGCTCCGCAATATTAACTTTTCTTAACATGCGACTCCCCAGCGCTGCAGCACTCGCATCTGTCACATCGGGACGCATTGCCTGATACGCTTTCGTTGCATTAAATCCGTTCGAAATCCAAAAAGAGATGAACATGTTTTGCTCAACTGACATACCGCTAATATTATTCACATCGTTCATAGTGTTATTATACGCTAAGAAAAAGTTGCGTATATGAACGACACGGATGCACTAATTGAAGCAAAAGCATTCTATGTAGATAGAATCAAAGGATGGATGATTAACGATCTGAAGCGATCCATCGAAGCGAACACGAACTTCCTCACCACTCTCGGTTGCTTTACCTATACTGAAGTGGTCGGACATTTTTTGCCACCATTGACGAAAGAGCGTGGTAAAAACGAATCTAGGCGATTTTACAGGTGCCTTTTTGCTTTCAAATCACACACATATCTACAACAACTTAATATTCATCTAACAAGACAGACTGGGCGTGGTATCTACGAACATTTACGTCATTCCATGATGCATAAATATAGCCCACGAGTAAGCAAAACCACACATGGTATTATCTATACGATTCCCAGTATTATCGCAAAAGAAGGGATTATAATTGACCAAGTAACTGGTGTAAAATCAAAGTCACCACCCATCTTTCTTTCGGACAATGGACATATAGCAATAGCCAATACAAACTTCGTTGAAGAACTAGAAATCGCTGTAGATGAAGCATATAACAGAACATTCATACAAAACGATGATAACTATATAAGAGCATCAATTAGCGGAATAAAACAACTTTATATATGATACTATTGTTACAATACATGCCGTTCCGAGCGTAAATGTATCCATATTAAATCTATGAATGATGGACATGAACCACTACCAGGTGAAAGAGGAAATGTAATAGTATTGAGCCAATCAGCCCCTGATTGCCTACGAGAAAGAATAGAAAAATTGCTTGGAAAAGGTGAATATAATATCCCTACTGTAGACTTAACACCTGATGCATTCAAAGCATTTGGAAGAATCGAGTCCGACACATTTACACCATTTTGGCATGATGATGAAACATTCGATGATTTCACACAACGAGAAGCAGGGATAAGCAGATCAGTAGCAGAGGTTGTTGCAGAGGCAGCTCAAAAAGTTTTTATCGAATCAGGAATACCAATATCAGAACAGGATCGAGAAAAATTACCACTATTGGCCGCACTCTTTACACCAGAAGAAATTGACTCATTTCAAAGTTATGCCATTTCAGTTGAAAACGAAATGGGATATGAACTAGCGGTTGGCCTAGAGGCTGCTGGTTTTATTGAACCAGGAAAGGTGAAAAAACTCATATCTCCATTACCCCAACTTCGCGAAGAAGCAGATTTAGAAATTATCGACTTTAATGAAGCAGTAAGAATTGCTGCAGATGCAGTATATGGTTCTCCAAATTATTACCCCGAACCAGAAACATCACCTGAAGTTGTTACAGAACTGAAGGAACGAGAGGTCATGCCCCAAGAACCTAATATGATTTATATCATGTCACGTAATGGAGCTGTGTGGGGATCAGCAATACAAGGAGAAGCAGTCAATCATAGTAGTAATAATCCTGTAAGAAGTCTTAGTGGTAGTGATAGTCTAGTTGTTCTGGACTCGGTTCAAAATGAACAACTTACGAATCAATTATTGGAAAAAGGCACGTTTCTTCGATACCTAATAGGCGCACAGATCGTTAAAACTCAACTAAAACGAATGGATGATCTAAAATATACCATTAAAACTGTCCGAGAACGTATGATGCTTGAAAGTGAGCCTGGCGAAAAATGGCCTTTTGATATGCCCGCGAAAAGACCTGACGTTAAAGAGCAATAAGCAGAAACGATCATCTGTTCGAGTTAAAAAGAATTATGCGAACGCGTATACGAAATTGGATTGATAATACGCTCCAACGTAGTTTACCAAGCCCTGCAATGAGGTCTCCACCCAGCCTCTCGCGAGAGGCGGGACGACTCAACGTGGCCCTGCTAAATAAGGTCTCCACTAGTAATTTTCTGTATCATGGTAACAAAAACGCAAGATTACAACGATTTCTTCTGAAGTGCTTCTAGCTCTTTCTTTAGCTCTATCATTCGTAACTCTCTATGAACCATTACTTTATTTAACCTCTCCAGATTACATTCTTTACCTGTAACTCTTTTTTCATTTGAATAATCTCTGTGAGATCGGTGAAGATTTCTACAATAGCTTTTCTGTCCTTATATAAGATAACAGTATGGTCTATCCGAAATGTCTTTCCATCAACGTTAATATGTTTTGATTGTGACAGATCTAAAGCTTTTTTCATCGGACAATCATCACACTGTTTTTTGTTGTCCTTGTACACTTCGTAGCATTTTTCCCAATTGCATCCGTGCCAAATATTTTTTGAAAATAGGGATTCATCTGTAAAATATTGAGATTTTCATCTACAACATCCAAGCCAATTGGCATGGATTCAAAAATAGAATTAAGAAGCGCTGGGTCAGAAGTAAACATATTTCATTTCGGCGATACATACAGCATACCCCGATACTTTCAACGCTTCAATACCCAAACATCGATACTATTTTGCTTGGCGACGTAGAAATTCCCCTGAAGATGGACAACCGCTACTAGTGTGTGCATGCTGTATTGCGTTTACAATGGCTGTTGCCACCACCCCGGCGCCGTACGCACCAATGAGATTTACATCTCCTCTCTTTTTTCCCGTCGCAAGCGAAAAAATCGTATCTCCATCAAGCATGGTATGCGCAGGCCTAATCGTCCTGGCTATCCCATCGTGCGCCATTTGGGCTACTTTATTTGCCTCTTCTTTGGTAAGCCTCGCATTTGTTGCCACCACACCGATCACTGTGTTTCTTCCTGCAAACTTCAATATCATTTTTCCCGGGAGTGTTTTTAACGACTCGAGGGTATTTGCAAATGACTTTCCATGAATTGGCTTTCTAGCTCCTGCGATGATTTGATTCGTTTGATCATCTATGACATCCCCAAAACAATTGACCACCATAAGCGCCCCAACCCTCAGTCCGCCACCCAACTCTACAACTGCACTTCCTATCCCGCCTTTCATTTGAAATTTCGGTCCATACATCCCGCCGACGGTAGCACCTGTCCCCGCTCCCTCATTGCCCTGTCGCACGGATACCGTTGACGCATTGACGCATGCGGTATATCCCATCTTTGCATCAGGTCTTCGTGTGGCGCTTCCAATTCCCAGATCATAAATAACCGCAGCAGGCACGATTGGCACACGGGCAACACCCGTATTAAATCCAATATGCCTTTCTTCCAAGAATCTCATCACTCCGCCCGCAGCATCCAAACCAAACGCACTACCACCAGACAGAAGTATGCCGTGAACGTTTTGCACGAGATGCATTGGCGAAAGCAAATCCGTTTCCCTTGTCCCTGGAGCACCTCCCCGTTGATCGACACCCGCAACTGCCCCTTTTTCACACAAGAGAACTGTGCACCCTGTTATGGCTTGAGCATCGTGAGCATGTCCTACTCGTAGGCCCTCTATTGCGGTTATCGAATCATTTTTCATGTCGATATTGTAACATACCATACATCCTACGGATCGATATATTGACACGATTATATGAGTGTGGGAAGCTGTACTTGAACGTATGGGTACGCATAAAAAAATCAAATCCTCTCTCCTCCTTTTCCCAGTACTTCTTGTCATCTTGGGAATTCTTGTTGTTGTTACATCCAGTACAAAACAAAGCGGTGGGAAATTCGACATGAGAAACCGCGCAAGTACACCAACAGGAACTGCAGAAATTATTTTATCGCCAACCACCCATCAGTATTATGTCGGTGATTATTTTAGACTAGATATGATGCTCAACACTGGTGGAAAAGCCATCTCTGGAGCAGGATTCAGGCTTTCGTATCCATTTACCACAGATGTCCCAGGCATAGATGTACTGGACAACAACACCACAGCAACCGGCAAACAAATACAATCGTTCTCCGCAACACTAGACCCAGATTTGATTACCAATGTAAATGTCGTTACTCAGTACCCGACGACAAACGGCGCAGTCGATATTGACTTTAGCGCAGTGACTTCGACTGCAGAAGGATACAGCAACACATCAGGTCAAAAATTTGCACAGATAAATTTTTTAGCAAACAGAGTTGGAACCTATCTTATCCAGCATGATACGCAACGATCGCAAATTACCGATAAAGTTACGGGACTGGATGTGCTAAAAACGATAGACCCAGTGACAATCACGGTCGCAACCGAGACGGAAACACCACTTATCGCTCTGGCAAGTACCATAGACGAAAATGGCACAACCACAGATGCGGATGTATCGTTTAGCTTTAGTGCCTCTGATAGGCCAATTCGCCAAGCTAACGTATTTACCCCACTTACCTGGACATATACATTCGATGCCCAAGTCGCTGGAGCATATATACCCTTTGCTGGAGGATCTGCGGTCATAAGCAAAACCCTCAACCACGGAGCTCATACCTTGACCATATCGGTGAAAGATCCCGAGGGAAACATCGCAACATCTCTACGACATTTCTCTGTAGATGCAACACCGCATATCACCGCGATAACCCCATCTGAAGGAACAGCAGGAGCACAGATACTACTCACTGGGTCAAATCTCCTGGGAACAATTGTAAAGTTCGGAACAGTAGCGGTTGCAACGGCAGATTACGTATCCAGATCGAACACACAAATGATTGTAAAAGTACCAGAGGGCGCAGGCAATGACGTCAAAGTAGTCAATGCCACCAACACAAGCCTTGTAAGCAATAGTATTTCCTTTACTCCACGTACTCGACTGGGAATACTTGTCCAGCTTCAGGGAATCTCAGCAGACAAAGGGGCCAAAGTCGCTACGAAGACCGTTGTGACCTGTGGTACATTTACAGAAACATTCACGGATAAGTCACTGGTATGGAATTCTGCATCGTCAGCGTATTATTTTAATGAGCTTTTTCCAGCAACATCTGTAGTACCTAACTCTTCTACTTGCACTATTTCCATAAAAGAAACTTCCCGGCTCCGCAAAAAATTCTCTGGGATCACGCTTGCTCCTGGAATTACGAATATAATCACAAAAAATACAGCAACAGACATGCTAAAGGTGGGAGATTTTGATACCAATAACATCCTTGAGCTTCAGGATTATGGCCTTTTGATGGCCAATTTCTCGATGACATCAGGCCTCACTATCCCTGCTACCACCGGAAACAATAAATATGATCTCAACGGAGATGCTCAGATTTCGATAAATGATATCGCACTGCTACTTACAAATCTGACTGCTCTGCAAAAAATAGGAGATCCAGAATAACTATGAAATCTCTCTGCCCAACCAAAATCTTCTGCGCTATCTTAGCTATCACACTCGCTGGCATGTTTTGTGTTGCCCCGCCCAAGACATACGCTACAGTCACAGGAGGCGCAGGGAAAATACTGTTATCTCCTGCAAACACAACACTCCCGATAGGAACAACGACATCGGTGGACCTTTTGTTTAATACTGCCAATATCGCGGTATCTGGCGTCCAAGCTGTCCTTTCGTTTACCGTTGCAAGTCCTGTCGATCTCCAAGCAACTATCCAAGTCAACACTGCTTTGAGCGATGCAGGCTGGTCGTTTCCAATCAAGACCGTAACGACAACGGGGACAACGACAACAATCGAGCTTATGGCGTTAAACTTGAATGCAGAGGGTTATGCAGTTAACACGGACACAAAGCTCGCTACTCTTGTATTTACTTCGCAACACCCTTTTTCTAATAAAGCAGTTTTATTTGATCAATCACTCACGAAATTATTAAAAAAATCAGACGCTACTGATTTCTTCGGAATTCCTTCAAACGGAGGGTATTCGACGTCCGGCGTGGCGTCTACGCCAACACAAATCGTAAATTCTCCAACGAGTACGCCGACTGGGAACAACGCTCCGACATGTTCTACGATTGCGTCAAATACTTCATCTGCAAATATCCCCGTCACTCTCACACTCACTTGCACTGGATCTGACACAGATGGCACTATTACCGCCGCTGACTTTACGTTCGGTGACGGCACATCTCCACAAATTGTAGAATCAAATGTTGGGAAACTTGGATCAATAAGCACAACCCATTACTACACAACACTCGGAGCAGTCAAGGCAACATGTAAAGTAAAAGATAACACGGGAACATGGTCAACAGTGTCTGGAGCCTGTGAAAAGATATTGTCTTTTAAACCAAAATTGACGCCTACTGCTACCCCTATTCGCATCTCTACCGCAACCCCAATACGAGCCACCATAACCAGCAAAGGAACCGTCACACCAACGCCTATTCGTATCGTCACAAGCGTGATATCAGACACCCCAGATGTTGCAGATCCAAACATTCAGCCAGAAGCAGAGCCAACATTGTACCCCGAAGCCGAAACAGAAAACGTTGATACGAGCTCTAATCGCATTTGGTGGATTATCGGAGGAATAGTAGCAATGTTACTTGCATTCCTTCTTCTCAGAAGAAAAGGACCACCCCAACCACCACAAGGACAAGTGCCGATAACAAGCGTTTAAATTGAATCACTATTCAACGAGGATTCTGCGAGCATCTGTAACATCTTTTTCCATTTGCATCGTAAGCTCGACAACAGAAGAAAATTTTATTATCGACCGTAACTTTTCCACAACATCGATTTCTATGTATGACGTGTCGGTATTGGATAAATCTTGACCATCCAGCCCTAACAAAAATACTTCTAAACTTGGGTGTTCGTCGTCAAATGTCGGAATCGGCCCCCAGTGCATAGCACCTCGAAAAGACAAATCATCGAGCTTTACCCATACGGCGTATACGCCATACTCCAATTCAAAGTCCTTCGGCACAACCATATTTATGGTGGGAAATCCCATAAACTTTCCTCTTCCTTTTCCGGTTATCTGATGTGTTATAAAGTGGATCGTCATAGGAGCTAAAAATATTTTTTCGGCGGACCAAATCTGGTCCAATTTTTGTTTATGTACCCAAGTAAAGCGAGATCTTCTCCAATATCAAATAGAAAATGCGTTACCATAGACCCGACAAATACTGCCAAGAATCGGTAATCCAGATAGTATAATACACCGGTCATTGCGACAAGAGTGGATACAACATATATATTATGAAAGGATAAATTTGTATTGTGTTTATGACCAATTTCTATAAAGACTACTACTTTTTTCCATTCTTTTTTTCTGAGCAAAGAAAAAATTTGTTTCGTGTACGCATCATTTCTGCCATAGGTAAAAAAGTAAATAAGGTGATCGATATCGGGGATAAGGCTCCCTAAAATCGAGATGCCAACCCACTCAAACACCGTCGATTGCCAGATACTATGAAGCATACTAACCCAGGCAACTCCCAGAAGGATATGGATGAGTTCATGTTTCAGATGCCAGATGATATGGAGAATAGTTTTTAGGCGAAAAGAAACAGCGTGCATGTATTCATGGTATCCCACGTACTTCTCGTTTGCAACCCGAATGACTCCGTATGGACCAGTTAAATCAGTCATTCCGAATAAAGATTTAGCAATAAGAACAAGCGAAATATCTATAAAATTATCGTATTGACGAATCGACGATACATACCGCATAGTAGTACTCGATATGATGAAGCAACACGCGCCGGTATATTTTTTTGTTTTTTTCTCCATTGTATTGTTTGGCGTCTCCGCTTTTTCTAGATTCTATAGTAAGCCAATACAAGCAGAGGCGCTTGCAGATAAATCAGGCCTCGACTCCCTTATCCGCGGAGAACTCGCACCTATTCCAACATTTGAATCAACTGGAATATTTCATGGCAAAGGAGTGACTCCCCCTGTCGCATCTTCGTTCACCCCTATTTCTGAGGTGTTAGGGCTAACCAACGCTAAAGAAAAACGCATAGAAGTAGACCTTACCAATCAAAAAACATACGCCTACGAAGGAAACCGCCTTATCTACACCTTTATCGTATCAACAGGGCTTTGGGGATATACGCCCACAGGAGAATTTACCATTTGGACTAAAGTGCGCAGTCAACTTATGCAAGGAGGAAGCAAGGAGCTTCAAACATATTATTATCTCCCTAATGTTCCGTATGTCATGTTCTTTTATAATACTGAAATCGAAAAAATGAGAGGATATAGTTTTCATGGAGCATACTGGCATAACAACTTTGGACACCCAATGAGTCATGGATGTATAAACATGAAAAATGACGATGCAAAACTCCTGTATGAATGGGCAAACCCGATGGTCACCAATGCAAAAGCATGGTCTACCCCAGCTACGAAAGAGGATCCAGGAACAAAAGTAATTATCTACGGGAAAGCGCCTCTATATTGACAGCTAAATTCTCTGAAGGTATTTACAAAAAAGATCCCCTATCGGAGTCGGGGATGACAACGATATTAAAATTTTAGACTCTTGAGATAGGCTTTGAAATCTCCATTAAGCTCTTTGTGTGTGAGCGCAAATTCTATAACGGTTTTTAGGTACTCGAGTTTATTCCCTGTATCGTAATACTTTGCGTTTTCCACTTCACAGGCATATACCGGTCGTGTGGTCATAAGGTCTTTTATCGCATCCGTGAGCCAAATTTCTCCAGATTTTCCCGGTTGGGTCTTTTCCAGATGCTCAAAAATATCGGGAGTTAAGACATAACATCCGTGAGCGGCGAGATTTGATGGAGCTTCATCTGCTTTTGGCTTTTCGAGAAGATGTTTGATCTGCCAAATATTTTTTTCGACATTTACTGCGTCTACTATGCCATATCGGGAAACATCTTCTTTTGGCACGCGGACTGCAGAGATAACGGGATCACCATATTTTTCAAACACGTCGATACACTGCTTCGCGCGTGGAGGGGTTGAATGAATAAACTCATCTCCCCAGATTGCGACGAACGGTTCGTTTCCGATCACAGACTTTGCACATAATACCGGTGTACCATTTCCATACGGGCCTTTTTGTCTGATGTAGATAAAGTTTGCCAGCGCTGCGGTTCGTTTTACCTCTTCCATGAGCTCATACTTCTTTTGCTCTTCGAGCATCTTGATAAGCTCGTTTGGATTATCAAAATGATCTTCTATCGCTCGTTTGTGCCATCCCGTGACGATAACAATATCGGTTATACCAGAGGCAACTAATTCTTCTACAACATATTGGATGACCGGTTTATCAACAATCGGAAGCATCTCTTTTGGCATCGCTTTGGTCTGGGGCAAAAAACGGGTGCCAAATCCTGCAGCAGGTATCACGGCCTTTCGAATTTTTGTTGAGCTCATCTATCAATTGTATTTCCCTTTCATCCCCTTTGTCAATTTGATATCATACAGATAGCGCATTACAGATTTATATGTCACACGACGATAACGGGCACGGACAAGAAAAACCAAAACCATCCAATCCCTTTTTTATTATTGGATTTGTGCTTTTTGCAGCCTTTTTTGCTCTGCAGGCCAGAACCACACCCCCTTCCCAGTCAGTACCAGTGAAAATCCCACAGAAAACCCGGGTCACTCCCGCGCCAATTGAGCCAATCGTCGAAATACAAAAGCCTACCTATAATATAAATATCCTCACAGCCCCAGGCCCGATCCCAGATAAACTCAAAAAAGAACCTCAGGTATCGAGCATAGCCCCTTGGAACTATGCATTGACATTTGCTTCCAAAACACAAGTACTTACTCCTCTGCTTGAAGGACAAACATTTCAGCAAAAACACACGATTAAAACTATAAACGCTGGACCTGAAGGCAACATGATCGAGGAGGCTGCGGTAAAGTTAACCCCATATGAGATCCAACTCGGCAATATGAAACTTATCACCTATGTTCAGCATCTGACGGCAAATCACAAGAATTGTTACTACGATGAGGAGGGTGGCAATGAGCATGTTCCGGATGAAGGGGTATTTCAACCAGATGCAATTGGCTGGAACAAACTCAGAGGTGGATCGAAAGTGCTACATTCGACTATGTCAGTTGGTAAACTTCCTCTTTCGGGATATGATCTCTTCAATACGCTCCCAGATGAGACAGTTACCCCGCAAAATGGCCTTCCTTGTGGCACTCAGATGGAAGGAGACCCTATCAAAAATATGTATGAGATGGGAGACAACGAAGAGAAATACAATGGAACAGATAGAAACGTATTTACTGCAAGCGAATTCTGCTCTGCAGGAGCACTACAGAAATATGATGAGTGTATGGCGACCCCGCCCCAGCCAGATCCAAAACATCCTGGGAAAATGAAGCCAAAAAGTTGCGATCTAAAATGCGGCAAAGATGCGCATACGCTATTCTCCAACAATCTTCCTGCAGCAGATGAGGTAAATACAGAATTCGGCCAAGGCCCAAATGGAGAAAAAGAAGGCTTCACGCTTACAAGAATACCAAGTGAATTGACCAATTTCACCAAAAGAAATGGCACGAACACTCAAGATCACACCCTTAAAATCCCTTTGTGTTATGGATGTGAGGTTACAAGCGAAAAATCTGTGTATTATCTCGAGGCTCTTCGAAGAGAAGTGTTAAAGTCTTTTAACTGTTCGATTACCCCTCAAGAAATTCAGGATCCTAATGATCCGTGTGTTCCACCAGAATCCGCGCCGACAGATGAGGACAAAGAATGCGCCATAGATATTATTGAGAAAATAAAACCAAAAGAAGCGTCATGCAAGCTCTGCAATGCGGGAGCACTCAAAAGCTTTCTCACACCAAATCTTGAGGCGAAAGCCGTTCCAAATGGATTATCCCCGCTTGCTATAAAAGTACTCGAAGCCGCCGCGGACACCTATCATGTCCCAGCCTCTATGCTGGTGGCAACAATGCTACATGAAGGATCGTTTGAACATCCAGAGGTATGGACATGGAGTAGCGACGAAACTATAAAAAAATTCAGTGATTGCAAAGTAAAAAAGCCTATGCCGAGTTGCGATGCATTTGGACACCCAGTCACGGGAGCTAAAGGCCCATTTGGATTTATCGATAAATGGTGGGAGAAATATATGAGTTCAGATGGACCATATAAAAATCTCCTCAAGGATCCGAAAACAAAGTCAGAGTTCGCTAAGATAAATTTAAAAAATGTCAGCTCCTGTAACTTTGTTGACGCCGCATTTATGGCCGCGCGCGGACTTGGAGAAGATCAAAGTCATTTGTATGTCCCAGGCATTCCACTATCATGTCCTGCTGTAAGCGGATACCCAGCGACAACAGTATACCAAGGTGGAGATCCACCAGGATCGTGTGGTGTGTGGAAAGCAGATAGAGCAGCGCTTGCTCGCCTTCAGTACGGCAATCGCATCTGTAGCGCGGATACAAGTCGAGTCGTAGCAATGTACAGCGCTATGCGTTGTGGAGGCAATTAGAGCTAATGTACTTTACATTGCCCATGCAATTTGATATAGTACAGTCATCCCCACGAGGGGGTTTTTCTTAGGTATTGTTTACGCTACAATGAGCGAAGCCACTACCTATGATCCTTCCGAAGCATTGGCGAAGAAGGATATTTCGAGTATACTTGTGTCTATGGAAACGAAAACTGCCGTTAAAGTTCCAACCGTAAATCCGGTACAATTTTTCCGAGAAGTAGTTTCGGAACTGAAAAAAGTTACATGGCCTTCGAGAGAAGAAACCATGAAGCTGACCGCAGTTGTTATCGCTCTATCGATTATCGTCGGTATTTTTATCGGCGGACTCGATGCGATTCTCGTACAGGCACAGAAAATGATTATAAAATAATAGATAGTGGATGTTGAATCCGAAAGATAGTGAATGATAAATATCATTTACACTACTCTTTCTATCCATATTCCAGTATCAAGCACCTATGAACGACAAAAAAGCAACCCAACCAGAAGAACAAAAAGAAGGCTACGTACACCCAAGCGCGCCTCCAGTAGTGGAAGACGTTGTGCCTCGTGTCGCCCCCTCCAATGCGAAATGGTACGTCGTCCATACCTATTCTGGCCATGAAAACAAAGTATCCGCGAACCTCAAACAACGCATTGAAACGATGAAATTGCAGGACAAAATATTTGATATCGTTGTCCCTACCCGCAATATCGTCACCGTCAAACATGGTAAAAAAGAAGAACAAAAAGAAAAGATCTTCCCAGGATACATTTTGGTAAAGATGCTTCTTGAAGATGACTCATGGCTTGCTGTACGCACTACACAGGGCGTAACGGCATTTGTAGGCGTCGGAAACAAACCAACTCCTATTTCTGAATCAGAAGTCGCAACGATTTTGAAATTCATGCAACTGGAAGCTCCAAAATACAAGACATCCTTCTCCGTCGGAGAAGCTGTCAAGATCGTGGATGGCCCATTTGCAGACTTCCTTGGCGCTATCGATTCTATCGATGAGGAAAAAGGAAAGATCAAAGTGCTCGTGTCTATCTTCGGACGCGAGACACCTGTGGAGCTCGACTTCTTGCAGGTTTCTAAACTCTAGACCTCCATTGACATATCCCATAGTATATGTTATACTATAGGGATGAATTTTCGAAAAGCTTTTTATGTATTCATAATAGGCATTTCTCTGGTTGAGGCGGGTTGCTCATTTGGTGGCCCAGAAGCCCAACCAACGCCTACAGCGGTACCACCAAACTATCAACCTCTTGCAACTGAGATTTGTCTGGTGTGGATAGATGAGCTTGTGAATAAAGGAACGCTCCCCTATGGTGTAGGCTCGGAAAAAAGAGTGGAAACCTGTATAGAGGAACTTACACTTACTGCAAATGGATCAGGATGGCCTTCTGACAAGAGCTATGACCCTTCAACTGGACAAGATGTATCCAGAGCTATGTTAACAGCAATATCAATCGGTGGTCAAATTGGAGTACCAGCAGCGGCAACCGAAGCGCTTGCTAAATCTATTTCTCAGGCTGAACTACCTTGATCATTAAACAACTTTGACGCTATCGATTCTATCGATGAGGAAAAAGGAAAGATCAAAGTACTCGTGTCCATCTTCGGACGAGAGACTCCATTTGGATAGATTTTTCAAGTTAGCGAGCCATATCAATAGCTGTGATCTTCGATATATTTGCGCACAGGCATCTTTACTACACAACGTCCATCGAATTTGATTTTTTCCGCATATCAACGCATTATACCGTCTTTAGACTTCAATATTTCGAGCTTATTGTTATTATATGATATAATTATAGGCTATGAATTTATACAGAGGCTTTCTTTCTCCACGCAATGAAAAACCTCTTGTTCGCGTTCGATCGGGTATTTCAATTTCTGAATTTGTGAATTCACCGGATTTTTTACCACATGATGATCAATTTCATGATAAATTTTTATGGGTGAGCCCCAGCTTGAAATACGCGACAGGGATAGCTACTACAAGGTATATAGGCTATATACTTACAAACTGGAATGACCCAGGCAGGCAAGAAATTTCACCATTTATTACTACATACCATTGTAAAGAAC